>JARLGO010000038.1 GCA_031292655.1 Geothrix sp.
ACCGGCATGGGTTCCATGGCGAGCGGCCTGCTGGTGTCTGTGGATGCGGCCCTTCAGGCGGACGGCACCTACCTGGCCCAGCGGGTCGAATCCATGGGCGTGGGCGCCAACGGCATGATGGGCGGGGGCCTGGTCACCTCCATCACGGGCAATCCGCCCACCCAGATCACCCTGGCCGCCAGTGCCGGCCAGGGCGGCGGGATGATGGCCTCCTCCATCGGCGGAACCCTCACCGTCGCCCTCCCCGCCTCGACACCGTACAGCGTCGACTCGGACGATGTGGACCTCACGAGCCTGCCCTTCACGCCGACCTTCGGCCCCACGAACCTCACCAAGGGCCAGAGGGTGGCCGTGGTCAGCGGCAGCGGCATGATGGGCGGCCAGGGCTCCCTCACCGCCAGCCAGGTGCGCTTGGAACAGCAGGGGCTGCACGGCACCGTGTCCGCCTACGCGGCCAGCGGGTCCCAGGCCAGCTTCACCCTGACCCTGCCCGCGGATTCGGCCTTCGCCACGCTCACCGGGGCCACCACCGTCCAGGTCTACCAGCAGGCGGGCACCCAGCTCCATGGGATCACCGCCGTCACCAACGGCAACGACGCCGTGACCCGGGGCCTCCTGTTCTATGACACGGGCTCGAGCAGCTATCGGCTCGTGGCCAGCTGGATCGCGGAGGGCCTCGCCACCACGCCAGCGCCGGTCGCGGGTTCCGCGTCCGTGCAGGTCGGTCTCGGCGACGCCCCCTCGGATTGGCTCACCGCCTTCGGCATGACCGTCAACTCGATCACCCTCACGGGCTCCGGTGGCAACACCGTGAACCTGCTTCCGACCTCCTCACCCATGGAGATGACGCAGCTGATGGCCACGGTGCAGCCCATCTCTGCCGTGACCGTGCCCCAGGGCACCTACACGCAAGCCATGTTGACCTTCTCGGCGGTGACCATGGGCTACATGGATCCGGCCTCCGGCACCTACAAGCAGAAGTCCCTGCCGGGGCCCTTCACCGCCACCGTGCCCTTCAGCCCGGCCATGACCGTGGGCACCACGCCCTTGGCCCTCAGCTTTGACATGAACATGGCCTCCTCCGTGGCCATTGACGCCTCCGGCAATGTCACCCTGACCCCGGCGATGACCGCCAGCACCGGGTCGACCGCTGGCACCGGCACCAATCCCTGGCAGGGCACCATGCAGCAGCGGATCGGCTCCGTCTCCGCGACCTCGGGCTCCCAGTTCACCATGGGCTCGATGATGGGAATCCAGCAGGCCACCTTCATGACGAATGCCAACACCCAGTTCGCGGGCACGGGCTTCACCGGCATGGGTTCCATGGCGAGCGGCCTGCTGGTGTCTGTGGATGCGGCCCTTCAGGCGGACGGCACCTACCTGGCCCAGCGGGTCGAATCCATGGGCGTGGGCGCCAACGGCATGATGGGCGGGGGCCTGGTCACCTCC
>JARLGO010000257.1 GCA_031292655.1 Geothrix sp.
CCCACCTGGCCGTCCAGCGTGAGGTGGGCGTCCTCGGCGTCCACCACGGTGATGATGATGGGGCGGTCGGCGGGCACCACCGAGGGGCGCAGCGTCAACGTATGCGGGCAGATGGGGGCGATGACGAAGGCCTCCAGGCTGGGGTGCAGGATCGGGCCGCCGGCGGACAGGGAGTAGGCGGTGGATCCCGTCGGAGTGGCCACGATGAGGCCATCGGCCTTCATGGGGCCCGCATCCTGCTCGCCCACCCGGAGCCGCATGTCCATGATGCGGGCGAGGGCCCCCTTGGCCACGACGGCATCGTTGAGGACCGCCTGCCGGGTCAGCAGGAAGCCCTGGCGCCAGAGCTCCACCTCCAGCATGGTGCGCACGTCCGGGAGGAGCGCTCCGGCGAGGAAGGCCCCCATGGTCTCCCGGGCCTCGGAGACGGGATGGGCCGTGAGGAAGCCCAGGGAGCCCAGGTTGATCCCCAGGATCGGCGTGCCGCGCAGGCCCACCCGGCGGGCCGCGTAAAGCAGGGTCCCGTCCCCGCCCAGCACCAGGCAGAGGTCCGCGGGCTCCCCGGTGGTGCCCAGGTTCAGGTCGATCTCCAACCGGGCCCGGTCGAGACCGGCCTGGACCCAGACCTCCTCGAGTCCGGGCTCGCCCGTGACGGCCCAGCCCTGATCCAGAAGCGCCGGCATGACCTCCCGGAGGGTGGACACCAGGTGCGGTGATTTGACCTTGGCGACGAGGATCAGGTGTCGGGGCATGACATCACTGTAGAAGCCTGCCGGAGTAATTGGAACGCGGGGCCTCCGGATGCCTGGGCCGGCTCCTGCCGCTATCCTGGACCCCATGGTCTCCAAGCTGGCTTCTCCCTCCTCGCCCGCCCGACGGTGGTTCCGGCGCTTCTTTTGGGCCTTCGTGGCCGTGACGGTCCTGGGGGGCGGTGCCCTCGCGGTGTCCTGGTCCGTGCTATCCCGGGACGCCGACAGCTTCCTGACCCTGTTTGCCCTGCGGGTGCCCAAGACCATCACCAAGGTGCTGGATCAAAAAGGCAATGTCATCGGCATCTTCGCGGAGGAGCACCGGGTGGTGATCCCCTACGGCGACATCCCCAAGGCCTTCGTCAATGCGCTGGTGGCCACGGAGGACACGGATTTCTGGGAACACGGCGGGGTATCGGCCTGGGGCATCGCCCGCTCCGGCTGGAACTTCGTCACAAGCTTCGGCCGGCGGCGGGAGGGGGCCTCCACCCTCACCATGCAGCTCATCCGCACGGTCACGGCCAAGCGGCAGAAGCGGCTGGACCGCAAGCTGAAGGAGATCATCCTCGCCCGGAAGCTGGAGAAGGCCTACTCCAAGAAGCAGATCATGGAGATGTACGCCAACGAGGTCTACTTTGGCGGCGGGCGCTACGGCATCGAGGCCGCCGCCGAGTTCTACTTCGGCAAGAGCGCGCCCCAGCTCAATGTGGAGGAGTGCGCGCTGCTGGCGGGCCTGGTCCAGAACCCGAACTGGTACAACCCCTACAATCCCGACCCCAAGGCCCGCGCCGCCGCCAAGGCCCGGCGCAACCACGTGCTCATCCGCATGGTGAAGGTGGACTATCTCAAGGCCGCCGAGGCCAGCCAGCTCATCGAGAAGCCCATCCGCCTGGCCCGGGAGAATGCCCATGAGGAGGCCGTGGCGCCCTACGTGGTGGAGGAGGTGCGCAAGTACCTCTACGAGAAGTACGGCCGGGAGCAGGTCCTGAACGGGGGCCTGGAGGTCACGACCACCGTGGACAGCTACTGGCAGGAAGCCGCGAACGACGCGGTGCGCACTGGCCTGAGGGCCGTGGACCGCTATCGGGGGTTCCGCCGGGAGGCCGTGCAGTTCGTGTCGGATCCCGAGACCACTCAGTTGAACGGCTGGAACCGCTACTTCGAGGCGGGCGACAGCGTGCGGGGGGTGATCCTGGGGTGGAAGGGGGGGAAGGCCCAGGTGCGCATCGGCAAGGTGGAGCTGGAGGTGCCCGAGGGCGCCTTTGCCTGGGCGGGCAAGAACGTCCAGAAGCTGCTCCCCCGCGGCGCGGCGCCCCTGTTCGCCATCAAGACCGCCGACGACGGCATGCCGATGACCGTGGAGCTGGACCAGGAGCCCTCGGTGGAAGGCGCCCTGATGGCCATCGACCCCAGGACCGGGGAGATCCGGGCCATGGTGGGTGGCTACGACTTCAACCGCTCCAAGTTCGACCGGGCCCTCCAGGCCCAGCGGCAGGTGGGCTCCACCATGAAGGCCTTCGTCTACGGCGCCGCCTTCACGGCCGGGATGACCCCCGCCACCATGGTCCAGGACGTGCCCACGCGCTTCCTGGACACCGTGGACTACCTCACCGTCACCCATCCCGACGGCACCCTGGACTTCAAACCGCTGCGGGCCGGCGTGAAACCCTACGAGCCCAAGAACTACGAGCGGGACTTCTGGGGTCCCATCCCCATCTGGGAGGCCCTACGGGACTCCCGTAACGTCCCGGCGGTGCGCACGCTCGAGGAGGCCGGCGTCCTGAATGTCATCGACTTCG
Source organism: Geothrix sp. (assembly GCA_031292655.1). Classification (GTDB taxonomy): domain Bacteria; phylum Acidobacteriota; class Holophagae; order Holophagales; family Holophagaceae; genus Geothrix. Next base: position 2,549 of record JARLGO010000257.1, read on the forward strand.
CCCGGAAGTGCGGCATCACGGGCAGCATCCCCCCCTATCCCAGCATGGCGCTGGGGTCCGGGGACTTCACCTTGAAGGAGATGGTGCGGGGCTACGCCACCATCGCCAACGGTGGTCTCCAGGCCCCGGCTCCCTTCTTCATCAAGAAGGTGACGGACCGCTACGGCCGGGTGCTGGAAACCCACAGCGGGGCCGCCACGGAGCAGGTGCTGGATCCCATGAGCACCTACCAGCTCATCCAGTGCCTCCAGGGCGTGGTCACGAGCGGCACCGGGGCCCGGGCCGGAGCCGAAATCCAGTGGCCCCTGGCGGGGAAGACCGGCACCACGGACGAACATACGGACGCCTGGTTCCTGGGCTTCTCCACGCGCCTCGCCTGCGGCGTGTGGGTGGGGCTCGACGAGAAGAAGACCATCTACAAGGGCGCCGACGGCGCCAAGGTGGCCCTGCCCATCTGGATCGACTTCATGAAGGTGGCCCTGCCCACCACCGAGCGGGAGGAGTTCAAGGTGCCCGACGGCATGGAGTGGGCCGACATCGACCGCTACACCGGCCTGCTGGCCACCTCCGCCACGGCGGATCGGGTGCTGCACCTGGCCTTCAAGCCGGGCACCGTGCCGAAATCCGGCAGCGATGCCGAGGCCATCCAGCGGGTGAAGGAGGCCCGGGACAGGGCCCAGTCCCAGCCCATGGAGAACCGCCTGTGGGGAAGGCCCAAGGTGGTGGAGGAGCCCAGGCCCGTGGACCTGAATTCGAACGATCCGAACGGGTGATGGAGGCCCCTCTCCCCCGGGAATAAGGGCGCTCTCCCGGTTCGGCCGGACCCTTCCGGCCTGGTGCAGGCAGGTCTTGACCCCGGCGGGACCTTCACTCATCGTGGGCCCTATCCACGAAAACGGGAGACAGCGCCATGGAGGATGCCGGGAGACCTGCCGGAAAACGGCGATTCAAATACCACCTCAAAGATTCGTTCTTCTCGGTCCTCCTGCTCATCCAGGTCCTGTTGATCGGCCTATCGTACGTCTTCGCCAATCTGATGATCAGGAACTTGAGAGAAGAAGAGGGGCGGCGGACCGCAAGCATCACCAGGCACATCCAAAACGAGGTCCGCCACCGCATCTACCGGTCCATGCTCATAACCCTCAATGTGGCCAGCGACCGGGAGACGATCGAGGCCTTCCGGAAACGGGACCGGCAGGCACTGCTGAAGGTGGTGACCCCCACGTGGAAGCAGCTGGAGGGGCACAGCATCAGCCAGTTCCATTTCCACATCCCCACCAATCAAGGAATCGTGTCCTTCCTGCGGGTCCACAAGCCGGACATCTTTGGCGAGAACCTGTCCGCCTACCGGCCCCTGGTGGTGGAGGCGCAGCTCAAGAAGAGCACTGTCTCCGGCCTCGAACAGGGGAAGAGCGGCTACGGATTCCGGGCCTGCGCTCCCGTGTTCTATGGGGATCAGCTGATCGGGTCGGTGGAGATAGGTTCGGGCTTTTCTGAAAAGTTCCTGCAGAATCTGGAGAGGGACTATGTCGGAAAGTGGAGCGTCGTGAATCTCGACCGCGGCGTGACCACCCTTTCCGAGGACAAGACGATCCTCGGCACGGTCAACCTGACCAAGGAGGAAGCACTCACCGGCGCCCACCATGTGCCCGAGGAGGTGCTGAACTTCATCAGGCAGGGGACGCCGTACCACCACATCGACAGGTCCAGCGAAACGGTCTCCCTGTTCGTGCCCCTGGCGAACCATGCGGGGGACTTCGGCCTCTACATGCGCTACGAGTACCACACCAGGATGTTCGAGCGGATCCGGCAGGTGATCCAGCTTTCGGTCCTCATCTGCCTGGCAGGCCTGATCCTTTCCGGCATCATCCTGATGATCCTCTATCGTCAGGTCACCAACCCGATCCAGGAGCTGGTCCAGGAGACCGATAAAATCCGGGATTTCAACCTCGACGAGAAGGTCGACATCAAGGCCTCTCTCTATGAGCTCAGGACGCTTGTCGATGCCATGGCCAACATGAAGGTGGGCCTTCAGTCCTTCAAGAAATTCGTCCCGTCCCAGCTGGTGCGGCAGCTCATGGAAACCGGGCTTGAAGCCAGCGCCAGCGGGCAGAGGCGCGAGGTGAGCATCTTCTTCTCGGATGTGGCGGACTTCACCACGATCTCCGAAGCGATGAAGCCGAGCGAACTGGCCTCGCACCTGACCGAGTACTTCAACGAGATGACGAACATCATCATGGAAAACCAGGGCACGGTGGACAAGTACATCGGCGATGCCATCATGGCGTTCTGGAACGCGCCGCTGGAGCTCAAGGATCACGCGCAAGCCGCCTGCCGCTCCGCCCTCAGAATCCAGGACAGTCTGCGCGCCCTCGAGAAGAAATGGGTGGCCCAGGAGAAGCCGGTCTTCCGCACCCGGATCGGCCTCAACACGGGCGATGTGGTGGTGGGCAACATGGGGTCGGATCAGCGGCTCAACTACACCGTCATCGGCGATCCCGTGAATCTCGCCAGCCGGCTCGAGGCCTTGAACAAGTACTACGGCTCGAGCATCATCATCAGCCAGTTTACCTACGAGAAATGCTCGAACGACTTCGAGGTGAGGACCCTGGACTACGTGCTGGTGAAGGGGAAAACCAAGGCCGTGTCGATCTATGAACTGCTCGCCGAAAAGGGGGATATCTCGACCCTTGACAAGGAATATAACCAGTACTACGAAGAAGCTGTTGCGCTCTACCTCCAGCGCGAATGGGCCCGGGCCATGGAAATCTTCGAACAGCTGCTGACGAAGAAGCCGAAGGACGGCCCAGCCAGGATGTTCCTGGAGCGCTGCCGAGGCTACGCGATCCATCCGCCGCCGGAGGGCTGGACGGGGGAATACGAACACAAGGCGAAATAGGCTTAGAGCTCATAACAAAACCCGACAATGCCGCGATGAAGCCAGCCGGGATGCACCGCAAGGAAGGGCCCGCAGGGCAACGTGGTTCGTTGTTCAAGGGACCTGACACCGCGGGGCGCCCGGCCGGCTTCATCCCTCCGGGCGAGGGCCGGCGGGCGTCGCGATCCAGCGTCACGCTCGTCGCGCGTAGTACCCGCTACGCTTTGACTTGCGTTCCTCGCCTCGCTCACCCGGCGACCCTCGCGCGGCGCCGTGGGGTTTTGTTATGAGCTCTTACACACACGCCAAAATGGGCGCCGTTCGGCGCCCATTTTGGCGATGGGAAAGGATAGGCCTACTTCTTCTTCCACGCCTTCGAGGGCGCTGCCTTCCAGGGACGGGGCGTGTCCTTGACGGCGGGCTGGGCCTCCCAGGTCTTGCGGGGAGGCGCCGAGGCCGCGCCGGGTTTCGGCTTCACATAGGGGCGGGGCTTCTCGTCGAGGTCGCGGCGGGGCTTGAAGCTGCCGTCGGGGCGGGTCTTGGAGAAGGATTCGGGCCTGGGCGCCTCGCCCCGGGCCGCAGTCCGCTCGGCATAGGTGCGCTGGGGCCTGGGGCCGCCTTCCTTCCGCTCCCGCGCCAGATCGAAGCGGGACTTGACCTTCTTCTCAGGTTCATGGGGCAGCTCGAAGCCGGAAGCCTGGTCGGCCTGGACGAGGCCCAGGAGGCCCGCCACGAGGCGCACGGGATCGGCGTCCTTCAGCATCTGGGCGGCCTGCTGGAGCAGGGCCGCGCTGACGGATCCCTGGATGCCGTCCAGGAGTTTGGCGGCCTGGGCCTCGCGGATCTCCGCGGGCGTGGGCACGGCGCGCCAGTCCAGCTTGAGGCCGCCGCGGCGGCTCCAGGCCAGCAGGATGCGGCTTTCCTTGAAGCCCACCAGGGCCATGCTGGTGCCCTTGGCCCCGGCGCGGCCCGTGCGGCCGCTGCGGTGGATGTAGCTCTCGAGCTGGGTGGGGATGCCCATGTGGACCACCAGGGGCAGGCCCTCGATGTCCAGGCCCCGGGCGGCCACGTCCGTGGCCACCAGGTAGCGCAGCTTGCCGTCCTTGAACTGGCCCAGGATGCGGGTCCGCGTGGCCTGGGCCAGGTCGCCGTGGAGGAAGGCGGCGGGCAGGCCCGATACCGTCAGCTCCTCGGCGACCTCCTCGGTTTGCGCCTTGGTCTTGGTGAAGATCAGGGCCGAGCTGGGCTGGTCGCGGAGGAGCAGGTTGACCAGGGCCCGCACGTGCTGATGGTCCGGCGCCAGCACGGGGGTGTGGGCGATGTCGGCGTGGACGGCGTGCTCGCCGGCCTCCGCGAGCTGGATCTGGACCGGATCCTTGAGGAACCGCTTGGCCAGCTTGGCGATGGGGGCGGGCAGTGTGGCAGAAAAGAGGTACGTCTGGGGATTGGCGGGCACCTTGGCGAGGATGGTCTCCACGTCCTCGAGAAAGCCCATGTTGAGCATCTCGTCGCATTCGTCGAGGACGATCATGGTCACGTGGCTGAGATCCAGGGTGCCGCGGTTCATGTGATCCATCACGCGGCCGGGTGTGCCCACCACCACCGGGGCGCCCATCTGAAGCGACCGGAGCTGGGGCTGGTAGGCCACGCCGCCCACGAGGTTGGCGATGGGCAGCTTGGGCACGAGGCTGTGCAGCTCGGCGCCCACCTGCTGGGCCAGCTCCCGGGTGGGCGCGAGGATGAGGGCCTGGGTGTGGCGCTCCTCCGACAGGCGCTGCAGCAGGGGCAGGCCGTAGGCCAGGGTCTTGCCCGACCCGGTGCGGCTCTGCACCAGCAGGTCGCGGCCTTCGAGACCGGGCCTGATGGTCTGTTCCTGCACGGGCATGGGGGTCTCGAAACCGCGCTTGGCCAGGGCCGCCAACAGGGCTTCGCTGCAGCCCAGGGCTGCGAAGGTCGTATCACTCACTGGTATCTCCCGGGGCTGTCCCTGCGCGAGTGTGCCAAGCGGCAATCTCTGATGGCGGACAACGCCAGCCGGGAGGGGCCCAAACAAATACTATCTCTCGAAATGCCTTGAAAAACAAGGATGAATCGCGAGAGCTGCGGCTGTGGTTAAGATTAGCCGATGAGCACGCAGCAGGAGCGAAGTGCCACTTTGGCGACGCCGAAGCCCGCAGGGCGCGGCACAGGAAGGGCCGCGTGACGACGCTCCTCCTCATCCGCCACGGCATCGCCGAGGATCCGCGTCCGGGCCAGCGGGATTCGGACCGGGCGCTCACCGAGGAGGGCTGGCGGAAGACGCGAGCCGCCATGAGGGGCCTGGTGCGGCAAGGGCACCTCCCCACCCGGGGGTTCAACAGCCCCTATCGGCGGGCGGCGGAAACCATGGTGTGCCTGCAGGAGGCGGCAGGCGCCTTCCCCACGGAGACCCGGCTGGACCTGAGGCCGGATGGCCATCCTGCGCAGGTGGACCTCTGGCTGCGGGGCCTCGTGGCCGAGGCCCAACCGGGGGCCGTGCTGGCCCTCGTGAGCCACCAGCCCTTCCTGGGCGAGCTGGTCTTCCACCTCACGGGCCACCCGGTGGAAGTGAAGAAGGCCAGCTGCACGGTCATCCGCTGGGTGGACGGCGCCTGGCGCTTCGAGCGGCAGCTTTCGCCCGCGGAACTGCGGGCTTAGCGGTGCGACCCCAGCCCACTTTCGTGACCCTTTCTTCGGGCTTGAAGCTGCACTACCGGGTTCAGGGGAACCCTGACGGGCCCTGGATGGTGCTGCTGAACGGCCTGCTGTCCGACACCACCATGTGGTCCGGCGTGCTGCCCGGCCTGTCGGACCGCTTCCGCATCCTCACCTTCGACAGCCGGGGGCAGGGCAGGTCCGAGGCCCCGCCGGAGGGGCCCTATCCCACGGCCCTGCTGGCCGCGGAGGCCTGGGAGCTGTTCCAGGCCCTGAACATCACGCGGCCCTGGCTCATTGGCCTGTCCAACGGCAGCGCCATGAGCCTGGAGCTGCTCAGTGCCCACCCGGAGGCCTTCCCGGGTGCCGTGCTCACCAGCGCCATGCCCCGCTTCGATTTCGCCCTGAGCCTCAAGGCCGAGCACTGGGCCCACTGCCTGGAGGTGGGCGGGCCCCTCATGCAGTTCGACGCCATGGCCCCCTTCCTCTGGGGGGACCGCTTCCTGGAGGCCCGGCATGGCGTGCTGCGGGCCTATCACCAGGTCGTAACGGGCGGCGACAGACCGCAGCACGGGAACCTGCACCAGATCCGCGGAACCCAGGGCTGGGACATCCGGGACCGGCTGGCGCGCATCCAGGCGCCCGTGCTGCTGCTCAGCGGCGCCGAGGACCTGCTCACTCCGCCCTGGAAGTGCCTGGAGACGGCCCAAGGGATCCGGGGCTCCCGGTTCGAGGTGGTGCCAGGCATCGGCCACGCCTATCCCGTGGAAAATCCCAAGGCCTTCGTGGCCCGGGTGCGGCAATTCGTTACGGAGGCCCAGTCCGGTTTGGCTGATCCGGAGATCTGACTTATCCTGTCAGCAATCCCGAGCCACTCCTGACTCACCCTGCCGCCGAGGTGACCTATGGCCACCCCAATAGAGTTCATAACGACACCCGACGGAGCCGCGATGGCGCCAGCCGGGATACGCCGCAAGGAAGGGCCCGCAGGCCAACGTGGTTCGTTGTTCAAGGGGCCTGACGCCGCGGAGTGCCCGGCTGGCTTCATCCCACCGGGCGAGGGCCGGCGGGCGTCGCGATGCAGCGTCACGCTCGTCGCGCGTAGTACCCGCTACGCTTCGACTCGCGTTCCTCGCCTCGCTCGCCCGGCGACCCTCGCGCGGCCCCGTGGGGTGTCGCTATGAGCTCTATGCCCCCGACCGCCCTGAGCCTGTCCGAGCTCAAGGAGCTCTCCATCGGCAAACTCGCCGAGCTGTCGAAGGTTCTGGAGATCGAGAACCCGCTGGCCATGCGCAAGCAGGAACTGGTGTTCCGGGTGCTCCAAGCCCAGGCGGAACGCGAAGGCCAGTTCTTTTCGGAAGGCGTGCTGGAGGTGCTGCCCGAGGGCTTCGGCTTCCTGCGCAGCCCCGACCAGAACTACCTGGCCGGGCCCGAGGACATCTACATCTCCCCGAGCCAGATCCGCAAGTTCAACCTGCGCACGGGCGATACGCTCTCCGGCATGATCCGGGCCCCCAAGGAGGGCGAGAAGTTCTTCGCCATGCTGCGGGTGGACGCGGTCAATTTCGATCCGCCCGAGCTCGCCAAGGACCGGATGCATTTCGACGACCTGGTGCCCCTGTACCCGAAGCACCACCTGCGCATGGAGCGCGACGCGCAGGAGGTCAGCACCCGGGTCATGGACCTGATGACGCCCCTGGGCAAGGGTCAGCGCGCCCTCATCGTGGCGCCCCCCCGCACGGGCAAGACCGTGCTGCTGCAGAACATCGCCAACTCCATCACCGCCAACCACCCGGAGGTCTTCCTCATCGTGCTGCTCATCGACGAGCGCCCCGAGGAAGTCACCGACATGGAGCGCAGCGTGAAGGGCGAGGTGGTGTCGAGCACCTTCGACGAGCCCGCCACCCGCCACGTCCAGGTGGCCGAAATGGTCATCGAGAAGGCCAAGCGGCTGGTGGAGCACAAGAAGGACGTGGTGATCCTGCTGGATTCCATCACGCGCCTGGGCCGCGCCTACAACACCGTGGTGCCCCCCAGCGGCAAGGTGCTCTCCGGCGGCGTGGACAGCAACGCCCTCCAGCGGCCGAAGCGCTTCTTCGGCGCGGCCCGCAACATCGAGGCGGGCGGCAGCCTCACCATCATCGCCACGGCCCTCATCGAGACCGGCTCCAGGATGGACGACGTGATCTTCGAGGAGTTCAAGGGCACCGGCAACAGCGAGATCGTGCTGGACCGCAAGCTCAGCGACAAGCGCATCTTCCCCGCCATGGACATCCAGAAGTCCGGCACCCGCAAGGAGGACCTGCTCATCGAGCCCGCCAAGCTGGC
>JARLGO010000039.1 GCA_031292655.1 Geothrix sp.
CCTGTACCGGGTCAGCGCATCGGTGATGCGTTTCATGGCGGCCCGCACCAGCTTCTGCCGGTCCTCCACGTCGCGCTTCACGAAGGCCTCGATGAGGTAGAGGTCGCGCTTGGCCTGCTGGGCGGCCTCTGAATCCGGGTACCGCTCCGTCAGCTGCTTCATCATGGCCCGGGCCTCCAGGCTGCGGCCTTCGAGGTTCAGCTTCCGCGCCTCCTCGTAGAGATTGGCCGGAAGCCGCGGATCCTCGGAGCTGCACGCGGCCAACATCGCCAGGAGGAGCAGGGCAGGGGCGAGGCGGGAAGGATGCATGGCACGAACCATAGCAGAGGGGACGCCTGCCTTGAAGTGGGCCGTGGCGGAAAACCATCTGTTCGTTTCCATGGTCGGGACGGCCTTAAGATGGAATGGATGGGGGGCGTCATGACGGACAGGCCGATGCTGGTGGGCATCGTAGGGGGGTCCGGTAGCGGCAAGACCTCAGTGGCGGTGGAGCTGGTCGAGCGGCTCCGGAAGAAGGCCGTGGCCGCCCTGCTCCTGGACATGGATGCCTACTACGCGCCGCTGGAGGTGGTGAAGGGGCGCTTCGGCGGCCTTCCCGTGAACTGGGACCACCCCCATGCCTTCGATCTGGAGCTCATGGCCGCCCACCTGTCGGCCCTGCACCGGGGAGAGAGCATCCGCAAGCCGCGCTACGACTTCACCCTGTCGGACCGCACGGGCTGGGAGGACCCCCTGCCGCCGGGCCAGGTGGTGATCCTGGAGGGCCTGCTGCTCTTCGCGCTTCCAGAGCTGAGGGACTTGCTGGACATGAAGATCTTCGTGGACACGGATGCGGATATCCGCATCCTGCGCCGCATCCGCCGCGATACCCGGGAGCGGTGCCGCAGCCTGGAAAGCGTCATGGACCAGTACGAGCAGGGCGTCCGCCCCATGCACCTGGAATTCGTGGAGCCCAGCAAGCGGTGGGCCGACCTCATCGTCCCCACCGGCGTGGAGAACCGCACCGCCCTGGACGTCATCACCCACCACATCTGCAATCGGGCCCAGAGCCGGGACGGGGTGGGCCATGTTTGAGGCCGGGCCCCACCTCGACGCCCAGGCGTTCAGGGCCCTCGATCCCTCCAGGGTTCAAATCCTGGATGTCCGAGAACCCTGGGAGTTCGAACGGGCCAGCCTGCCCGGGGCCCGCCTCATCCCGCTGGGGGAACTGTTGGATCGCCTGGACGAATTGGATCC
>JARLGO010000258.1 GCA_031292655.1 Geothrix sp.
CGGAATCGGGAGACCTGTTCGAGCAGGGTCTCCGTGGCCCGGTTCATGTCCACGGAGTAGCGGTTGGCCTCCTGGAGCCGCCGGTTCGCCACCACACTCAGATCCTGGATGCCCCGGGCCTGGCGGTGGATCTCTTCGCTGGTGATCGAAATGCCCTCCACGGCCGTGGTGGCGCCGGAGAGCTGGGCCGTGTTTTCCTCGAAGTCCCGGACCATCCGGGCGAAGTGGTCCGAGGCCCGGCCGAGGGTGGCGGTGGTCCCCCGGAAATCCTGCGAGATCTCCCGGATGCCCAGGGAGGTCTGCTCCACTTCCTGGAGCATGGCGCCGAGGTTCTGGGAGATCTCGTCGGCGGCTTCACCCACGTTGTCCGAAAGCTTCCGGACTTCCTCCGCCACCACGGCGAACCCCTTGCCCACATCGCCCGCGTGGGCGGCCTCGATGGAGGCGTTGAGGGCCAGGAGCTTCGTCTGCCCCGCCACATCCTCGATGAGCCGGACCACGTCGCTGATGCGCCCGGACCGCTCCGCCAGCCGCTCCACGAGCTCCGAGAAGGAGACCAGGCGCCGGTTGGTCGTGGCCATGCCTTGGTCCGCTTCGATCAGCTCGAGATGGGTGCCGCGGGCCGACTCGAGGTTCTCCTGGGTGGTTCGGTTGATGTGGCTGGTCACACGGGCGATGTTGCCCACGGCTTCGGCCACCTCCTGGCTGGTGCGGGTGATGCGTTCTGAATAATCCCCCTGGCGCTCGGCGTCCAGGGCGGAATCGGTGGTGAGCTTGGTGGTGCGGGTGGAGCCCACCGCGATGGAAAGGCCCAGCTGCTTGGAATTCCCGAGGATCTCCCGGATCTTGATGGCGAAGAGGTTGTAGCCGTCGGCCAGCTTCCGGATCTCGTCGTGGGTCTCCAAGGTGATGTCCTGGGAGAAGTCGCCCTCCTGGATCACCTTGGTGATCCGCTTCAGCGGCACGGCCATGGACAGGTAGAACGTGAGGAAGGCGATGGCACATAGGACCAGGGCCAGCCAGGGGAAGAGGGTGGCCATCCGCTCGGTCCGCGCCAGCAGCTCGAGGGCCTCCGGAGTCGCCGCCCCGGACGGGCTCGACCTGAGGGTCCGGACGACATTCAGGGTGTGCCAGCTCAAGATCAGGAGCAGGGCGAAGAGGGGGACCATGCAGCCCAGGAGCTTCCGGGGGATGGAATTGAACAGGAGCCGCTCCAGCACCATGTAGACAGCCTTGATCAGCCGCATCGGAGCACCCTCATTTTTTCCAGCCTTCCAGGTTCATCCCCATCCTACCCCGCCGGCCCATGGGGCCTGGCGCATGTTCATCGCTTTCCTAGGCATCGGAACACGGACTGGGGGGGATGAGTCCTCTAGTCGCCCCGCATCCGTTCATCCCGATCCTCCCAGTCCAGCTCGGTCCACCATTCCTGCTCCAGCCCGTCACAGGTGGTGCCGTAGGAAGGGCAGGCCACGCAGCCGTCGCCCCGGTGGACCGTCGGATCGTGCTCTGGCGGGTAGCGGACCAGGAGGCCCAGGGCCGCCTCCCGGGCCTGCTGCTCGACCGCGGTCATGGGGCGGGAGGGCAGTTCCTGGACATGGAACCGGCGCAGGCGCTCCTGGCCTTCGGGGAAGAGGACGGAGTTCTCGGCATCCATGTGGCGCCAGAGGGCGTGGCTGTACTCCACGGCCAGGGCCTGCAGGCCGGCGCGCTCCACCTCAGCCTGCAAGGAGGCGCCGAGCAGCGGCTCCAGGCCATCCAGCAGCTGCGCCATGTCCCGGTGTTGGCTCGTGATGGCGGCGATGGGGCCCCGCCCCTCGGGGATTTCCGCCCGGTCCACCAGGGCCCGGAAGAGCACCTGCTCCTCCTTGTCGTGGTGGAAGTCGCCCGCAAAGCGGCGGAAGAAGGCCAGGAAGCTGGTTCCGTCCGCGGGATCGCCCTGGCCCGCCAGGCGGGCCCTCACGAAGGCCCGCAGGGAGCCCAGCACCTGCTCGATGAGTTCGTGTTCTGCGCGGAGGTCCTCGATGAGCTGCATGGCTTATACCTTGGCCGGGGCGCTCTCCACCCGCATGCCCAGGGCGTTCAGCAGCCAGTGGTCGTGGCTGCCGCCGGGGTTGGGGGTGGTGAGGAGCTTCTCGCCGGTGAAGATGCTGTTGGCGCCCGCGAAGAAGCAGAGGGCCTGCAGCTCGTCGCTCATCTGGGTGCGCCCGGCGCTGAGGCGGATGCGGCTCTTGGGAAACAGGATGCGCGCCGTGGCGATCATGCGCACCAGCTCCAGCGGGGGCAGGGGATCGACGCCGGCCAGGGGGGTTCCGTCCACGGCCACGAACTGGTTGATGGGGATGCTCTCGGGCGCCGGAGTCAGCTCCGTCAGCTCCTGGAGGAAGTGGATGCGCTGATCGATGGTCTCGCCCATGCCCACGATGCCCCCCGAGCAGACCTCCAGGCCCGCGGCGCGCACGGCTTGAATGGTTTCCAGCCGCTCATCGAATTTCCGGGTGTGGATGATGGTCTCGTAGAAGTCGCGGCTGCTGTCGATGTTGTGGTTGTAGACCTGGCAGCCGGCGGTCTTGAGGCGCCGGGCCTGGGCCTCGTTCAGCATGCCCAGGGTGACGCAGACCTCCATGCCCATGGCGGAGACGCCCTGCACCATCTCGAGCACGGCGTCGAAGTTGGCGTCGTCCTTCACCTCGCGCCAGGCGGCGCCCATGCAGTAGCGGGTGCTGCCGTTGGCCTTGGCCTCGGCGGCGCCGGCCAGCACCTTGGCCACGTCCTTCAGCGGCTCCACCTTGAGGTTGGTCTGGTACTTGGCGCTCTGGGGGCAGTAGGCGCAATCCTCCGGGCAGGCCCCGGTCTTGATGGAATCCAGGGTGCAGAACTGGATCTCCTCCGCATTCCAGTGCGCGCGGTGAGCCGTGGCGGCCCGGTAGAGCAGCTCGGGCACGGGCAGGTCATGGAGGGCGCGGATGTCGGCGGCAGTCTGAGACATGGGGGCTCGCAAAGCTCCGATTGTAGCGTAGAGCTCATAACAAAACCCCACGGCGCCGCGCGAGGGTCGCCGGGCGAGCGAGGCGAGGAACGCGAGTCAAAGCGTAGCGGGTACTACGCGCGACGAGCGTGACGCTGCATCGCAACGCCCGCCGGCCCTCGCCCGGAGGGATGAAGCCAGGCAGGCGCCCCGCGGCGTCAGGTCCCTTGAACAACGAACCACGTTGCCCTGCGGGCCCTTCCTTGCGGTGCATCCTGCCTGGCTTCATCGCGGC
>JARLGO010000259.1 GCA_031292655.1 Geothrix sp.
CGCTCCAGGTCCTCCGGGGTATCGAGGTCGGCGGCCCCTCCGGGAAAGGGCAGGGCGGCGGCCCGCTCGCGCAGGAGGATGGCCTTGGCGCCCCGGTCGCCCTGCAGGGCGAGCAGTTCGGGGAAGAGGCGGCGCGGCAGGACGGCGGGGATGCCCAGGGAGCCCCCGTAAGCGCAGGCGGCGGGGCGGGTGGGGTCCTCGGCGGCCAGGGCCAGGAGTCTTTGAAGCAGGTCGACGTCCACGGAGGGCTGGTCCACCGTCAGGAGGAGCGCCCCCTCCGGATCCGGCGGCAGGGCCCTGATGCCCGCGCGGATGGAACTGGCCATGCCTTCGACCGCGTCGAGGTTGGGGACCACCCTCACCGGATCGGCCAGGGGACCCGGATCCCAGTCCCCCACCACGGCCAGAACCGGATCGCAGCCGGCCGCCATGGCCACCCGGATGGCGCGCTGGAGCAGTGTCTCCCCGGCAACGGGCAGGAGGGCCTTGGGCCCGCCCATGCGCCGCCCGGAGCCCGCCGCGAGGATGAGGGCCGGGATCATGGCTGGACGGAGGCGACGCTGTCCCGCAGCGCGTGGCCCGTCCGTCCCGCCAGGGTGGCCTGGACCTCCGCGAGGACGGCGAGGGCGATGGACTCCGGGGCGTCCGCCCCCAGATCCAGGCCCACCGGCGTGTGGAAGCGCCCATCCGGGTGGAGCCCCTCCTCGGCCAGCTCGGCCAGCAGCTTCCGCCCCCGGGCGCGGCTCCCCATCAGGCCCAGGTAGCCCGCCTCCGCGGGCAGCAGGAGGCGCAGGGCCTCGAGGTCCTTGACGTAGTTGTGGGTCATCAGGACCACGGCGCTGCGGGCGTCCAGGGGCAGCCCGGGCAGGACCTGGGCGGGATGCCCGGCGTACACCGCGTCCGCCTCCGGGAACCGCTCCGGGCGGGCGAAGGCCGGCCGGTGGTCCAGCAGGCCCACGAACCAGCCCAGTTCCTTGGCCATGCGGACCAGGGGGCGGCTGTCGTCGCTGGCCCCGATGATCCAGAGGGCGGTGGGGGGAACGAAGGTCTCGACGAAGCCGGACGGGGTTGCGTCCGGCTCGTGGGCGATGCTGCGCATTCCCAACTGATGACCGTTCAGAGCGGTATGGAGGGTCAGGGGCGTCCGCGTGGCCCAGGCCCGCTCCACCCAGGTCATCCACTCGGGGAAGCCGTGGATGGGCTCCACGAGGATGTCGAGGAGCCCTTCGCACCCGCTGCCGCTGCCCCACACCAGGTCGGCGTCGCCGCGCAGGTCGTACTGCATCAGGCGTGGACGGCCCTCGGCCAGGGCCTCCATGGCGCGGGTGTGGACATCGCCTTCCAGGCAGCCGCCGCTGAGGGAACCCCGCAGCGTTCCCCCGCGGTCCACCAGGAGGCGCGCCCCCGGTCGCCGGTAGCTGGAGCCTTCCACGCGCAGGAGGGTGGCCAGGGCCAAAGGACCCGGATGCTCCCGGACCCGGCGGAAGATGTCCTGGAGCTCCTTCACGCCAGCCCCTCGGCATTCAGGGGCACCCGCCGGACGCGCTTGCCCGTGGCCGCGAAGAGGGCGTTCAGCACCGCCGGGATGGCCAGGGGCACCGGCGGCTCGCCGACGCCGGAAGGAGTCCCGCTGCCGATGACGACGTGGGTCTCGACTTCGGGCATGTCCGCCAGGCGCAGCAGGGGGAAGTCCTGGAAGCCGGTCTGCGCGGTGCGCCCCTTCTCCCAGGTGATCTGGGTGAACAGGGCCGACAGCCCGAAGGCAATGCCGCCCTCCACCTGGGCCTCGAGCCCCGAGGGGTTCAGGACCAGGCCGCAATCCACGGCACAGGTCACCTTGTGGATGCGGAGCCGGCCCTGCTCCAGGGAGACCTCGGCCACCTGGGCGGCGTAGGTGCGGCCGTCGTAGGCGTGGCAGGCCAGGCCCAGGCCCCGGCCCGCGGGCAGGCGGCGGCCCCAGCCCGCCTTGTCCGCGGCGACCTGCAGGACCTTCTTGAGGCGCCGGAGGTCCGCCTCGTCCCGGCCGAACTTGACGAGGCCCTGGTCCCCCAGGAGGTCGAGCCGGAACTGGAGGGGGTCCCGGCCCGCGGCGTGGGCCACTTCATCCAGGAAGCATTCCCGGGCGAAGACGTTGGGCACGACCTCGATGCCGCGCCACCAGCCGAGGGGCGTGGGGGCCTCGACTTCGGCGAAGTCCACGGTGATCGCCGGGATGGCGTAGGGGATGTCCAGGGCGCCGTTGGCCTCCGCCGAGGCCTGGGCCGGAGATTTCTGGCCGCCCATCCAGGAGCGGAGGATGGATGGCGCGGCGATGCGATGAGCCCAGGCGGAAAGTAGGCCAGACCCATCCAATCCCGCTCGCATGCGGTGCAGGCTGGCGGGGTGGCACAGGTCGTGGCGGAAGTCGTCCTCCCGGTCCCAGACCACCTGGATCGGGCCGCCGCCCGCAGCCCTGGCCACCTGGGCGGCCTCGGTGCTGAAGTCGGTGCCCAGGCGGCGGCCGAAGCCGCCGCCGAGGAGCGCCACATTCACCTTCATCCGTTCGGGCGGGAGCCCGAGAGCGGTGGCGGCGGCGGCCTGGGCCTTGTTCGGGGACTGGGTGCCGGTCCACAGCTCGGCGGCCCCCGCCTGGAGGTGCGCGGTGGCGTTCATGGGCTCGACGGTGGCGTGGGCCTGGTAGGGGAAGCTGTACTCGGCTTCGATCATCCGGGCCGCGGTGGAAAGGGCCTTTTCCGCATTCCCGACCTGGCGGGCCTCCTCGGCGGGGCCGGTGAGGGCGGCGCGCAGCTGCGCTTCGAGTGCGATGGAGCTGAAGTCCTTGGCGGCGCCCTCCTTCCAGGTGGTGGAGGCGGCCAGGGCCTCCCGTCCCTTGAAGGCCGCCCAGGTGCTGTCGGCGATCACGGCCAGGCCCGTGGGCACCTTCACCACGGCCTGCACGCCGCGCAGGGCCTTGGCCTTGCCTTCATCCCAGGCCAGGGGCTGGCCGCCGGGCACCGGGCAGCGCAGGACGGCGGCGAA
>JARLGO010000260.1 GCA_031292655.1 Geothrix sp.
GAACTGGAAACCTTCGTTTCCCGGCGGAAGCCTCTCCGGTGGGGGGCCGCCGGGCTGGCCTGGGCCCTGCTCCTGGGCTTCCACCTGCGCTCCATGGGCCTGACCCTGGCCCCGTTCGGATTCACCACGTTCTATGTCTACTACCAGAGCGTGGCCGCCCCCCCGCGATTCTTCAAAGGGGCCGCGGCCTGGATGGGCGAGCACCTCCGCCCCGGGGAAACGGTGATCAACCTCTACTGGGACGACTTCCCGGAACTGTTCTACGACGGCCACCGCCAGCACTACCTATGGGGCCTGGACCCCACCTACTCCTTCCGGGCGGACAGGGAGAAGACCCTCTGGCTCGAGCGGATGCGCAAGGGGGAATCGCCCCTCGACGGCGCGCGCCTGGCCGCGGCCTTCGATTCGAGATACCTCATTTTCCGGGCCTCCCGGGCGGGCAGCTATCCCGCCCTTCGCCTCGCCCCCTTCCGGGAAGTCTACCGGGATGCTTCCTCCGTCCTCTATCACATCGACTGACGGAGCCTCCTGAATGGACAGGGGAACCGAGAGCGCCGGCCGGCTCCAGGACCTGGTGATTTCGATCAGAAGCGCATGGCGTTGCCGAAGGTGAACTGCCATCGGTTCTGATAGGATTCGCGATTCAGGGGCACCGCCACGCTCAGCAGGATCACGCGGCCCAGGGAACTCCTGAGGTTGCCCAGACGGAGGCCGAAGCCCACGTCGGAGTACGTCCGGGACCACCCCTGCCCGTCCATCTGGTGGATCGACCCCAGGTCCACGAAGGCGCTGTACCCCAGCCGCACCAGCCCCCACCAGCGCTGATCCGTCAGCAGCCGGTACTCGAGGGAAGCAAGCCAGCGGGCATCGCCGGGATGGAGTTCGTTGGGAAAGCCCCTCATGCCCTGGTCGCCCCCCAGGTAGTACCAGTGCTCGGGATCCGGCCTCTGGGCCCGGTCCACGGCCACCAGGCCCGCCAGGATCCGGTCCTCCTCCAGCTTCTGGTACTTCACCAGGGAAAAGGACATCAGGCTGTCCTCCAGGCCCGTGGCGGGTTTCCGCCCCCCCCAGGAAGCCGTGAGCAGCGTGAGGTCATCGGCGGAGGAGGACCATCCCTTGGACCCCTCAAGCAGGAAGAAGGGCGCGGCCAGGGTGGAGCCCCAGGCGCGGCTGTAGGTCCCCAGGGTCAGGTCCCCGTTCCAGGCCAGGTTGTAGTCTTCGGGATAGTCCACGGCCTGCAGGTTCACGAACTCGTGGAAGGCGTCCTCCTGGGTGGCGAAGGTGAGGGCCGGGCCCCGCAGGCGGCGGTCCGTGAGGCTGGGCGGAAACAGGGACCCGGCAGGCGCGGTCTGGGTGATGGTGCCATAGGCCGTGTCCTGCCGCTGGAGGAGGAGGCCCGCCCGCCAGACGCGGTTTTCCGCCTCGTGCAGGGCCAAGCCCCCGGACAGGCTGAAGGCGTTTTGGACGAAGGGCGCCTGGTAGACCGGAATGCCGTGATCATAGACGTAGAGGAGATTGTGGTTTGCCGACACGGCCGCCCCCGCAGACCAGGGGGTGTCCAGGGCGTAGAAGGGACGCTGCAGTTGGATGCTCCGGGCAAATCCATCGGAAAGGTACTGGGTGCGCATGTCGAGGGTCCAGCGGCTGCCCAAGAGCTGGGGATCTCCGTAGGCGAGGCCCCAGGTACTGCGCACGGGATCCTTGGAGAGGTCGAAGGCCATGGACTTGCCCTCCCCCAGGAAGTTCTTTTCATCGACCCCGAAATTCTTGCTCTTCTGCCCCCCCACCTGCGAATAGCCCGCATTCACCTGGGTGGTCCACGCATCCTGGACCCGCACCACGGCCACCACGGTTCCGTCCGGCTCGGTCCTGGGGTCGATTCGCGCGGTCTTGACGAAGGGCAGGGCCCGCAGGAGGCGCTCGGTCTCATAGATGATGCGCTCCCGCACCGGCTCCCCCTCCGCGAAGAGGAGAAGGCGACGGATGACGATTTCCTTCGTGGAGGCATGAAGGCGGTCGGCGGTGCGTCCGATCCAGGTGTTCTCCTCGGGCTTGGCGAGATCGAAGACATCCCCGACTTCCACTTCGATCTTGCCGATGGAGGCCTTGCGGGCCTCCAGGGCCTTCCAGGGCTTGGCGGAAGGAACGGCAGCCTTGGCGAGCAGGGCGACGGGATCGGCGGGCACCGTGGCATGCAGGGGCACCGCCAAGGCCGACAGGGCGCCCGCAAGGCAGATTCCGCACCTTCGATGGTTCAAAAAGGCTCCCGGGAAGTTCGCAGCTCCTTGTTCTGGTACTCCTCGGCAAAAACCATCCCAGCTCCATGCGATCGGGTCCAGCAGGGGACGCGGTGCGCGGTCGGGGCTCGTCATCGGGCGCCGCTTCCCCCCTTCGATCGCCGGCAGCGGCGGATCAGGTTGTTCGTGGAGCTGTCGTGGCCCAGGGGCCCGGCCTCTCCCTCCAGTTCCGGGACGATGCGCTGGGCCAGGACCTTGCCCAGCTCCACGCCCCACTGGTCGAAGGAATCGATGTTCCAGATCGCCCCCTGGGTGAACACGCTGTGCTCGTAGAGGGCCACGAGCTGGCCGAGGACCTCC
>JARLGO010000261.1 GCA_031292655.1 Geothrix sp.
AACCGTTAGTGATGGATGTCCCAGTTGTAGACCACCGTGAGCGATCCCTTGAAGGCGCGGTCTGCATCGTAGGGATCGGCAAAGAGCCCGGCCGCGACGAGCCGCTCGTTCGCCATCCCGAACAAGTAATGCCAGATCATGGTGAAGCCTTCCTGAAAGCGGACACCTGAACGGGAATAGCTGAGATCTCCAAGTTCCGTTTGAATCTGTGGGTAATGCTGCTTTAGCCATGCCGACATCACCTGTCGTCCAATGGCGCGAACGTTGTTGATCATGGGTTCATCGCGACGGGAGAAGACTGGAATTCTGACCCGGAAGCGACCAGCGTCCTCCCGGACCCAGCCGTAGGCTTGGAGAATGGGCATTAATTCAGCCACCTCCGCGCGATCGAGGCCCTTGCTCCGACCGAGGTCATCCAGAGACATTGGAGCTTCCCGCAGCATTATCAGGATCCGGAGCATGGGTTCCATGAAGTCGTCCGGAAGGGTTAGCCGCTTGCAGGCGTCGTCTCCGAAGGTCGTAAGCCAGAAACCCTTCTCGTCAGTGGTCCGGCTTCCCCAGTACAGGCCACGGACTGAAAGTGGACCGGATTCCTCCGCATGTGGCACGTAATCGCCGTCTGGCCGAGAGCTAGTAGCGGTCCGGTAGCCCTGCTCGGTAGCGAGCGCAAGTCCGTCCCAGTCGAGGCTCAGACAACCCAACACAATGAAGGCTAGATCCCTGCGATCCACGCCCGGAACGTCATAGGCCGCCATGGCGGCAAGAAGGTCTCCTTTCCTGGCTTCCAGGGCCTTGGCCAGGGACTCTGCATGAGGGCGGATGGTCTCCCGGGTTCGCTTTTGATCCGCCAGAGTGAAGAGGGCGAAGTTTAGGTGATACTGATCTCCCTCTTTCCGGATCAACCCGAGGGCCAGAAGGTCCTTAAGCGCTCCCGGGGCCTCTGCCAAGGCCGATGCCGCCATGGCTTCACTCAAAGGCCCCTTGGCGACCTCCAGGAGGAACTTCTGTACAGGCAAGCTACTCATGGTCCTGAAATAGTTCGGAGACTTGCCCATGTTGACTGTGCCGACAATCCCGGCCTTGAGTGGCGGCTCAGGTTCGGAATACAGCGGCGACCCCACCAAGAGTAGGAGCAGCAGCCTAAAAAGCAGACGGCCCATGATGAACCTCCGTAGATAAGATTTTGGATGTTGGCCGTTTACGATCGAACCCGATGCCACCTCACGCGTTCCAGTAGGGCGCCAGCCGCCGCACGCCCTCGCGCAGCTGCTCGGGAGTGGCGGCGAAGCTGAGGCGGACGTGGCCGCGGCCCCCTTCGCCGAAGGCGAGGCCGGGGATGAGCACCACCTTGGCCTCGTCCCGCAGTCTCAGGCAGAAGGCCAGGGGATCGGCGTGGGCCGAAGGCGGCAGGGGCATGAAGTGGTAGAAGGTGCCGTCCGGCGGCGTCACGACCTGGCCCAGCTCCTCCCGCAGGGCCGCGGCCAGGGCCTCCCAGCGCAGCTGCACGGCGGCGCGGGCTTCGGCCAGCACGGTGTCGGAGTGCTCGAGGAGGGCCAGAGCCGCCCATTGGGCGGGCGTGGCGGTGCCCGTGACGGCGTAGCCGTGCACGGTGCGCGCGGGCACCAGCCAGGCCGGATCGCCCACGGCCCAGCCCACCCGCAGGCCCGGCGCCCCCCAGCCCTTGCTCACGGAGCTGGTCACCACGCCGCGGTCCGTGACGTCCCTCAGGCCAGGGGCCCGGGTGCCGAAGTGCAGGTCGCGGTAAACCTCGTCGGAGATGAGCAGCACGCCCCGGGCCTCGCAGGCTTCCGCCACGCGCCGCAGCGACTCCAGGTCGCCCCCGCCACCCGTGGGGTTGGAGGGCAGGTTGAGGACCACCGCAGACACGTCCGGCGTGGCGTCCAGCACCTTCAGCAGGGCCTCGGCGTCGAGCCGGAAGCGGTCCGGGCTGAGCCGGTAGGGCACGGGTTCGGCTCCGGCCATGAGGGCCAGGGCCGGATAGGCCACGAAGCCCGGATCGGGCACCAGCACCTTGGTGCCGGGGTTCACCCAGGCCTGAAAGAGGGCGTAGAGCGCCCCCTGGGAGCCGGTGGTGATGAGGACTTCGTCCACATGGGCGCCGTGGAAGGTGGCCACGGCCCGGCGCAGCTCGGTGAGACCCGCGTGGGGCACGTAGCCGCAGGGGCCGGGACTGCGCAGCAGGGCTTTCCGGCCCGGCTCCGGCAGGTCCCAGGTGGGCTCGCCCAGCCCCAGGGGGATGGCCCCCGCCGGCGTGCCATCGGTGATGGCCCGGATGGGCGAAGGCTTGAGCAGGGATAGTCGCGTGGCGGGGTTCATGGGTCTCGTGCAGAAGAAGATGGACTAGCGAAGGGCCTGTTCGAGCGCTGTGGCCGCGTCGGTCTTGTCGTCGCGGTACTTCACGATGCAGGGGGCCGCCAGCTGGAGGCCGTGGGCCCTGGCGAAATCCCCGGAGGCCGGCCGGGAGCCCGGCACCACCACGGCGCCCTCGGGCACCTCCCGGCGCAGCTCGCGGCCCTTCACCAGGTCGTAGATGATGCTGCTGCCGGTGATCACCACACCCGAGGCCAGCACCGCCCGCCTGCGCACCACGATGCCCTCGAAGAGGCCCACGAGGCCGCCCACGAAGGCGTCGTCCTCCACCACCACGGGGCGGGCGCCCGCGGGCTCCAGCACGCCGCCGATCTGGGCCGCGGCCGACAGGTGCACCCGCTTGCCGATCTGGGCGCAGCTGCCCACCAGGGCGTGGCTGTCCACCATGGTGCCCTCGTCCACGAAGGCGCCCACGTTCACGTAGGCCGGGGGCATGAGCACCACGCTGTGGGCGATGTGGGCCCCGCGGCGCACGGCCGAGCCCCCGGGCACCAGGCGCACCGCGTCCTCCAGCCCGAAGTGGCGGGGCGGGTAGGCGGTCTTGTCGAACATGGGGAAGCCGGGCCCCTCCATCTGCGCCAGGCTGGTACGCCGGAAGCCGCAGAGGATGGCCTGCTTCACCCAGGTGTTGGCCTGCCAGGTGCCGTCCTCGTGGCGCTCGGCGGCGCGGACGGTGCCGGTCTCCAGGGCCACCAGCAGCACCTGGTGCATGGCAGGGGCCTGAGGATCGGCCGCGACGACCTCTGGGGCCCGGTCGAAGAACTTGCGGATGGAATCGAGGTCCACAACCATCACTTCACTCCAGGGAGGGTGCCGTCCGTGGACAGGCAGAGGGCCTCGGCCAGCCGGGTGCGGGTGGCCGTCGATGCGGGTGAGAGGGGCAGGCGCACCACATCCTCGCCCAGGCCCAGCAGCTTGAGGGCCGCTTTCAGGGGGATGGGATTGCTTTCCAGGAACAGCGCGTCCATCAGGGGCAGCAGCTGCTGGTGGAGGCGCAGGGCCTCCGCGGCGTTGCCCGACCGGGCCGCGGCGATCATGGCGGCGGTCTCCCGGGGCAGCACGTTGCCCAGGACGGACACGAGACCCGAGGCGCCCACGGCGATGGCGGCCAGGGCCAGGTTGTCGTCGCCGGAAAGCAGCGTCTTGCCCTTTGGAAGGGTGCGGGCCACCTCGGCGATCTGCGCCAGGCTGCCGCTGCTCTCCTTCACCGCCACCACCTGCGGGTTCTCCCAGAGCCGGGCCAGGACGGCAGGCGTCACGTTCAGGGCCGTGCGGCCAGGCACGTTGTAGGCGACGAGCGGCAGACCCGGGGCGGCCTCGGCGATGGCCGCATAGTGCGCCACCAGGCCGTCGGGCATGGGCTTGTTGTAGTAGGGCGTCACCACCAGGGCTCCGGCGGCCCCCAGGGCCTGGGCCCGCTTGGTCAGGGCCGCCGCCTGGCGGGTGGCGTTGTGGCCGGTACCGACGACCACGGACCGGCCGCTGCTCTCCTCGAGACAGGCGGAGATGACCGCGTCCCGCTCCGCATCGAGCAGGGTGGAGGCCTCTCCCGTGGTGCCCAGGGGGACCAGGGTGTCCACGCCACCCGCCACCACGTGGCGGACCAGCTTCCGGAACGCCGGGAGGTCCACCTCGCCCGAGGGGGTGAAGGGCGTGGCCAGCGCGACCGCGAGACCGGACAGATCGAGATTCATGGCTTCCCTCCAAAGGTGAACAGCGGATCGAGCAGGTCCGCGGCCAGATCTTCCATGGTGAACACGCCCTTGCGCCCATGCAGCCACCGGGCGGCCTGCAGCGCCCCCTGGGCGAAGGGCGCCCGGGACCGGGCCCGGTGGGTCAATTCCAGCACCTCGGCCGGGGCGTCGAGCCCCACGGTGTGCCGGCCGAATTCGGCCCCGGCCCGCAGGACGCCCACGCTCAGCTGGTGGGGGGCCGGGGTCTCCAGGGTCCATTCCGTCTTGCGCGGGCAGCCAGCCATGAGGGCGGCGGCCAGGGTCTTGGCCGTGCCGGAGGGGGCATCGGCCTTCAAGCGATGATGGTGCTCCAGCAGGTAGGGGTCCCGGGCGGAATCCAGGGCCGCGAAGCGCCCCAGGACCGTGGCCATCCGGGCCATCAGGGCCACCGTGAGCGAGAAGTTCGAGGAGACCAGGACGCCGATGCGGCCCGCCACCCGGGCTTCCAGGTCCGGCATCGTCCAGCCCGTGGCGGCGATGACCAGGTCCGTCCCCGTCCCCAGGGCCCAGGCCAGGTGCTCCTCCACCGCGCCGGCCACGCTGGCGTCGATGACCACCTCCACGGGCCCGGAGGGTGACTCGCCCATGTCCGCCTGCCAGGAGAGGGCGTCCCCGGCCTCGGCCGCGATGGCCGATCCCAGCCGTCCCCGGCCGAAGATGCCGATGCGCGGGGCGCTCACGAGATCCCCCCCACCAGCACCCGGTGCAGGCGCCGCAGCGCCTCATGGGTGCTTTCCACCTTCACCACGAGGCTCAGGTTGATCTCGTTGCCTCCCATGCTGATCATCTCCACGTTGATGTCGCCGAGCGCCGTGAGCAGCTTCGAGCCGAGACCCGGCGTGGACTTCAGGCGCTCGCCCACCGCCGCGATGATGGCACGGCCCTCGTGGATTTCCACCTTGGCAAAGGCCGAGAGGTCCTCGATCAGGGGCTTCAGGGGCACGTCCGCCTCCACCGTGAGGGAGACGCTCACCTCGGCGGTGGCCACCAGGTCCACGCTCACGCCGCGGCGGCCGAACACCTCGAAGAGGCGGGCCAGGAAGCCGCTCTGGGCCAGCATGCGCGTGCTGCTCACCGTGAGCACCGTCACCGGGCCCCGGCTGGCCAGGGCCGTGATGGGGCGTCCGGTGTGGACCTCGGCGGAAATGGTCGTGAACCGTCCTTCCGGTTTCTGCGTGTGCCGGACGGTGACCGGGATGCCGGCTTCCACCGCCGGCTGGATGGTGGCGGGGTGCAGCACCTTGGCGCCGAAGGCGGCCAGTTCCGCGGCCTCGGCGAAACTGAGCTCCGAAAGGGGAAGGGCCTCGGGCACGATGCGCGGGTCGCAGGTGAGCACGCCCTCCACGTCGGTCCAGATCTGCACTTCCTCGGCGCCCAGGGCCGCGCCGAAGAGGGCCGCCGAATAGTCGCTGCCGCCCCGGCCCAGGGTCGTGGTGAGCCCGTCCTCCGTGGCGCCGATGTAGCCCTGGGTGACCACGACCTGGCCCGCGCCCAGCAGCGGCTTCATGTGCTCTGCGGCCAGGGCGCGGATGGCGGCCGGCTGGGGGATGGCCTCGCCAAACACCTGGTCCGTGCGGAGGACCTTGCGCGCGTCCACCCAGGCGCCCCCCACGAAGGCCGCGAAGACCCGCGTGGACAGGCGTTCCCCGAGGGAGGCGATGGCGTCCATGCTGCGGGGGCTCAGCTCGCGCAACAGTGCCACGCCTCGCAGCAGGAGCTCCAGCTCGCCGAAGAGGTCCGTCAGGGCCACGTCCAGGGACTCCGGCACGCTTCCGGCGAACAGGTCGGAGGCCGCCTGGCGGTGCGAGGCCATGAGGGCCCGCTGGCGCTCCATGGCCAGGGTCAGGTCGCCGGACTCCGCCGCCTTCGCGGCATCGAAGAGGCCATTGGTGGTCTTGCCCATGGCCGACAGCACCACCAGGGGCGACTTGGGCAGGGCGGCCTTCACCAGGCCCGCCACCTGGCGCATGCAGGCCGCGTCGGCCACGCTGCTGCCGCCGAACTTGAGGACGATCATCGGAGGTATCCCTTCGCGTGGGCCAGTTCGGCATTCAGGATGCTGCCACCGGCCGCCCCTCGCTCAGTGTTGTGCCCCAGGAGCGCGAACTTCACCCCGAGGATCGGACAGGGCCGGATCCGGCCCACGTGGACGCTCATGCCCTCGTCCCGCTCCACATCCCGGCGCACCTGGGGGCGGTCCTCCAGGGTATGGACGTGGACGGGAACGGCCGGGGCCGAGAACAGGCCGAGGCGCTGGGGTTCGGGCCTCCAGCCGAGGAAGGCCTCCCGCACGGCGTCGAGGCTGGGGTTGCCCTTCAGCCGCACGCTCACGGCCTCGGTGTGGCCCTCGATGACGGGCACGCGATGGCAGAGGGCGCTGACGGTCATGGGGGCCAGTTCCACGGCCTTCCCGGTGAAACGGCCCAGCATCTTGGGCGTCTCCTCCTCGACCTTCGGCTCTTCGTTGCGGATGAAGGGAATCACGTTGCCCAGGATGTCCAGGCTGGGCACACCGGGGTAGCCCGCGCCACTGATGGCCTGCATGGAGGTCATCAGCACGGCCTCCACGCCAAAGGCCTCGTGCAGGGGGGCCAGGGCCATCACCAGCACCGTGGCCGTGCAGTTGGCGTTGGTGACGATGCCCCCGCTCCAGCCATGGTGGTGGCGCTGGACCTCCAGCAGCCCCAGGTGGGCGGCGTTCACCTCGGGCACCAGCAGGGGCACCTCGGGGGACATGCGGAAGGCGCCGGCATTGGAGAACACCATGGCGCCGGCCCGGGCAAAGGCGGGTTCGAGCTCCCTCGCCGGCTCCGTGTCCAGGGCGCTGAACACCACCGGGGACAGGGCGAAC
>JARLGO010000040.1 GCA_031292655.1 Geothrix sp.
GTGTCCTTGTCGCAGGCGTGCGTGAAGTGACCGCCTGAAGTCCGTTACCTTGAAGGGTTTCCTGGAGAAGCCCATGGGTAAGCGAAGCAGCGGGCCATTGCCCGCGGAGGCGGGCAGGTTGAAGGCGGCGGTCCAGGCCTGGCGGGAAACACGGGCCAAGGTGGGCCCCATGCCCGTGGACCTCTGGCAGCGAGCGACGGGTTTGGCGGCGGTCCATGGGGCATGCCGGATCGCCCGGGCCATTGAGGTGGACTACAGCGCCCTGAGAGAGCGAATGGAAGCCAGGGAGGTCCAGAGCCCTGAGCCCGCCTTTCTGGAGTTTCCCGGAGCTCTGCTTCTGGCCGGGGCGCAGGGCGAGGAGGCCGGTTCCGGGACCGAGGCCCAGGTGGACATCGCCTTGGCCAACGGGAGCCAGCTCCGGATGCGGGGTCGCGCCCTGGATGCGGCCGCCATCGTGACAGCTTTCATGAGTCGGTCGTGATCCAGGTCAGCCCTCAGACCCTGATCCTGGTGGCGGCCGAGCCGGTGGACTTCCGGAAGGGCATCGACGGCTTGGTCCGGCTCGCCAAGGAGCGCCTGCGGGCCGATCCCCTTTCAGGTTGCGTATTCGTGTTCCGGAGCCGCACGGGCGGGTCGCTCCGCTTATTGGCCTATGACGGCACTGGGTACTGGTTGTGTCACAAGCGGTTAAGCACTGGGAAATTCCGCCACTGGCCTGAGGGCCGGGAGGGCGTAGCGGCACTGCTGGCCCACGAACTGCAGGTCCTCCTCTGCGGGGGCAACCCGGCCGCGACGGGGGCACCCCCACCGTGGCGGTCCGTTGTGGTGCATAATTAAAGAAATTATTAATGTTATAAACTATTGTGTGGTACTCATAACTCCGCGGTGCGAACCTCGAAGCATGGGACGTTCCAGTCAACGCAAGCCGAAGCAGGCCAAGCCGGTTCCCACCGCCGTGCAGGAGGTGGAGGCGGCGACGCTGCATGGTTACCTCGACAAGGTGGAGCGGGGAGAGCCCCTGACGGCCGAGGAAGTCCGGGCCCTGCGGGCCACCGTCTCCACGACGGCCTACCTCACGGCGGAAATCAAGCGCAAGCGAGTCTCGCTCCAGCGCCTCCGGGACTGGCTGTTCGGCGCACCCACGGAGAAGACGGCCACCGTTTGCCCCGCAGCCCAGGCCGAACCCGCTCCGGAGGCCGCCGGGGAGCCAGCTCCAGCGGGGTCGAAGGCCGATAAGCCCAAGCGGAAGGGCCATGGCCGGAATCCCGCCTCCTGCTACCGGGGCGCGGAGCAAGTGAAGGTGGCCCACCCCGACCTCTCGGCGGGGGACCACTGCCCGGAATGCCCCAAAGGACGGGTCTATCCCGTGGCCGAGCCCGCGGTGCTGGTACGGGTCGTGGGCATGGCGCCCCTTTCCGCCAAGGTGGTGGAACTGGAGCGCTTCCGCTGCAACTGCTGCGACGAGGTGTTCAAGGCTCCGGCCCCCGAGGGGACGGGGACCGACAAATACGACGAGACGGCCTCCAGCATGGTCGGTTCCCTCCGCTACGGGCTGGGCACGCCCTTCTACCGCCTGGAGAAGTTTCAAAGCGGCCTGGGCGTGCCTCTGCCGGTCGGAACTCAATGGAAGCTGGTGAAGAAGGCCGCCGGATTGCTGGAGCCCGCCTTTGACCACCTGATCACCTGGGTGGCCCAAAGCGAGGTGATCCACAACGACGACACGGTCATGAAGGTGCTCGACCGCCCCGACCTCATGCGCAAGGGCAAGGTGCGCAAGGGGGTCTACACCACCGGCCTGATTGGCAAGCAGGGACAACACCGGGTGGCCCTGTTCCTCACCGGGATGAATCATTCCGGCGAGAACCTGGCCGAAGTCCTCCGGCGCCGGAGGGAGGAATTGGCTCGGCCCATCCAGATGTGTGATGCGCTCAACGCCAACACCGTCGGGGAACTGGACACCATCGTCGCCCATTGCCTGGTCCATGCCCGGCGCAAGTTCGTGGAAGTGGCGGAGGACTTCCCGGAGGAATGCAGGTTCCTGCTGGAGTGCCTGAAGACGGTCTATATCAACGAGGCCGCCACCCAGGGCCTGTCACCCAAGGAGAGGCTCGACCTTCACAAAGAGCGAAGCGGCCCGGTGATGGACAAGGTCTGGGCCTGGATCCGGGAACTGACCGACGGGAAGCAGGTGGAGCCCAATTCGGGGCTGGGGGACGCGCTCGCATATATGGAGAAGCACTGGAATCGTCTGACCTTGTTTCTGCGGGAACCTGGGGCGCCAATTGATAACAATGCCGCCGAGAGAATTTTGAAACGGGCCATCCTGCACCGGAAAAATTCCTTGTTCTACAAGACGCTGGCCGGTGCCCGCGTCGGCGACGTGTTCATGAGCCTCATCCACTCGGCGGAGCTCAACAAGGTCAACCCGTTCGATTACCTCGTGGCCCTGCAGCGTTACCACGTCCTGGTGGAAGAGAACCCGGAGGAGTGGATGCCGTGGAACTACGCCTCCACCCTGGCGGGTCTCGGCCTTACCGGGTAGGGCGAAGTGGCCAGGCGCCCGCCGTGACCTGGCCGCCAACGGCGGCCGAGGTCACGCACGCCTGCCACAAGGACAC
>JARLGO010000262.1 GCA_031292655.1 Geothrix sp.
CATGCCCCTCGTCCGCATCTCCCACCGCAGCGGCCTGAGCGAGGCTGACCGGCAGGCCCTGTCCGACGGGTCCTTCGGCCATGGGGAAGCCCAGTATGTCCGCTGAACTGGACCTGGACGCCTACCTCCGGCGCGTCGGTCCGGAAGCGAGGCCCACGCCGGACCTGGCAGGGCTCCGGGCCCTGCACCTGGCCCACGCCACCACGATCCCCTTCGAGAACCTCGACATCCAGATGGGCCTGCCCATCCGCCTGGACCTGGCCTCGCTGCAGGCCAAGCTGGTCCTGCGCCGCCGGGGCGGCTACTGCTTCGAACACAACACGCTGTTCCTGGCCGTCCTGAGGGCCATCGGCTTTGACGCCATCCCCTGCGAGGCCCGGGTGCGGCTGGGGGCCATGGAGGTGCTGCCCCGCACCCACATGCTCCTGCTGGTGCGGCTGGAAGGCGTTCCCTGGCTTTGCGACGTGGGTTTCGGGGGGGAGGGGCTGCTGCATCCCGTGCCCATGGATGGCGAGGCCCACGGCCAGTTCCTGAACACCTACCGGGTGTCCGAGGAGGGCGGCCTGCGCGTCCTCCAGTCCCACCATCACGGCGCCTGGGAGGACCTCTACGCCTTCGTTCCGGAGCCGCGGTTCCCCATCGATTTCGAGATGGCCAACCACTACACCAGCACCCACCCCCAATCGCGCTTCCTGAAGACCCTCACGGCCCAGCTGCCCGGTCCCGGGGTGCGCCGCATCCTCCGCAACCGCGCCTACGCCGAGCTGCGCGGGGACCAGGCCGAGGGTCGGGAGGTGGCGCCGGGGGAGCTGATCCCCCTCCTGCGGGAGGCCTTCGGCATCGAGGTGCCGGCGGGCGCGAAGTTCCAGGCCCTGGCTGGCTGAGCTACCAGTCGATCCGTTTCCCGTCCTGCCAGAAGCCGCCGGTGAGGCCAGGGTCAGCCTGAAGCACCGCCCACAGGATGCTGTCGGCGCCCTGCCGGAGGCTGCGGGGGGCCCCGGGGCCGCCCATGTCCGTGCGCACCCAGCCGGGGCAGACCGCATTCACGGCGATGCCGCGGGCCTTCAGGGCCTCGGCGAGCTGGACCGTGACGGCGTTGAGCGCGGTCTTGGAGACGCAGTAGGCGGGAGACCAGGTGGAGGGCGCGCTGAGCTGGCCGCCGGCGCTGCTCACGTTCACGATGCGGCCGCCCTTCCCCATGAGGGGCGCGAAGGCCTGGGCCACGAGGAGGGGGCCGATGGCGTTGGTCTCCAGGGTCCGGCGGAGCAAACCTGCCCCCAGATCCATGAGCCCCGTGGCCTCGTCCAGCAGGATGCCCGCGTTGTTCACCAGCACCTCGAGATGGCCGTGCCGCGCCTTCACGGAGGCGGCGGCGGAAGCGATGGAGGCGGGATCCGAGACATCCAGGGGAAGCACCTCGACATCCGGAAGGGGGTTCATGGCCGCGGGTGCGCGGACGCCCGCCAGGACCGTGAACCCCTCCGCCACGAGGCGCCGGGCCACTTCCCGGCCCAGCCCCCGGGAGGCGCCCGTGACGAGGGCCAGGGGCCGGCTGCCCACTTCCCCGGAGCCCCGCGCGATCCCCCCGTGCCGAGTCATGAAATGATGATCGCATGGTGTCCAAGGCTCCTTCCACCAATGCCACGCGCCTCCTCAAGCAGGCCGGCATCCCCTTCACCGAGCGCCTCTACCGCTACGAGGAGCACGGCGGCACGAGGGTGTGCGCCCGGGAGCTGGGCGTGGACGAACACGCGGTGATCAAGACCCTGATCATGGAGGACGAGCGGGCCGTGCCCCTGGTCATCCTCATGCACGGGGATCGCGAGGTGAGCACCAAGGAGCTGGCCCGGCAGATCGGCGCCAAGTCCGTGCAGCCCTGCAGGCCCGAGGTGGCCAACCGTCACAGCGGCTACCTGGTGGGCGGCACCAGCCCCCTGGGAACGAAGAAGGTGCTGCCCGTCCACGCCGAGGCCACGATCTTCGACCTGCCGCGCATCTACCTCAATGGCGGCAGCCGGGGCTTCCTGGTGGAACTGGATCCGAGGGACCTGGACCGGGTGCTGAAGGTGAACCGGGTGTCGGTGGCGATCTCCTAGGCCCTGGCCCCGCCGTCCGGACCCGGGAGCCCCCCAGGAACCCTGTCTGGACACCCGCCAACGGGTGTAGGCTGGCTTCCCATTACAGGAGCAAGCCATGAAGAAGACGTTCCTCTCCCTCCTGCTCGCCCTTCCGCTCGCGGCCCAGGCCCCCGCCCCCAAGGCCGCCACCCCCGCGGCGGAGCCCACGGTCGGCGCCGCCATCGACGGCACCTACCAGTTCGTGCCGATGCAGTTCATCGGCGCGGCCGAGGCCATGCCCGAGGACAAGTACCACTGGGCGCCCACCCAGGGCGAGTTCAAGGGCGTGAAGACCTTCGCCCAGGAGGTGAAGCACGTCGCCGCCGTGAACTTCGCCTTTGGCGCCATGATCCTGGGGGAGAAGCCCCAGGTGGAGATGGCCCAGGTCGAGATGGGCCCCGAGGGCCTCAAGACCAAGGCCGAGATCGTGAAGTACTTGAAAGACTCCTTCGCCTACGCCCGCAAGGCCATCCAGAGCATCACCGCCCAGAACGGCAGCCGGGCCATCAAGAACCCCTTCGGCCAGGGTCCGGACTTCACGCCCATCGGCCTGGCCACGCTCCTGGCCTTCCACGGCATGGACCACTACGGCCAGATGGTGGAGTACCTCCGCATGAACGGCATCGTGCCGCCCGCCAGCCGCCCCAAGCCGAAGCCCTAGGCCTCGAGGCCGCGGCCGGTCTTGGCTTCCAGGTTCGACAGGATGGACTGGACGTAGGCCACGCTGGGATGCAGGTCGTAGGTGACGAGGACGTTCGAAGGCTGGGCCATGGCGCGCTCCGCGGAGCAGTGTAGCTGCGATCCGCGACCTCAGAAGATCCGCACCAGATTGAACCCCAGGGCCCATTGGCCGGGGGGCCTGGGCCCGCCCGCGTAGTCGCCCCCCAGCACCTGGTGGGCCGTGGTGCCCTGGACGTTGGTGGCGAGGAGGGTGAAGCGGTGGCCCTTGGTCTGGAAGCGGTAGCCGAAGGCGAAGCCCTGCTCAAAGGTGGCGGGGTCCAGCCGGGCCGGGCGGGGATAGTACTCCGCCAGGAGGGATTGGCCTTCGAGGATGCGCCAGCGCAGGCCGGCACCAGCCGTGAAGAGGGCCTGGTCCCGGGTGGTGGTGCGGGACAACCAGGTGGGCACGAGGCTGAAGGTGAGGAGTCCCACCAGGAATTCCGTGGGCAGCTGGAAGGCGGCTCCGGTCAGGCCCACGGTGCCGTAGGCGTAGGTGACCCGCTGGATGGTTTCATCGAAGCGCTCGCCCCGGATCGCCATCCGAATGCGCGGGGCGTCCATAAGCTGCTCCTGGAGGGCCAGGACCAGGGTCTTGTCGTCTGCGGTGCGATAGACCTGGGCGTTCAGCCCCGGTACCGCGGCGATGCCGAGGTCGAGGCCCAGGCCCGGGAAGTTGCCGCCATCCAGGCCATACAGGTCCTTGGAATGATCCCGGGCCGCCTCGGTGAAGCGGTGGGTGAAACGGATGGCCGGCTGCCAGCCCTGGAGGCTGTCTGCCGTCGGCAGGTTGAGGGCGAGGGGCAGCTCCGAGTCCTGGCCCCGCAAGGCCGCGGGCAGCAGGGACAGGAGCAGGGCGCAGGCGATCGGGCGGAAGGGCATGG
>JARLGO010000263.1 GCA_031292655.1 Geothrix sp.
AGGGTCCACTTCCTCCTGGAGGACCTGCTGGTGGAGGCCCCGGAGGGCACCTCGCTGCAGCGCGTCGCGGATGCCGCCGGGGCCGACATCACCTTCGGCTGCCGCACCGGCTCCTGCGGCACCTGCCGGGTGCGGGTGGCGGCAGGACTGGCGAACTGCAGCGCGCCGGGCCCTGAGGAGCGCGATTTCCTGAAGGGCCTGGACGCCCCCGCCGACCAGCGCCTCGCCTGCCAGGTGACCGTCCACGGGGACGTCGACATCGAGTACCTGGGACTGTGACATGACCACCCTCGACACGCTCCTCCGCGAGAAAGTGCTGCTGCTGGACGGCGGCATGGGGACCCAGATCTTCGCGCGGAAGCCCACCCTGGAGGACTACGGCGGCGCGGCCCTGGAGGGCTGCGTGGACCTGCTGACGGAACGGCGGCCCCAGTGGATCCGCGAGATCCACGAGAGCTACTTCCGGGCCGGCGCCGATGCGGTGGAGACCAACACCTTCGGCGCCAACCCCCTGGTGCTGGGAGATTTCGGCCTGCAGGCCAGGGCCTACGACCTCAACGTGCAGGCCGCCTCCATCGCCAAGGAAGTGGCCCGCAGCTTCGACCGGCCCCGCTTCGTCATCGGCTCCGTGGGCCCGGGCACCAAGCTCATCACCCTGGGCCACGTGAGCTACGCCGACCTGCTGGCCTCCTACCGCGTGCAGATGGACGGCCTGCTGGACGGCGGCGCCGATGCCATCCTCATCGAGACCTGCCAGGACCTGGGCCAGATCAAGGTGGCCGTGCGGGCCGCCCGGGAGGCCATGGCCGCCAAGAAGCGCCGGGTGCCCCTCTGGGTCCAGGCCACGGTGGAGACGACGGGCACCCTGCTGGTGGGATCTGAAATCGCCGCGGTGCTCACCAGCGTGGAACCCCTGGGCATCGACGTGCTGGGCCTCAACTGCGGCACGGGCCCCGACGAGATGCACGCGCACCTGCAGACCCTTTCGGAAACCAGCCCCTTCGCCATCAGCTGCCTGCCCAATGCGGGCCTGCCGGAAAACCGGGACGGCCAGGTGGTCTACCCCCTGGGGCCGGAGCCCTTCGTGCAGAAGGTGATGCATGCCGCCTCGGAATTCGGCCTCGCCATCCTGGGCGGCTGCTGCGGCACCACGCCGGACCACATCCGGGCCCTGGCGCCGGGGGTGGAGCAGCTGAATCCGCCGCGGCGCTCCCCGAAGCTGGAGCGCAGCGCCGCCAGCCTCTACCAGAGCGTGGCCCTCCGGCAGGAACCGGCGCCCCTCATCGTGGGCGAGCGGACCAACGCCAACGGCTCGAAGAAGTTCCGCGACCTGCTGGCCTCGGAGGAC
Source organism: Geothrix sp. (assembly GCA_031292655.1). Lineage (GTDB taxonomy): Bacteria > Acidobacteriota > Holophagae > Holophagales > Holophagaceae > Geothrix. The sequence continues at coordinate 1,349 of JARLGO010000263.1, forward strand.
TGGGACGGCCTGATCGGCATCGCCAAGGAACAGCAGCGGGAGGGGGCCCACCTGCTGGATCTCTGCGTGGCCTACGTGGGCCGGGACGAGGTGCGGGACGCCGACGAACTGCTGAGCCGGCTCGTTTCGCAAATCACCCTGCCCCTCATGATCGACAGCACCGAGTTCCCGGTCATCGAGCGGGCCCTGCAGCGCTCCCCCGGCAAATGCGTGATCAACTCCATCAACCTCGAGGATGGGGAGGCCAAGGCCCGGGCGATCCTGGAGCTGTGCCGGACCTACGGCGCCGCCGTGGTGGCCCTCACCATCGACGAGCGGGGCATGGCCAAGACCCGCGAGCAGAAGCTGGAGGTGGCGAGGCGCCTCCATGCCCTGGCCGTGGGCGAGTACGGCCTGGATCCCGGCGATCTGATCATCGACCCCCTGACCTTCACCCTGGGCAGCGGCGACGAGGAGTTCCGGGGCTCGGCCATCGAGACCCTGGAGGCGCTGAGGCTCATCAAGACCGAGCTGCCGGGCGTGATGACCATCCTGGGCGTGAGCAACGTCAGCTTCGGCCTCAACCCCGCCAGCCGCCACGTGCTCAACGCGCTCATGCTCTACCACGGCGTGAAGCATGGCCTGGACATGGCCATCTTCAACGCCTCGAAGGTCATCCCCGTGGCCAAGATCGATCCCGAGGACCGGAAGATCGTGGAGGATCTGATCTTCGACCGGCGCCGCGAGGGCTACGACCCCCTCAAGGCCCTCATGGCCCGCTTCAGCAGCCGGAAGACCGCCGCGGTCGAGGATCGACGCACCGGCCTGCCCGTGCTGGAGCGGCTCCACCGGGGCATCCTGGACGGCGAGAAGCAGGCCATCCTCGCCGACGTGGACGAGGCCCTGAAGGACCACGATCCCCTGAAGCTCATCAACGAGGTCCTGCTGGGCGCCATGAAGGTCGTGGGCGAGCGCTTTGGCGCCGGCGAGATGCAGCTGCCCTTCGTGCTGGAGAGCGCCGAGGCCATGAAGGCCGCCATCAAGCGCATCGAGCCGCACCTGCCCAAGGAATCCAACTACCAGAAGGGCCGCATCCTGCTGGCCACGGTGAAGGGCGACGTCCACGACATCGGCAAGAACCTGGTGGACATCATCCTCAGCAACAACGGCTTCGAGGTGAAGAACCTGGGCATCAAGCAGCCCATCGAGGCGATCCTCAAGGAGCTGGAGGCCTGGCCCGCGGATGCCATCGGCCTGTCGGGCCTGCTGGTGAAGTCCACGGTGATCATGAAGGAGAACCTGCACTTCATGGAGGAGCTGGGCCTCAAGGTGCCCGTGATCCTCGGGGGTGCGGCCCTCACCCGGGACTACGTGGAGGGCGACTGCCGCCGCAGCTACAGGGGGTCCGTGCAGTACGCCGAGGACGCCTTCGAGGGGCTTCGACACATGCAGGCGCTGGTGGCGGGGGAGACCAGTGTGCCGGCGCCTGCGCCAGCCGCGGACGCGGCTGGCGATATCAAAATACTAAAGAGGGGCGGCGCGGCGGTGCCCCTGACACAGTCGGGCCAGAGCAGCTGGGTGCGCCATGATGCGGCCCCGCCGCAGCCGCCCTTCTGGGGCGTCCGCGAGCTGGTGGACGCGCCGGTGGACCTGTTCGAGCACCTGGATGCCTTCGCCCTCATCCGCAACCGCTGGGGCTTCAGCCAGGGCCGTCAGAGCGATGAGGCCTTCGCCGCCGTCCTGCGCGACAAGGCCGAGCCGCAGCTGGCGCGCTGGCGGGAACGCCTCGCCGCCCATCCGCCCTTCCAGCCCAAGGCCCGCTACGGCTACTTCCCCGTGCGAGCCGAGGGCGACGCCCTGCGCGTGTTCGACCCCGCGGATCCGGCGCGGACCCTGGCCCGGCTGACCTTCCCCCGCCAGGCCGCCGGCCGCCGCCTCTGCATCCCGGACTTCTTCTCCGCCGATCGGACCGACGTGCTGGCCCTCCAGCTGGTGACCCTGGGCCAGGGGGCGGCGGATCACGCGGCCCGGCTCTACCGGGAGGACGGCTACGCCGAGTACTTCGCCTTCCACGGCCTCGCCACGGAGCTCACGGAGGCCTATGCCGAGCGGGTCCATGCCCGCATCCGCCGGGAGCTGGGCATCGCGGCCAAGGACCTGCCGGGCCGGGCCCTCTTCGCCCAGGGCTACCAGGGTTCGCGCTACTCCTACGGCTACCCGGCCTGCCCGGACCTGGAGGGCAACGGCCCCCTCCTGGACCTGCTGCAGGGCGGCGCGATCGGCGTCCACCTCAGCGACAGCCACCAGATGGACCCCGAATACACCACCAGCGCCCTGGTGGCCTGGCACCCCCAGGCCCGGTACTTCTCCGTGTAGGCCGGCGGCCTCCGGCTCAGGCCCGCCGCCTCACGTCGACCCGGTGGTCGTAGAAGGTGCTACCGCCGCCGCGGTCCGTGAGGCGCTGGCTGGTGAGCGCGTTGACCGTGGCGCGGCCCTTGGAGAAGGCGGACCAGGCCACGCCCTCCACCACCACCACGCCCTCCGGGACGCGCCCGGTGACCTCGGCGGTCAGGTGGACCTCGCCGCGGCTGTTGAACGCCGTCACCTCGTCGCCGCCGCGGATGCCGCGGGCCTCGGCGTCCCCGGGGGCGAGCCTGAGGGTCGCCGCGATGCCCCGCGCCGGCAGGTCCTCCCGCTCATGGAAGGTGCTGTTCAAGCTGTAAAGCGAGGGCGCGGTCACCAGGGCCAGGGGCTCCGGATCCGCCATGGAGTGGCAGGGAAGGGGCCGCGGCAGGGGCTCGGGTTCCCGGCTGTTGAGGATCTCCACCTGGCCGCTGGGCGTGCCGAAGGGCGGCGGCAGGCGGGGCGGCGTCAGGCGGGCGGGACGCCCCTCCGCCAGGGCCTCCCGGTCGCGGTCCTGGAGCCAGGGATTTGGTTCGGACAGGAGGGCCTCGATGAGCGCGTCCTCGTCCTGGCGGAAGAAGGGCTCCTCGAAGCCCATGTGCGCGGCCAGGGCCTGGAAGGTCCTCCAGTTGGAGCGGCTCTCGCCCTGGGGGGGGAGGGCCGCCGCCACCTTCTGGACGCCGTAGTGGCCGTAGGAGCGGTAGAGGTCCGGATGCTCGAGGGAGCTCGTGGCGGGCAGCACCAGGTCGGCGTAGCGGGCCGTGTCCGTGAGGAACCGCTCGTGGACCACCGTGAACAGGTCCTCCCGGGCCAGCCCCGCGCGCACGGCGGTCTGGTCCGGCGCCACCGCCGCCGGGTTGGCGTGGTAGACGTAGAGGGCCTTCACCGGCGGATCCAGGCCGGGCCCCAGCGCGTCGCCCAGCCGGTTCATGTTGACCAGGCGCGTGGGGCCCGGCTGGAAGTCCTCCCGCAGGAGCTTGGCCATGGGGAAGGCGCCGCCCGTGGAGGTGCCCAGGAAGGCGCCGCCGGCGGGCTTGAGGTAGGCGCCCACCAGGGCCGGCAGGCAGAGGATGAGCCGCGTGGTCATGGCGCCGTTGCCGTAGCGGGTGATGCCGCCCCCCAGCTGGATCTGCGGATCGGCCGCGCGGCCGTAGGCCTCGGCGAAGGCCCGCAGCGCGGCCTCCCCGACGCCGGTCGCCGCGGCCACCACCTCCGGCGGGTACAGGGGGAGCACCTCGCGGGCGAGGGCCTCGAAGCCCAGGACATGGCGGTCCAGGAAGGCGCGGTCGAGGGCGCCGGCTTCCAGCAGGAGGCGCATCACGCCCGCGGCCAGCACGCCGTCGGTCCCGGGCCGCACCAGGATCACGTGATCGGCATGGTCCGTGGTGGCGGTGCGGTGGGTCTCCACCGCCCACACCTGGGCGCCCCGCCGCCGCGCCTCGCGGACCCGCTGGAAGCCGTGGAGGTTGGTGGCCAGGGCGTGGAGGCCCCAGAGCACCACCAGGTCCGCCCCCAGGACCGCCTCGGGATCGGGAGCGGGCGTGCTCCCCAGCACCGCGGCCAGGCCCGCGCCCTTGGCGGGCGTGCAGATGGTGCGGTCCAGGCGGGAGGCCCCCAGGCGGTGGAAGAAGGCATGCCCGGCATTCCGCTGGACGAGGCCCATGGTGCCTGCGTACGAGTAGGGCAGGATGGCCTCGCCGCCCCACCGGCCGCGGATCGCCTTCCAGCGGGCGGCAATCTCGTCGAGGGCCTCGGCCCAGGAAAGGGGCTCGAAGGGGCCCTCCCCCTTCGGGCCGACCCTCCGCAGGGGCGTCGCCAGCCGCAGGTCCGAATGCACGCTGCGCTCGTAGTGGGCCATCTTGGGGCAGAGGGTGCCCCGGTTGAAGGGGTGGTCCGGATCGCCCCGGACGCCCACCGCCCGGCCCCCTTCGACCTCGACCAGCATGCCGCAGGCGTCGGGGCAATCGAAGGGGCAGACAGAACG
>JARLGO010000041.1 GCA_031292655.1 Geothrix sp.
CGTTCTTCTACACCAGCATCGTCTTCAATCCCGACGAGACCGCCGAGAACATGAAGCGGTCCGGGGGCTACATCCCCGGCATCCGGCCCGGCAAGGAGACCAGCATCTTCATGGACAGCATCCTGTCCAAGCTGACCTTCGTGGGGGCCATCTACCTCGCCGCAGTCTCCATCGTGCCCCTGCTCATCTCGAACAACATCCCTGGTCTCAACTTCTACTTCGGCGGCACCAGCCTGCTGATCGTGGTGGGCGTGGCCATGGACAGCGCGGCCCAGCTGGAAAGCCTGCTGGTCATGCGCCGCTATGACGGATTTCTCGAGAAGGGCCGCATCCGCGGGCGCTCCACCCGTGGAGGTGCTGCATGACCCTGACCGCGAACATCCTCCTCGGGGCCCCGGGCTCCGGGAAGGGCACCCAGGCCAAGCGCCTGGTGGAAACATTCTCTTTGACTCACCTGTCAACCGGTGACATTCTGAGAGATGCCGTCTCGAAAGGGACGGAGATCGGCCGTAAGGCGAAAGCCATCATGGCCGAGGGAAAACTGGTGGACGACGACACCGTCAACGGCCTTGTCTTTGCGCGGCTGCTGGACGAGACCTCTGACGTGTTGTTCGACGGCTACCCGCGCACTCTGTCGCAAGCTCAAGCCCTGGAAGACTTCCTCTCCTCCAAAGGCATGAAGGTCGGGTCCGTGGTGCTGGTCGATGTCCCCCAGGAGGTGCTGGAAGCCCGTGTGGTGGGCCGGCGCGTCTGCAGCAACAACGCTTGCGGCGCCATCTACCATCTGGAATCCAAACCCCCCCAACAAGCGGGTGTCTGTGATCTGTGTGGAAGTCCCCTGAAACACCGTTCCGACGACACCTCAGAAGCTTTCAAGAGCCGGATGGGCGAGTTCAATTCGACCTTCCAGCCGCTCCTGGGCTTCTACAAGCATCGGCCGACCTTCCGGAGCGTGGATGGCAATCGCCCCCCGGAGCTGGTGTTTGAATCGCTGCGTCACGTCTTCGGAGGACCCGCTTGAGCAAAGAAGAAGCCATTGAGCTCGAAGCCACAGTGGTTGAGGCCTTGCCGAACGCGGTATTCCGGGTCGAACTGGAGAACAAACACCAGGTGCTGGCGCACATCAGCGGAAAGATGCGCAAGAACTTCATCCGCATCCTTCCCGGTGACCGGGTGCTCGTGGAGGTGACCCCCTACGACCTCACCCGCGGCCGCATCATTTACCGATTCAAGTGAACGAGAGGACACCATGAAAGTACGGCCCTCCATTAAAAAGCTGTGCGAGCACTGCAAAGTGGTCCGACGCGAAGGCATCAACCGGATCATCTGCAAGAAGAACCCCAAGCACAAGCAGCGTCAGGGTTAAGGAGACACGATGGCACGCATCTCAGGTATTGATCTGCCCATCGGCAAGCGCATCGAGATCGCGCTCACCTACATTTTCGGCATCGGGCGCGCCAAGGCGCACAGCATCCTGTCCCGCGCCAAGGTCGATTTCGGCACCAAGGTCCGGGATCTGACCGAGGACGAGGTGGGTCGCATCCGCCGCGTCATCACCGCCGAGGAGACCGTGGAGGGCGACCTCCGCAAGAACATCGCCCTCGACATCAAGCGGCTCATGGACATCGGCTGCTACCGCGGCCTGCGCCACCGGAAGGGCCTTCCCGTCCGTGGGCAGCGCACGCACACCAACGCCCGCACCCGCAAGGGCAAGCGGCGCACCGTAGCCGGCAAGAAGAAGTAAGGCGAGGAGCACATGGCCAAGACCCAGACCCGGACCGCCGGCAAGAAGGTGGTCAAGAAGAAGGAAAAGAAGAACGTTCCCCATGGCGTGGCCCACGTCCAGGCGTCCTTCAACAACACCATCATCTCCATCTCAGATCCGATGGGGAACATGCTCTGCTGGGCTTCCAGCGGCAACCAGAACTTCCGAGGCACCCGCAAGGGCACGCCCTTCGCCGCCCAGGTGGCCGCCGGCATCGCCGCCGAAGCCGCCAAGGAGCAGGGTGTCCGTTCGGTGGACGTCCGCGTGAAGGGCCCCGGTGCCGGTCGTGAGAGCGCCATCCGCGCCCTCAACGCCGCAGGCATCCAGGTGACCAGCATCCGCGACGTCACGCCCATCCCCCACAACGGCTGCCGGCCGCCCAAGCGGCGCCGGGTTTAAGAGAGGAGGAGAGACATGGCACGTTACACAGACGCCGTTTGCCGCCTCTGCCGCCGCGAGGGCATGAAGCTTTACCTGAAGGGCGAGCGCTGCTTCAAGGAGAAGTGCTCGTTTGAGACCCGCAAGGGCAAGATCCCCGGCCAGCACGGCGCGGGGAAGATCAAGAAGCCCACCGGCTACGCCCTGCAGCTCCGCGAGAAGCAGAAGGTGAAGCGCATCTACGGTGTGCTCGAGAAGCAGTTCCGCCACTACTTCGAGAAGGCCGACGCCAAGAAGGGCGTCACCGGTCACAACCTGCTCGGGTTCCTCGAGTGCCGCCTGGACAACGTGGTCTACCGCCTGGGCTTCGCGTCCAGCCGGTCCGCTGCGCGCCAGATGGTCATGCACGGCCACGTGCTGGTCGGCGGCAAGCGGGTGGACATTCCCTCCTTCCAGGTGAAGCCCGGCCAGGCCGTGGAACTGGGTGCCCGCGCCCGGGAGAACGACGGCGTCAAGACCTCCGTCGAGACCTCCGCCGGCCGCGGTATCCCCAAATGGCTGACCCTGGATGCCGCCGCCTTCAAGGGACAGGTGCTCGCCGCGCCGACCCGCGAGGACATCACCCTTGACATCAATGAGCAGCTGATCGTCGAGCTGTATTCCAAGTAAGGGGGACGGATGCTGAATCTCAACGATTTCCAAAGGCCGCGCTTCGCCGAGGTGACTCCCGGGTCCCTCACGGATACCTACGGGGAATTCGTGGCCTACCCCTTCGAGCGCGGCTTTGCCACGACCGTGGGGCACAGCGTCCGCCGGGTGCTGCTCAGCAGCATCCAGGGGGCCGCTGTCACCAATGTCCGCATCAAGGGCGTCATGCATGAGTTCACGACCCTTCCCGGGGTCTGGGAGGACATCACCCACGTCCTCCTGAACCTCAAGGAAGTGCCCTTCAAGGTGCACAGCAGCGAGCCCCAGACGGTGACCATTTCCGCCAAGGGCGAGGGCACGGTGACTTCCGCCGCCATCCGCTGCAACCAGAACGTGGAAGTCGTGGATCCCAACGTCCACATCGCCACCCTGGGCGAGGAAGGTGAGCTGGAGATCGAGATGGTGGTCTGCCTGGGCCGCGGGTTCGTCACCGCGGACCGGAACCACAGCGAGACCCTCGGCCTGGGGTTCATTCCCATGGACTCGAACCACAGCCCCATCCTCCGTGTGAACTACATCGTCGAGCCCGCCCGCGTGGGTCAGAGCACAGACTACGAGAAGCTCACCCTCCAGGTCTGGACCAACGGCGCCGTCAACCCCAAGGAAGCCGTCTCCGACGCCGCCCTCATCCTGCGCGACCACTTCCTCGTGTTCGCCCGTCAGGACGAGGACTTCACCGAGATGGAGATGGGCGCCGCCACCCTCGGCAGCGAGGCCGCCAACACCTGGCTGGGCAAGTCCGTCGAGGAACTGGAACTTTCCGTGCGGGCCAATAACTGCCTCCGCAACGCCAACATCACCACCATCGGCGAGCTGGTCCAGCGGACCGAGGCTGAGCTGATGAAAACCAAGAATTTCGGCAAGAAGTCGCTCCAGGAGATCAAGGACGAGCTCGCTCGTATCGGCCTCTCCCTGGGCATGCGGCTCGAGCAGGAAGTGTAAGGAGCCCCCATGCGTCACAACGTTGCCGGCAAGCGCCTGGGCCGCACCACCAACCAGCGCAAAGCCCTCATGAAGAACCTCGCGACCGCCCTGATCCAGAGCGAGCGCATCGAGACCACCCTCGTGAAGGCGAAGGAGCTCCGCAGCTATGTGGAACCCTTCATCACCCTCGCGAAGGCCGACACGGTGGCCAACCGCCGCCTGGCCATGGCCCGTCTCGGAAGCAAGGATGCCGTTCAGAAGCTGTTCGGCCCCGACTTCCGCAAGCGTTTCGAGAACCGTCCCGGCGGCTACACCCGCATCCTCAAGATGGCCCATCGCCTCGGCGATGCGGCTGACATGGCCCTCATCGAGTTCGTGGACTACACCCTCCCCGAGCCCAAGGTCGAAGACGCGGACTAGGTACGTCCCACCACCACGTGTGAAGGGCACCCCGGTGGGGTGCCCTTCATGCGTACCGCAGCCGACCGGGAACGCGCTCGCCCCCCTTCACCCGGACGGCGCTGAGTACCGTCGGGTCGGGGGAGTTCACGGCCTGACATACAGTTCGAGGAAATAGACGCGGACCAGGCCCGCCGTGCTGAAGAACACGATGATCGTGAGGAAGCGTTCCCAACTGGACGGGAACAGGCAGGCCGGGACGAGTCCGAACAGGGTGAAGAGCAGCGTCCAGAAGTTCTGCCGGATCAAGATCGGGCTGCCGCAGCCGCGGCAGGGGCGGGCTGAGAAGTCGAAGGCCAGGAATTTGGCCAGCCATGGAAGGGCCTGTTTGTGGCAGTTCGGGCACAGCAGTTTTGGGTTCATGGTGCTTCCTAAAGGGACGGATGATTGGTTCGGCCATGACGGACGACCTGTGAACCGGGGGGGGGCGGGGCCCTTTCGGATGGGCCGGGTCCTGCCCGGGCGAGGCGTGGATTTTGGACTCTAGAATAAACCACGCTCGGGCCAGCCAGGATCTCATCTGCGGATCCGGCCCCTATCGGCTCTTGAGACGGGATGGGGACCCGATGGTATGGTTAGCCTGAGCGGGGCAGAACCTGGATGGATGCCCCAGGTTCGCGGTTTCTAGGGGTGGGACGATGCTGATCGACGATGCAGTCCGGTTCCTTTCCCAGATCCCCCCCTTCCAGTTTCTGGAGGGTCCCACGCTGCGGGAACTGACCCAGAGCCTCACCATGGAGTTCTATCCGAAGGGGACCGTGATCCTGCAGCAGGACGGCCCGGTGAGCGAGTCCCTCCGGATCATCCAGAAGGGGCTGGTCCGGATCTCCATCCGGCCCAAGGGCAGTGGCGACGAAGAGGTCAGCGACTACCGGGAGCGGGGAGAGACCTTCGGGCTGGTGTCGCTCATGGGGGGGCACCAGAAGACCACCATCGTCGCCATGCAGGACACCATCTGCTACCTGCTTCCCAAGGACCGGCTGAACGACCTGATGAGCAGCCACCCGGCCATCACGGAGTACCTGCTCCAGTTCCACCTCACGAAGTACGTGGACATGACCTCTCGGGAGATCCAGGGGAAGAGCCTGCTTCTCGGCAGCAGCGACCGCCTCCTGTTCACGGCCCAGGTGGGGGAGATCTGCCGGGCGACGGCGACGGTCATGGCTCAAAGCGCCACCATCCGCGAGACGGCGCGCCGGATGGTGGCGGACCGGCAGAGTGCCGCGCTGGTGGCAGGTCCAGGCGGGGCCCCCGCCGGCATCGTCACCGATTCGGACCTCCGGGCCAAGGTCGTGGCCCTGGGCCATTCCATCGATGCTCCGGTGACCCAGATCATGAGCCAGCCCGTGATCACGGTCGACGAGAAGGAACCCTGTTTTGAGGTCGTCCTCAGGATGCTCCAGGGCAACATCCATCACGTGGCCGTCACCCGCGAAGGCTCCCTGTGCGGGATGGTGACCACCCACGACTTCATGGTCCTCCAGGGCCGCAGCCCGCTGGCCTTTTCCGAGGACATCGAGATGCAGACGACCCTCGAGGGTCTGGCCCCGGTGTCCCAGAAGGCACTCACCATCATCGGGGCCCTCCTGCGGGAGGGGGCCCGGGCGGCGAACATCATCCGCATCATCTCGGAACTCAATGACCGGGTGGTCAGGCGGGTGCTGGAGATCGCCGAGAAGGAACTGGGCCCACCGCCCGTGCCCTACTGCTGGCTCGCCCTGGGCAGCGAGGGGCGGAAGGAGCAGACCTTCCGCACGGACCAGGACAACGCCCTCGTGTACGCCGACCCCCCTGCGGCCCTGCGGGAAGACGCCGCGGAGTACTTCCGCCGCTTCACCTCCTTCATGCGGAACGGCCTGGTCCATTGCGGGTTCGAGCCCTGCCCGGCGGACTGCATGGCCAGCAACCCGCAGTGGTGCCAGCCGCTGTCCGTCTGGAGGGGCTATTTCTCAGATTGGATCTCTGCGCCGACGCCGAAGGCCGTGCTGAATTCGCAGATCTTCTTTGATTTCAGGCCCCTGCACGGGGACTTGTCCCTGGCCTGGGAGCTCCGGGAGCACCTCGGCCGGCTCATCCCGGACTATCCGACCTTCCTGGGCTTCCTGGCCAACATGCTCGTCAAGAACCGGCCGCCCATCGGCTTCTTCGGCGCCGTGGCAGTGGAGCGGAGCGGCGAGCACAAGCACGGCCTGAACCTGAAGATCAAGGGCGTCACCCCCCTGGTGGACATCGCCCGCCTGTTCGCGCTGGAAAAGGGGGTCCGGCACTCGTCCACGCTGGATCGGCTGGAGGCCCTGCGGGGCGGATCGACGCTCATCTCCGACCTGATCGACGAGCTGGAGTACGCCTTCGAGTTCATCTCCCTCCTGCGGATCCACCACCAGTACCGGCAGATGGAAGCCGGGAAACCCATCGACAACTTCATCCATCTGGACACCCTCAGCCACCTGGAGCGGCAGTCCCTCAAGAACGCCTTCCGCCTGGCGCTCAAGGTCCAGGACCTGGTCATGGAACGGTACAAGTCCTTCATCATCTGAGGCGGGCGACATGGGTTGGTTCGGATGGTGGCGGACATTTCGGGGCGGACCGGGGGCCGAGGCCAAGGGACCGGTCGCAGAGGCCCGCTTCGTGGTGCTGGATACGGAACTGACCGGCCTCGACGAGCGCAAGGACGACATCGTTTCGATCGGAGCGGTCCGGATGCGGGGAGGGACGATCGAAATCGGAGGCGCCTTCCACGAGCTGGTGAATCCGAGCGCCGTCCTGGACGCGCGGAGCGTGGTGATCCACGGCATCATGCCGTCCCAGGTCGAAACCAAGCCGCCCATCGATGAGGTCCTGGCGACGTTCAAGGACTATGTCGGAGGTTCGGTGCTCGTGGGCCATTGTGTGGCCATCGACCTCGCCTTCCTCAACCGGGAGGCCCGGAGGCTGACGGGCGGGCCCTTCCGGAATCCGGCCCTGGACACCCTCTCCCTGTACGGCTGGCTTCGGCATCGGTTTCCGGAGAATCCGGCCCTGGCGGCGTCGCTCCCGGGGCTGAGCCTCTTCGAATTGGCCCGCCTCTTCGATATCCCCGTGGCCGGGGCCCACACGGCCCTGGGGGACGCCTACCTCACGGCCCAGCTGTTC
>JARLGO010000264.1 GCA_031292655.1 Geothrix sp.
GACGGCCTGGCCGCCCGTGTTCATGGCGTGCATGTAGCCGAAGTAGAAGTCGAAGGCCTTGGTCCACTTGTAGTCCAGCACCAGGGAGGCGTACTCGTTGTTGCCGGCGTTCTTGGCGCTCAGCACGGCCGTCTGAGGCACACCGGAGTAGTCCTTGACCTTGTTGATGTAGTAGCCGGCCCCCACGTTGAACTGCGACGTGACGTCATAGTTCGCGCTCAGGTAGTAGAGGTCCTGCGTCTTGTCCACTTCGCCCACGCCGGCGACGTTGTAGGGAGTGACGTTGACGGAGCTGACCACCGTGCCCTGGAAGGTGGTGGTGCCCGCATCGGAGATGGGATCGCTGGGGTTGGAGAACTTCACGTGTTCCCAGCCCGCGGCGACCATCCAGCCCTTGCCCTTGTAGTGCGAGACGATGGAGGTCATCGCGCTGTCCTGGGCCGTGATGGAGATGGTGTTGGTGGGGAGACCACCGACGATGGCGCCGTTGCCGGCGGCTCCGAGGGCGTCCTTGAAGTTCTGGACGACGGCGACGATGCCGAAGGCACCCGGTTCCCAGGCCACGCTGGCGAGGGCCGCGCTCTTGGCGCTGGTGGAACCGGACACGCCGCCCACCTTGTACATCGCGGCGACGGTCCAGTCAGTCATCTTGACCCGGTACTTGACCGAGTTGTCCACGCGGGAATCTTCCGTCACGCCCCCGCCGATGTAGGCGCCGGTGAAGCCGATGGGCGTGAAGAGCTGGGCCAGACCCAGGCCGTCGTAGCCGGGCATGACATCAAACAGCAGGGTCTGCTGGCGGCCGATGGACAGGGTGCCGTAGGTGGCGTTGGAGATGCCGATGAAGGCGCCCCGGTCGAAGAGCTGGCCGCCGATGCCGGAGGGAGCGGAGACCTGGTTGCCCGCGTTGGTGTTGGGGGCGGTGCTGTTCACGGCCCCCTTGTTCTGGGCCAGGTTCTGGGCGGCGCTGGCGACCACGCCCGTGGTGAGGTTGAAGGCCGTCTCAAGCTGCAGGAAGGCGTTCCAGCCGTCGGTCAGGTCCGTGGCAACCTTGACGCCCACCCGGTTCTGGGAGAGGCCGCCGTTGAACATGCCCGTGGCGCCCGTGGTCGACTTCTGGGGGAAAGGATTGGTGCTCACCGGGAACTGGTCAGCGAAGTCCAGGCTGTGCTGGACGTGGGCGACACCGGCGTCGAGAACGCCATAGAAGGTGACGGTGGGGGCCTGCGCCATCACGGGGATGCCAGCGCACAGCGCCAGCATTACGAGGGAGGTCTTCTTCATGTTTCTGCTCCGGAAGGAGTGACCCCTTTCGGGGTGGTGGTGGGGGGGTAAAAGGAAAGTTACTTCTTTGGGAAGTCGACGGATCGGACGGAAAGTGGAACTGACAGTATGGACGGCCTGGCGGGATGAAAGGTTTAGGCGAGGCGTCCTAAAAGAACCACCAGGATAACAAGGTGGGAAAGAGCCATTGGCTGCACGGAGGGTTGAAGGACTGGCCTAAGCTAACCGAGGGATGGAGGCGAGTCCACGAAAAATGGACTTCAAATCCCGAGGGATGTGATCGAATGCACAGTCAGTAATAGTAGACCTATGTGTTGAGAATATTAAAGAAAGTTGAAGCTTTTTTGCCCGCGGCGGGGGCCTCGTCGGGCGCTGCGGCAAAAGCCTTTCGAAACAGCCATCCCGGCCGGGATAAATTCGACCTCGTCATCAGCGAGGCACAGCCAGGGTGCTTTCAAGGGCCACCACCGCTGGCACCGCGGATTCCAGAGAGGTCCCCGATGGACAGGTCCGCCGGTCGGCAGGGTCCCAAATGAGGAGGCCCGCCATCCGGCGGGCCTCCTGCTGCTGGGAAATGCTTGGGATTGCGGCGTTCGGAGCTAGAACTTGTAGCGGGCGCCCAGGCCGAGGGTGGCGTTCTGGGCGCTGGCGCCGGGAACGTAACCCGTCGTGCCGGGGGCAAAGCCCTGGGTGAGGGAATCGCCGTTCTCGACATGCATGTAGCCGAGATACATGTCGAAGGCCTTGGTGATCTTGTAGTCGAACAGGGCGGAGATGAACTTCGAGGAGCCAGGGCCCTTGGTGTTGCTGACGGTGACCGGGTTGTAGGTGCCCTGGGAGAAGTCGTCCTGGGTCAGGTCATAGTAGCTGACGGCCACGTTGAACTTCGAGGTGACGTCCCAGTTGGCGCCGGCCCACCAGATGTGCTGTTTCTTGTCCTGCTCGACCCCGTTGATGGTGTAGGGATTGAGCGTCACCTTGCTGACCACCAGATCCCACATGCTGGTCACGCCGGCATCGTCGGTCGGGTTGCTGGGGTTGCTGAACTTCATGTTCTGGTAACCGGCGATGAGGTTCACGTCGCCGACCTTGTAGCGGGCCGCCAGCCAGAAGGACTGCGTGTCCTGGAAGGTGAGGGAGATGGTTCCGGGCTGGGGGATGGTGACGGTTCCGACCGTGACGCCCCCGTTGGTGACATTCAAGGTCTGGGACACTCCGGGGCCCGTCTGGACAGCGTCCTTGAAGGACTGGTAGGCCGCGAGGATGCCGAAGTTCCCCTTCTCATAGGCGATGTTGACCTGCTCGGCGCCCCTGGAGGTGGGGTTGCCGGAGGCGCCGCTGAACTTGTGCAGCAGGGCCAGCTTGAAGTCGCCGATGTTGACCCGGTACTTGAAGGCGTTGTCCACGCGGCTGTCGTCCGTGACACCGCCGCCGCCGTAGCCGCCGGAGAACCCGATGGGCGTGAAGAGCTGGGCGCCCTGCAGGGCATCGTAGGCGGGGATGGCTTCCAGCATGAGGCTCATCTGGTGGCCGAGGGTGAAGGTGCCGTAGACGGGATGGGAGGCGCCAATGAAGGCCCCCCGGCTGAAGAGCTGCCCGTTGATGTGGGTGTCGACGTTTACGTAGTTCGCCGAGGCCATGCCGGTGGCGGGCACGGACTGAGCGATGCCGATGGCGCCGTTGCTTACCATGCCGCTGGTGAGGTTGACGGCGCTCTCCAGGGTGAAGAGGGCCTTCCAGTCATCCACCAGGTCCATGCTGCCCTTGATGCCGACCCGGGTCTGCGAGATGCCACCGTTGAACATGCCCGTGGCGGAGTGGGCCGCCTTCTGGGGATTCGGATTGGTGGCCACCGGGAAGTTGGGGTCGAAATCCATGGAGTGTTCGACGTTGGCCACGCCGGCATCGAGGATGCCATAGACCTGGACCGTGGGCCCATCGGCCAGCAGTGGGACGCCAGCGCACAGCGCCAGCGCGACGAGGGAGATCTTCTTCATGGTTCTGCTCCGGTAGGAGTGGCCCCTTTCGGGGTAGTGGTGGGAGGGGTGATTGCATGCATCGATGGCGGCAGACGGTTCAATGACGGGTTCAGGCTGCAAACCCATTCAAGCCATCGATGGGCCCGGGAGCATGACGCTGAGGTGACAGAGCTGGAACATTCCCCAAGCCCTAGAACCTGGATTGCGGTGTCCGCACCCCAGCAGCTCACCCGCACCAATTCAGCGGTGGCTGGAAGGAGCGCCGAAGCCGGTCCAGAGGCGGCGCCCCTCGTCCGCTCCCGAAGGCCATGCCAGGGCCGGCTCCCCCGCCG
The DNA here is from genome assembly GCA_031292655.1 of Geothrix sp. Taxonomy (GTDB): domain Bacteria; phylum Acidobacteriota; class Holophagae; order Holophagales; family Holophagaceae; genus Geothrix. The sequence continues at coordinate 3,596 of JARLGO010000264.1, forward strand.
CGGGCGGGGGAGCCGTTCGGAGGATCGGCCCCCCTGGGCCGGGAACCAAACCTATCGGTGGGCGCCGGTACCTTTGAGTTCCGGGCTCGTGGTCCGGTGGGCGGCGAAGGCTTCGGACAGGGCCTGCACCTGGGCCATGATGTCCTCAGGCCGGCTGCCGTCCTGGAAGGGCAGGATCCGGCCATCCAGCTTGAGCAGGCGCCCCGAGGCCACCACGGTGTCGACCTCCGAGCCGTCCGCGGCCCACAGGAGGTTCTCGGTGAGGTTGTCCAGCCGGGTGGGCACCAGATTGGGCCGGGCCAGGTCGAGGAGGATCCAATCCGCCTGGCGGCCCGGCGCCAGCTCCCCCTGGTCGAAGCCCAGGATGCGGTTGGGCACCACCGTGATCATCTCCAGCAGCTGCTGGGAGGGCAGGAGCGTGGCGTCCTGGTGGAAGGCCTTCTGGTACTGGGCCGCCAGGCGGGCCGCCGCGAACAGGTTCTGGTTGTCGGCGGAGCCCGAGCCGTCCGTGGAGATGGCCACGGGCACGCCCGCGCGAAGCAGGTCCATGAGGGGTGGCATGCCCGAACCCAGGATGGTGTTGGCCAGGGGGTTGTGGACCACGGCGGTGCCGGCGGCCGCGAGCAGCTCTACGTCCCTCGGCCCGCAGTTCACCTGGTGGGCGAGCACCGTGGAGGCGTCCAGGATTCCGATCTCCCGGAAGTACTCCACCGGCGTGAGGCCCGGTTCCACTTCCTGCGTGAACCAGCGGGTGGTCCGAGGCTCCTCCGCGCTGTGGATGTGCAGGAGGGTGCCGTGGCGACGGGCCCAGTCCTTCTGGGGGAGGAGCGACTCGCGGCTGTTGGAGAAGCACTGGTCGGGACCCGGAATGAAGCGGGTTCGGGCGCATCCCGCCTGGATCTCCAGGGCCCGGTCCAGGCGGGCCAGGGCCTCGCCGGGGCGGTCCAGGAGCTCCGCGGCGTAGTGGCGGTCCTGGCTGCCCACGGCCACGATCATGCGGGTTCCCGCGGCCTCGTTGGCCTGGGCGATCTCTGCCAGATGGTGCTTGTTCCAGTTGCAGTGATGCACCATGGAGGCGGTGATGCCGTAGTGGATGTCGCAGACCCGGGCCATCCGGTAGACCGCCAGCTGGGGACTGCCGCCGAGCAGGTCGGAGAGTTCGGCGTGGCGGGCGTTCATGAACCCCGTGAAGGGATTCACGGCATGGTCCAGCCAGTCGGTCAGGGCCTCGTCGCGGGCCAGGCCGATGAGGGGCTGCTCGTGGTCATGGCCGTGGGCCTTCACCAGGGCCGGCAGCAGCGCCAGGTCCTGCATGGGGATGGGGTCCGAGGAGGGGATCTCCCGGCGGGTGTGCAGCACCTGCAGATGCTCGCCCCAGGTGCGCAGCAGCCGCGTGCCCGTCTCCGCGGTGTAGGGTCCCGCCTCCAGGATGCGCCCCTCGCGGGCCACCACGTACCCGTCCTGGATGCGCCGGGCCCGGTCGGGTCCGGCCAGGGGGAGCATGAAGCGGGCCCGGCAGACCAGGGTGGCGGCGTCGGTCATGAGGGACCTCAACAAAAAAGCGCGGCGCGGAAGGAACGGGGCGCCGGATGGTGCGAAGGATCCACCTTAGGATAGGAATTCTTTTTCCCACACAGTAATATTTTTATTCACCAGGTCCTGCTCTCCGGGTACCTTCCCATTGTTACCTGCCGATCTTCTTCGGGGACATCACCTGCGGTTCCTCCGCCTTGCCAGACCTGGGGGCCGATGCGCGATGATTCCTGGAACAGCGAATTCCCGCTCGCGTCTTGACCCTCTGAACCCACCCCAAGGCAGGGAAGCCATGTCCCACCCGACCCAGCCCACGCCCCGGATCGTCCTCAAGGGCATCCGGAAGGCCTATCCCGCGGTGGTGGCCAACGACGGCATCGACCTGGAGGTCCTGCCCGGCGAGATCCATGCCGTGGTGGGGGAAAACGGCGCTGGCAAATCCACCCTCATGAAGATCATCTACGGGGTCACCCGGCCCGACGCGGGGGAGATCCTCTGGGAGGGCCGGCCGGCCCGCATCCACAATCCCGCCCAGGCGCGAGAGCTGGGCATCGGCATGGTGTTCCAGCACTTCTCCCTCTTCGAGACCCTCTCGGTGACCCAGAACGTGGCCCTGGCCATGCCGGGCCCCTTCGATCTGGTGGGCCTCGCCCGGCGCATCGGGGAGGTCTCCGAGCGCTACGGCCTGCCCGTGGATCCCCATCGTCTGGTGCACGACCTCTCCGTGGGCGAACGCCAGCGGGTGGAGATCATCCGCTGCCTCCTGCAGTCGCCCAGGCTGCTGATCCTGGACGAGCCCACCTCGGTGCTCACGCCCCAGGCGGTGCGGAAGCTCTTTGAAACGCTGCGGCAACTGGCGGCGGAAGGCTGCAGCATCCTCTACATCAGCCACAAGCTCGACGAGATCCGCGAGCTCTGCCACAAGGCCACGGTGCTGCGGGGAGGGCGGGTGACGGGCACCTGTGTGCCTGCCCAGGAGACCCCCAAGACCCTCGCCCGCATGATGATCGGCGAGGACCTGCCCGTCTTCCAGCACGGCGAACCCACCGGGGGCGGGGAGGTGCGGCTGCGCCTGGAGAACCTCTCCCTGGTCCCGGACGATCCCTTCGGCGTGGTGCTGAGGAACGTGAACCTCGAGGTGCACAGCGGCGAGATCGTGGGCATTGCGGGCGTCTCTGGCAACGGCCAGCAGGAGCTGCTCTGGGCCATCTCCGGCGAGGAGCCGATCCGCGAGGGGACCTCGGTGCAGGTCTGCGGGGTTCCCGCCGGGCGCATGGATTCCAGCCGGAGGCGGTCCCTCGGCCTCTGCTTCGTACCCGAGGAGCGGCTGGGCCGGGGCGCGGTGCCGCGGCTCTCGCTCACGGAGAACATCCTGCTGACGGCCTACCGCAAGGGCATGCTGGCCCTGGGCCTGATCCGCTTCGGCTCGGCGCGCCGCTATGCCGAGGACTGCATCCAGCGCTTCGACGTGAAGTGCGGCGGCCCCGACTCCGAGGCGAAGTCCCTCTCGGGGGGCAACCTGCAGAAGTTCATCGTGGGCCGGGAGATCATGCAGAACCCCAAGCTGCTGGTGCTGGCGCAGCCCACCTGGGGCGTGGATGTGGGCGCCGCCTCCTTCATCCGGCGGCAGCTGCTGGAACTGCGGGCGTCCGGAACGGCCATCCTGGTGGTCTCCGAGGAGCTGGACGAACTCTTCGAGATCTGCGACCGCCTGGTGGTGATCTCCAAGGGCTGCCTGTCCCCGCCCAAGATCACGTCGGAGACGGGCGTGGAGGAGATCGGCGTGTGGATGAGCGGCCTGTGGCCGGGAGATGGAATCCCCCCATCTGGAGAGGCGCCTGATGTGGCATAGAGGGTGTGGCCGAATGATACGACCCCGCGACGGAGCTCAGCCGCACGATCCCGCTAGGAACGGCCCGCAGGGCGATGTGGTGTCATCGTCCAAGGGCCGTGACAACGCGGGGCGCGCGGCTGGGCCCGTCCCTTCGGGCAGGGGGCGGCGGCGTTCGCCATCCGGCGTCAGGCTCGGCACACGTAGTCCCGCTACGCTTAGCCTCGCCTTCCTTGGCTGGCTCCGCCGGCGCCTCCTGCGCGGGGCCGTATGATTCGGCTACTCCCTCTCAGGCTCGAGCCCCGCCCGGAGCCCTCCCGGCTCATGCGCTACCTGTCCCCGCTGCTCGCGGTGGCCCTGATGCTGACCTGCGGCATGGTGCTGTTCAAGCTCCTGGGCAAGAGCCCCGTGGAGGGGTTCAAGATCTTCTTCCTCCAGCCCATGGCGGACCGCTACGGCATCGCGGAGCTCTTCCTGAAGGCCACGCCCCTCATGCTTTGCGCCGTGGGGCTGTCAGTGGGCTTCCGGGGGAACGTCTGGAACATCGGCGCCGAGGGGCAGCTGCTGGTGGGGGCCCTGGCGGGCGGCGGCCTGGCCCTGCACTTTCCCAACAGCCAGAGCCCCTTCCTGCTGCCCGCCATGTTCCTGGCCGGGGCCCTGGGCGGCATGCTCTGGGCCGCCATCCCCGCCTGGCTGCGCACCCGCTTCAACGCCAACGAGATCCTCACCAGCCTCATGCTGGTCTACATCGCGGAACTGCTGGTCTCCTGGCTGGTCCATGGCCCCTGGATGGATCCCGACGGGTTCAATTTCCCCCAGACCCGGCTGTTCCAGGCCAAGGCGATCCTTCCGGTCCTGGTGGAGGGCACCCGCGTCAACGCGGCGCTGTTCGTGGCCATCGGCGCCCTGGTCGCAGGCTGGATCTTCATGAACCGCAGCTTCCTCGGCTACCAGATGAAGGTGTCGGGCCAGGCGGAGCGGGCCGGGCGCTATGCGGGCTTTTCCGCGCGCCGCACGGTCTGGATGGGCATGCTGATCGGGGGCTGCTGCGCGGGTCTTGCGGGGGTTTCGGAAGTGGCCGGGCCCATCGGGCAGATCACCGAGCACATCTCGCCGGGCTACGGCTTCGCCGCCATGATCGTGGCCTTCGTGGGCCGCCTGGAGCCCGTGGGCATCTTCTTCGCCAGCCTGCTCATGGCCCTGCTCTACATGGGCGGCGAACAGGCCCAGCAGTACCTGGGTCTGCCCTATTCCATCTCCAAGGTGTTCCAGGGGCTGCTGCTGTTCTTCCTCCTGGGCTCCGACGTCTTCATCCACTTCCGGCTCCGGCTGGACCGCGGAAGAAAGTAGGGGTTCGCCATGGCACCGGGCCTCGTTTCCGCCGTCCTCTTTGCCACCGTCGTGGCGGGCACGCCCCTCATCCTCACGGCGCTGGGCGAACTGGTCACCGAGAAGTCCGGGGTCCTCAACCTGGGCGCCGAAGGGATCATGTCCGTGGGGGCCGTGGCCGCCTTTGCCACCACCATCCACACCGGCAGCCCCCTGCTGGGGATCCTGGCCGGCATGGCGGCGGGCACGGCCATGTCCCTGCTCTTCGGGTTCGCGGCCCTCACCCTCCAGGCCAACCAGGTGGCCTCGGGGCTGGCCTTGTCGATCTTCGGCGTGGGGCTCTCGGCCTTCGTTGGCAAGCCCTACGAGTCGCAGACCCTGGACAGCGTGCCGCCCCTGAAGATCCCCCTCCTGTCGAAGCTCCCCGTGCTCGGCCATGCCTTGTTCGAGCAGCAGGCGCTCGTGTACTTCTCCTGGATCATGCTGGCCGCGGTGGCCTGGTTCCTCTACCGCACCCGCTGGGGGCTGGTGCTCCGCGCCGTGGGCGAGACCCCGGTGGCGGCCCATGCCATCGGCTACAACGTGCTGCGCATCCGCTACCTGGCCGCTATGTTCGGAGGGGCCATGGCGGGCATCGGGGGCGCCTTCCTGTCTGTCTTCTACACGCCGCTGTGGGTGGAGGGCATGGTGGCGGGGCGGGGCTGGATTTCCCTGGCCCTGGTGGTCTTCGCCACCTGGCGGCCGCTGCGGGTGATGGTGGGCGCCTACCTCTTCGGCGGCGCCATGATCACGCAGATGTTCGTCCAGGGCTCGGGCCTCCGCCTGGAGCTTCCGTCCCAGTTCCTGTCGGCGCTCCCCTACCTGGCCACCGTGGTGGTGCTGGTGTTAATCTCCCGCAACCGCAGCACCATCCGCCTCAACTCGCCCGCCTCCCTGGGCCAGCCCTTCATGCCCGACGCCTAGTACTGCTCCACGACGCCGCTCCGTGCGGACCTACCCCACCCCTCAGAAGGAGTCCCTCATGCAGAAACTGAAATCCTCGATCGCCCTCCTGGGCCTGGGCCTCCTGGCCGGTTCACCCCTGGCAGCGACGGAGCCCGCCCCGACCCAGATCGGATTCGTCTACGTGAGCCCCGTGGGCGACGCGGGCTGGACCTACCAGCACGACCAGGGCCGCAAGGAGATGGAAAAGGCCATGGCCGGCAAGGTCACCACCAAGTTCGTCGAGAACGTGCCGGAAGGCGCCGATGCCGAGCGGGTCATCCGCCAGATGATCTCCGGCGGGGCCAAGATCGTCTTCACCACCTCCTTCGGCTACATGAATGCGACCAAGAAAGTGGCCGCGGCCTTCCCGAACGACTACTTCTTCCACGCCACCGGCTACCAGACCGCCAAGAACATGGGCATCTACAACGCCCGCTTCTACGAGGGCCGCTACCTCTGCGGCGTCATCGCCGGCAAGATGACCAAGTCCCACATCGCGGGGTACGTGGCCGCCTTCCCCATCCCCGAGGTGCTCCAGGGCATCAACGCCTTCACCGAGGGCATGCGCAGCGTGGATCCCAAGGCCGAGGTGCGGGTGGTCTGGGTGAACAGCTGGTTCGACCCGGGCAAGGAGCGGGAAGCCGCCCTGACCCTGCTCTCCCAGGGCGCGGACATGGTCACGCACCACACCGATTCCACCGCCGTGGTCCAGGCCGTGGAGGAGAAGCACAAGGAGAACGCCAACGTCTACTCCTTCAGCTACCACTCCGACATGAGCAAGTACGGCCCCAAGTCCTGCCTCACGGGCACCACCCACCTCTGGGGTGAGTTCTACACGCGCACCGTCAAGGATGTACTGGCGGGCACCTGGAAGGGCACCAACGTGTGGGGCGGCATGAAGGACGGCATGATCAAGCTGGCGCCCCTGAACCCCGCCGTGCCGGCCCCGGTCAAGTCCCTCGTGGTCAAGCTCGAGAAGGAGATCGTCGCCGGCAAGCTGCATCCCTTCGACGGTCCCGTGGTGGCCCAGGACGGCAAGGAGCTCGTCCCCAAGGGCAAGAGCATGACGGACGCCGAGCTCGGCGCCATGAACTACTACGTGAAGGGCGTGGCCTCGACCCTGCCCAAGCACTGATCGACGGCCTGGGCCGGGGCAGAAGGAGACGCCTCCTTCGCTCCGGCCCGGGCACCCTTTTCTGGCCCTTCTTCGTGCTGATCCGCGCCTCCCTGCTTTCCTCAGCCAGCCCCCAGGAGCTTCACTTCGAGGCCGATGGAGGGCTCGTCGTGGACGGGCAGGGGACCATCGCCGACGCCGGGGCCTTTGCGGCGGTGAGGGCCCGCCATCCGGACCTGGCGGTGGAGGACCTGCGTCCCTTCTGGATCCTGCCGGGCCTCGTGGACCTGCATGCCCACCTGCCCCAGTACGAGGCGGTGGCCGCCGACGGGCTGGAACTCCTGGCCTGGCTGGAACGCCACATCTTTCCCGCCGAGGCGCGCTTTTCCGACGGGGCGCACGCGCAGGCGGCGGCCCGGAGGTACCTGCAGGACGCCCTGTCCCTGGGCACCACCACGGCAGTCCTCTACACCACCACCCACGCCGAGGCCACGGACACCATCTTCCGGGAGGCGGAAGCCTGCGGCATCCGGGCGGTCATCGGCAAGACGATGATGGATCGCCACGCGCCGGAGGCCCTGCTGGAAGACACGGCCACCAGCATCAAAGAGAGCGAGGTCCTCTGCCGTGCCTGGCATGGCAGGGACGGCGGGCGCCTGAGCTACGCGTTCACGCCCCGCTTCGCCCCCTGCTGTTCCAGCGAGCTCATGGCCGGGGCCGGGCGGCTGGCCCGGGACTACGGGGCCTTCATCCAGACCCATCTGGCCGAGAACCTGCAGGAACTGGAGTGGGTGCGCAGGCTCTTCCCGGAGGCCGCCAGCTACACCGACGTCTACCGGCGCTGCGACCTGCTGGGCCCCCGCACGCTGCTGGGCCACGGCATCCACCTCCAGCCTTCCGAGCGAAGGCTCCTCCGGGACCAGGGCTGCAGCCTGGTCCACTGCCCCAGTTCCAACGCCTTCCTCCAGAGCGGCACCATGCCCCTGCGGGCCTGGCTGGAGGAGGGGCTTTCCGTGGGCCTGGGCACCGATGTGGGGGCGGGCCCCAGCCTGTCCATGTTCCGGGAGATGGGCGAGGCCTGCACCGCCAGCAAGCTGCGGCGGGCGGCCCAGCACGTGCAGTCCGCCCGCCTGCGCGAGGTGGGCGGGCTCACGGAGGATCAGCGGCTCCGCCTCTCGGAGGCCCTGGACCTGGACCCGCGGCCCGCGCTGGACGCCCCGGGCGCCTTCTACCTCGCCACCCGGGGCGGGGCCATGGCCCTGGGCCTCGGGGACCGCCTGGGGGCGCTGGAGGCGGGCTTCGAGGCGGACTTCCTGGTGGTGGACGTGCGGTGCTCCGATCCCTTCGGGCGGGTTTCCGCCGACCCGGCCCAGGTGCTCTCGCGGCTCATCTACCGCTCCGACCCCCGCCTGGTCCAGGCCGCCTACGTCCGGGGCCGGCGCTGTTTCCACCGATGACAAACTGGTACCCGATCGAGGACGCCCCATGAACGACTACGCCCACATCGGCCGCTCCGTGCAGCGCAAGGAGGGCCGCGCCAAGGTCACCGGCGCGGCGCTCTTCACGGACGACCTCCAGGTCGAGGGCCTGCTTCATGGCGCCACGGTGCGCAGCAAGGTCCCGAGGGGACGGATCACGGGCATCCATTTCGAGGCGGGTTTTCCCTGGGAGGAATTTATCATCGTCACCGCCCGGGACATCCCCGGGAAGAACGTGGTGGCCCACCTGCAGCATGACCAGCCCTGCCTCGCGGACGGCGTGATCCACCACGCGGAAGAAGCCATCCTGCTGCTGGCCCATCCCGATCCGCTGCGGGTGCAGGATGCGAGGGAACGGGTGCGGGTGGACGTGGAGCCCCTGCCACCGGTGCTCAGCATCGAGGACAGCCTCCGCTGCGACCCGGTCATCTGGGGGAAGGACAACGTCTTCAAGACCATTCTCATCGCCAAGGGGGATCCCGAGGGTACCGCGGCCCTGGCCCATCTGCGCCTGGACGCCACCTACCGCACCGGGGCCCAGGAGCACGTCTACATCGAACCCAACGCCGTCATCGGGGAAGCCACGGCAGACGGGGTGCTGGTGCGGGGCTCCATGCAGTGCCCCTACTACGTGCATCACGCCCTCCACGAGCTGTTCCAGCTGCCTCCGGAGCAGGTGCGCGTGGCCCAGGTGGAGACGGGGGGCGGCTTCGGCGGCAAGGAGGACTACCCCTCCATGATCGCCTGCCACGCGGCCCTGCTCTCCTGGAAGGCCGGCGGGCGGCCCGTGAAGATCGCCTACGACCGCGAGGAGGACATGGCCTGCACCACCAAGCGCCATCCCTCCCGGACCCGCATCCGCAGCGCCTTCGCGGCCGACGGGATCCTGCTCTCCCTGGACATCGAATTCCTGCTGGACGGGGGGGCCTACATGACCCTCTCGCCGGTGGTGCTCAGCCGCGGCGCCCTCCATGCCTCGGGGCCCTACCGCTGCCCCGACCTGCGCGTCCACGCCCGGGCCCTCGCCACCAACACGCCGCCCCACGGCGCGTTCCGGGGCTTCGGCGCCCCCCAGAGCCTCTTCGCCATCGAACGGCACATGGACGAGGCGGCGCAGCGCCTGGGCTTGGATCCCGCCGACCTGCGCCGGAAGAACCTCCTGCGTCCCGGCGATGCCATGGCCACGGGCCAGATCATGCGCGACGAGGTGGACCTGGTGGCCCTCATGGATCGCGCCCTCAGCGAGATCGGCTACGCGGAGAAGCGCACCAGCTACCCCACCCTCAATGCCGGGGATGATCCCGTCAAGCGGGGCGTGGGCTTTTCCGTGTTCATGCACGGGGGCGGGTTCACCGGCAGCGGTGAGACCCTGCTCGACTCCGTGGCGGCCCTCGAAGGCACGGCGGAGGGCCAGGTGCGGGTGCTGGCGGCCTCCACGGAAATGGGGCAGGGGGCCAACACGGTCTTCACCCAGGTGGCCGCCGAGGCCCTGCAGGCGCCCGTGGACCTCATCGTGGTGGCCCCCCCGGATACGGGCGTGGTGCCCAACAGCGGCCCCACCGTGGCCTCCCGGACCACCCAGGTGGTGGGCAAGCTGGTGTTCGATGCCGGCCTGGCCCTGCGGAAGACCCTCCTGGATGCGGGGCTCCTGCAGGACGGGGACCTGGGCGCCGCCGTCCGGACCTATGTGGCCCGGCACGGCCCGCTGCGCACGGAAAGCCGGTACCAGAAGCCGGCCTTCGTGGAATGGGACGACACCACCTACCGCGGCGACGCCTACGCCACCTACGGCTGGGCCTGCTATGCGGCGGATCTGCGCATCGACCTGGTGACCTACGAGACCCGGGTGGCGGATTTCGTGGCGGTCCAGGAGGTGGGCCGGGTCGTGAATCCGGTCCTGGCCGCCGGCCAGATCGAAGGCGGCGTGGCGCAAGGCATCGGCTGGGGGCTCAACGAAGAGGTCATCTGGCGCCAGGGCCGTATGGCCAACCACCAGATGAGCAACTACCTCATCGCCACCTCGGCGGACCTGCCGCGCATCCGGGTCTTCTTCGAGGAGCGTCCCTATGCCTATGGTCCCGGCGGGGCGAAGGGGCTGGGCGAACTGCCCATGGACGGGCCGGCCCCGGCCCTCCTCAACGCCGTGCAGCACGCCCTGCAGATCACACCCCGGCAGGTGCCGCTGACGCCGGAGGTCCTCCTGGACCTGGTGGAAGGAGCCTGACATGTCGATGCAGAAGATCCTCCTGAAGCTCACGGTGAACGGGGAAGCCCGCGAGGCCCTCGTCCATCCCATGGCCCGGCTCCTGGATGTGGTCCGCGAGGACTTCGGCCTCACGGGCACCAAGGAGGGCTGCGGCGAAGGGGAATGCGGCGCCTGCTCCGTGATCCTGGACGGCAGCCTGGTGAACGCCTGCCTGGTGCCAGCGATCCAGGCCCAGGGCTCGACCCTGCGCACGGTGGAAAGCCTGGCGGGCGCGGACCTGAGCCCGCTGCAGGAGGCCTTCCTCCACCATGGCGGCGCCCAGTGCGGCTTCTGCACGCCGGGCATGCTGGTGGCGGGAACCCATCTCCTGGAGACCCACGCGGTTCAAGACGAGGCCGGGGCCCGCGAGGGCCTGGCGGGGAACCTCTGCCGCTGCACCGGCTACGTGAAGATCGTGGACGCCCTGCTGGCGGCCCGGGAGGGACGCCCATGAGAGGCCAGCCCGCGCTTTGCGAAGTGCTCACGCCCACGGGCCTGAATGAGGCCCTGTCCCTGCGGGCGGCCCACCCCGGGGCCCGGCCCCTGGCGGGCGGCACGGACCTCATGGTGCCCTTCGCGGCCGGCCGCCTGCCGGACCGGCTCTTCCTCAACCTCTGGGGTCTGGAGGAACTGCGGGGGATCCACGTCACCGAGGCCGCGGCGACCCTGGGGGCCCTCACCCTCTTCCGGGAGATCGCCGCCCACCCGCTGCTGCAGCGGGAATTCCCCAACCTCGTCCGCAGCGCCAAGGTCACGGGCGCCCTGGCCATCCAGAGCCGGGGCAGCCTGGGCGGCAACATCGCCAACGGCAGTCCCGCCGCGGATAGCCCCCCCAGCCTCCTGGCCTATGGCGCCGAGCTGGAACTGACCTCCCTGCGCGGTTCGCGCTGGGTGCCCTACGCCGGCTTCCACACGGGCTACAAGCAGAGCCTCCTGGCGCCCGACGAGCTCATCACCCGCATTCGTCTCGTCCGGCCGGGGGATGGGGGCTTCCACTATTTCCGCAAGGTGGGCACCCGCCAGGCCCAGGCCATCGCCAAGGTGAGCCTGGCCGCCTGGGTCCGGGTGGCCGATGGGCGGATCCGGGAATTGCGCCTCGCCCTGGGCAGCGTGGCGCCCATGCCCATCCGGGCCCAGGGCACCGAGGGGGTTCTCATGGGGCGGCCCCTCACCGAACTTCCGCTCGAGGCCGCGCTTCAGGCGCTCCAGGCGGACATCTCCCCCATCGACGACCTGCGCTCCTCGGCGAAGTTCCGCCGCCGGGTGGCCGGCAACCTCCTGGCCGACATGCTCCGGGGCCTGGCCTCGGCCTGAGGAGGCCGCCCCTTTTTCGATGGAACTCAAGATCGGGGGCAACTTGGGCTGGGGTTTTACCCTCACTCCAAGGATACTGAACCCGCCCCACGAACCTATCGAGACCCGCGGCCTCCTCGGTGAGGCTCTGCCGGGTCGCAACCCCCAAACGCCCCGCGCGAGGATCCCATGCAACAACGCACGATCGGAGTGGATGAACGGCTTCCGCTGCTCCAGACCATACCCCTCAGCCTCCAGCACCTGTTCGCCATGTTCGGCGCCACCGTGCTGGTGCCGTTCCTCTTCAAGGTGAACCCGGCCACGTGCCTGTTGATGAACGGGGTGGGCACGCTGATCTACCTCTTCGTGGCCAAGGGCCGCATCCCCGCCTACCTCGGCTCGAGCTTCGCCTTCCTCTCCCCGGTCTTTGCCGTGCTGGCGGCGGGGCTGAGCTATTCCGCCGCCCAGGGCGGCTTCATCGTCTTCGGCCTCATCTTCATCCTCATCTCCCAGGTGGTGCGCTTCGCCGGCACGCGGTGGATCGACATCATCTTCCCCCCGGCGGCCATGGGCGCCATCGTGGCGATCATCGGCCTGGAACTGGCCCCCGTGGCCACCAACATGGCGGGCCTCACCCCGGGCCCCGCGGTGCTGGGCATGCCTCTTCACGTGGCGCTGGTCGTGTCCCTGGCCACCCTCGCCATCACCATCCTGGCCTCGGTCCTGCTGCGCGGCTTCCTGTCCGTGATCCCGGTCCTGCTAGGGGTCATCGCCGGCTACCTGATCTCCCTGGGGCTGGGCGTGGTCGATCTCCAGGCCGTCCACTCGGCGCCCTGGTTCCAGGTGCCCACCCTCTACGCGCCCACCTACAACCTCCAGGCGATCCTCATCATCCTGCCGGCCTCCCTGGTGGTGCTGGCCGAGCACGTGGGGCACCTGGTGGTCACGGGCAACATCGTGGAGCGGGACCTCATGAAGGACCCCGGCCTGCACCGCTCCCTGCTGGGGGACGGCATCTCCAACGTGCTGTCGGGCCTGGTGGGCGCCACGCCCAACACCACCTACGGCGAGAACATCGGCGTCATGGCCATCACCAAGGTCTACAGCGTGTGGGTCATCGGCGGCACGGCCATCATCGCCATCCTGGTGTCCTTCTCCGGCAAACTGGCGGCCCTCATCCGGAGCATCCCCACCCCCGTCATGGGCGGCGTGTGCATCCTGCTCTTCGGCGTCATCGCCGCCACGGGCATCCGGATGCTCATCGAGAAGAAGGTGGACTACACCAAGTCCCGCAACCTGATCCTCACCTCCGTGGTGCTCATCAGTGGCATCAGCGGCACCGCGATCAAGCTGGGCACCGTGGAGCTGAAGGGCATGGCCCTGGGCACGGTGGTGGCCATCTTCCTGAGCCTGGTGTTCTGGAGCTTCGACCACCTGGGCATCAGCAACCACGCTGGGAACTGATTTCCGGTTCGATCCTGCGCGCACCCTCTGACCTGATTCGCCCCGCCGGGGCGGATCAGGTCAGAGTCGCATTGAGTGGGGAACGAACCCCCCGAGTCACCCCTGGGCGAACACGGTGGGGAAGCGGGCCAGGAAGGCGGCGGAGTGCTGCAGTTCCCGCTCATCCAGGCATTCGCCGATCTTGTGCGTGTTCTGCTCGATGCCGGTGCCGAAGCCGATCATGGCCGGGTGCTTGTAGACCTCGTTGACCACCCAGTTCTTGTTGGCCGCGCCGGGGACGCTGGCCGCCTTGGGGATGGGGTAGCCCACGCCATCCGTGGAGAAGACCCAGCGGTCCACCCGGGGCTCCTTGGTCAGGACGCCGCCGGTGCCGACCTTCCCGTCCACGTGGGGGCTGATGACCTTGCGGTAGGCGCTCACCGCGGCCTGGATGGCCGGGTGGTCCTCGGGCGTGACCCAGCCCAAGTAGACCTGGGGATTGTCGAGCACGTACCCCTTCCAGGAGGCCTCCGTGTAGACGGGAATGGAGACGTCCACCTGGAGGCCCGCCTGGCGGGCCGCTGCCACGGCCTGGAGCGCCTCCACATCGGCGCAGGACTGCTCGGGGGTTTCCCCGACGGTGAGGCGGCGGTCGAAGCGGAAGGTGAACTTCTCGGGGACGGCGCAGTCGCTGGGGGTGTCGAGCTTGGCCCAGGAGGCGGTGCGGGTGCCGTGGCTCAGGAAGGGGTCGTTCTTGAACCCGATCCGGCGATCATACTTCTCCGCCGCCTCCTTCAGGATGGCGCCGCCAAACTCGAGGGGGTTCTTGCCTTCCCAGGGCATGGAACCATGGCAGGACTTGCCCGTGACCGTCACCTCGATCTGCATGCGACCCCGCTGGCCGCGGTAGATGCCCAGGGCGCCATTCTTGGAGCAGCCGGTGCTGTCCGTGAGAATCACCACGTCCGGCACGATCTCGGGCTTGGCGGTGGGGAAGACCTTGCGGTTGAGGTACATGGGGCCCGCCCCGTCGTTGTCCTCCTCGCAGACGGTGGCATAGGAGCGCACGATGACGCCCTTGAGCGCGCCCTCGGACTCGAGCTCCAGCATGATCTTGGTCGCGATGGCCGCGGAGATCACGCCGCCCAGCTGGTCCGCGGAGCCGCGGCCGAAGATCAGGTGGTTCCATTCGTTTTCGGGGGGCAGGTAGCCCAGTTCCTTGTTGAGGAAGTCCTTGTTCACCTTCGCGCGGTCGATGATCCCGTCAAAGCAGTCGATGCCCCCGGTATTCTCGAGCCACTGCGCCCGCAGGGGCTTCACCGTATCCGTGTGGCCGTCGATGTAGACGACCTTCTTCTGATCGGAAGGAATGCCGTCATGGGGGTCTTCCACCCACCAGACCAGGTTGCCGAAATCATCAAAGAACGCATCCTCCGGGCGGCGGACCGCCTGGATTTCGATGATCTTCTTCCGGAGGTAGTCGATGCGGGGGAACTCGTGGTTCGAGGTGCCGCACTTGGGATCGCCTCCCTGGTCCACGGGCTTGTCCACATAGTCGGCGGGGATCCGGATCACTTCAGCCAGCATCTCGGCGGCCAGGGGGAGGTACTTCGCCGCCAGCGAGGCGATACGGGCATCCAGATTCGACATGAATCCTCCAAAGCTGGAAGGGGCTTCCAGACAGGGCAAAATCTAACGTTCGGGCGGGACAATAGTCAATAATTTTCCTACGAGTAGAAATTTTTATCGCCCCATCCCCCAGCCGCCCATAAAATGGGCCATCGAATTATTTGACGATGAGAACCGATCACAAAGTCCTCCTGGTCGATCCGGCGGGACCACACTTACAGAACCTCGGGGTTTCCCGACCCGAAGGCTGAAGCAGAGGTATCCATGGAATTCACCCTCAATGGCGAGAGCCGGGCCTTCACTGCCGACCCGGACCTCAATGTGCTCACCTATTTGCGTGAGGTGGCCGGGCTCATCAGCCCCAAGGACGGGTGCTCAGGCGAGGGCGTGTGCGGCTGCTGCACGATCCTGGTGGACGGTCAGGCCCGGCTGAGCTGCCGGATGAAGATGAAGGACCTGGCGGGCAAGTCGCTGACCACGGCCGAGGGCCTGTCGGCCCGGGAACGGGACGTGTTCGCCGACGCCTTCGTGGTCAAGGGGGGGGTGCAGTGCGGGTTCTGCACGCCGGGCATCGTCATGAAGGCCAAGGCCATGCTGGACAAGAACCCGAGCCCCACGCGCGAGGAGATCGCCGGGGGGCTCTCGGGGAACATCTGCCGCTGCACGGGCTACAAGAAGGTCATCGATTCCATCGAATGCGCCGCGGAGGCGCTGCGAGAGCACAAGGCCGTGGCCATGCCCCAAGGCACGGGCCGCGTGGGCACCCGGCACGGGAAGTACACGGGTCGCGAGGCGGTGCTGGGCGACCGGGTCTTCGTGGGCGACATGAAGGAACCCGGCATGATCTACGGCGCCCTGCGCTTCTCGGACCACCCGAGGGCCAGGGTGCTTCGGATCGATGTCTCGGAGGCCCAGGCCCTGCCCGGAGTGATCCGGGTGCTCACCGCCCAGGACGTTCCCGGCAAGCGGCAGATGGGCTCCATCACCATGGACTGGCCCGTGCTGGTGGCCGAGGGCGAGACCACCTGCTTCGTGGGGGATGTCCTGGCCACGGTGGCGGCCGAGACCGAGGAAATCGCGCGGGCGGCCGCGGCCAAGGTGAAGGTGGAGTACGAGGTGCTCCGGCCCGTCACCGACCCCTTCGAGGCCCTGCAGCCCGGCGCCGACCAGGTCCACCCCCTGTTTCCGGGCAATGTGCTGCACCGGGCCGCGGTGAAGGTGGGCGATGCCGAGGCGGCCCTGGCGGGCTCGGCCTTCATCACCCGCCACCGCTTCACCACGCAGCGCGTCGAGCACGCCTTCCTGGAGCCCGAGGCCACCCTGGCCCTGCCCTGGGCGAAGGACGGCCAGCCCGGCGTGAAGGTCTACAGCTGCAGCCAGGGCGTCTACGAGGACCGGCACCAGCTCGCGCAGCTCCTGGGCCTGCCCAAGGCTCTCGTCAACGTGGTCCAGGTGCAAAACGGCGGCGGCTTCGGCGGCAAGGAGGACATCACCACGCAAAGCCACGCGGCCCTGCTGGCCTGGCTGACGGGCCGGCCCGCCCTGGTGCGTCTCTCCCGCCAGGAATCCCTCTGCATGCACACCAAGCGCCATCCCATCGTCATGGACTATGCCGTGGGCTGCGACAAGGACGGGAGGCTGACGGGCCTGGTGGCCACCATGCACTCCGACAGCGGCGCCTACTCCAGCGTGGGGCTGGCGGTGATCGAGCGGGCGGTGTCCCACTCGGCGGCGGCCTACTTTGTCCCCAATGTGCGGGTGAACGGCACGGCAGTGGTCACCAACAACGCCCCCTGCGGCGCCTTCCGGGGTTTCGGCGTCAACCAGTCCAACTTCGCCTTCGAGTCCTGCCTGGACGAGCTGTGCAAGCTCGGCGGCTTCGACCGCTGGCAGTTCCGCTGGGACAACGCCCTCACGGAAGGGCGCACCTTCGCCACGGGCCAGGTCCTCAAGGCCGGCGTGGGCGTGCGGAAGTGCCTGGAGGCCCTCAAGGACCGCTTCTACGCCGCCACGTGCGCCGGGCTGGCCTCAGGGATCAAGAACACGGGCATCGGCTGCGGCCTGCCGGACTTCAGCCACGCGAAGGTCGTCATCAAGGCCGAGGACCGGGTGGAACTCCACCACGGCTGGTGCGAGATGGGCCAGGGCAACTACACCATGGGCGTGCAGACCCTGGTGGAGGAGACCGGCTTCGCCCCGGAGATCATCGAGGTGATCGTGGAGACCAACGAGGAGGCGGAGGCCGGCATGACCACCGGCTCCCGCGGCACCTCGCTGCTCGCCAACTCCGTCATCGCCGCCTGCCGGGAGCTGAAGCAGGACCTGGCCTCGGGCCTGAGCCTCAAGGACCTGGTGGGGCGGGAATACCGGGGGAGCTGGATCTGCGACTGGACGGTGCCGCCCGGCAAGCCGCCCAAGCCCGGCTACGACGTGATCACCCACTACTCCTTCGGTTTTGCCGCCCAGCTGGTGGAACTGGACGAGACGGGCAAGATCACGCGCATCACCGCCGCCCACGACGCGGGCCGCATCATGAACCCCACCCTCTACGAGGGCCAGATCGAGGGCTCCCTGCACATGGGCCTGGGCTACGCATTGACCGAGGAGTTCCCCTACCGGGATGGCCGCCCCGTCTCCCTCCGGATGGCGGATCTGGGCCTCATCAAGGCCAAGGACATGCCGCCCATGGAGATCATCGGCATCGAGGTGCCGGACGCGGTCGGACCCTACGGGGCCAAGGGCGTGGGCGAGATCGGCCTGGTCCCCACCGCCGGCGCCGTGGCCAACGCCCTCTGCCAGTTCGACGGGATCCGGCGCACCACCCTCCCCCTGAAAGACCTGCGGCTCCTGGGCCGAAAGCCGAAGGCCTAGACCGCCATGGAAAAACCCTTCCGTCCCCTCCCCCTCGACTGCCTGGCCCGCTGGGTCTTCGAGGGCCTGGACCACCAGGACACGGTCCTGGGGATCCCGAAGCCGAACTTCCAGGTCCCGCATCCCAGGCTCGCCCGGGAGATGTTCGGCCGCACCGTGGCCGCGCCCCTGGGCGTGGCCGCCGGGCCGCACACCCAGCTGGCGCAGAACATCGTGGCCAGCTGGCTTTGCGGCGCCCGGTTCATCGAGCTGAAGACGGTCCAGATCCTGGACGAGATCGAGGTGAGCCGGCCCTGCATCGATGCCCTGGACGAGACCTACAACTGCGAGTGGTCCCAGGAGCTGAAGCTGGAGGAGTCCTTCACGGAGTACCTCCACGGCTGGGTGCTCCTCCATGCCCTGGCCCACCGGATGGGGCTCCAGGATCCCGGCACCCACTTCAGCATGAGCGTGGGCTACAACCTGGAGGGCATCCAGCATCCGCGGGTTCAGAAGTTCATCGCGGACATGCGGAACGCCGGGCCGCGCCTGGCGGAAGCCATCGACACCGTGGCCAAGGTCTACCCGGGCGTGCGGGACATCGCCATTCCCACCGAGCTCTCCAACCAGATCACGCTGTCCACCATGCACGGCTGTCCCCCGGCCGAGATCGAGCGGATCGCCACCTTCCTGCTCACCGACCTGGGCGTGCACACCTGGGTGAAGCTCAACCCCACCCTCCTGGGGCCCGAACGGCTGCGGGGGCTGCTGAACGACACCCTGGGCTTCGACATCACCGTGCCCGACGAAGCCTTCGGCCACGACCCCAAGTGGGACGATGCCCTGGCCATGGTGAAGCGGCTGGCGCAGATGGCCGAGGGGCGCGAGAACGGCTTCGGCCTCAAGCTCACCAACACCCTCGAAGTGATCAACCACCGGCCCGTCTTCCCCGCCGGCGAAAAGATGATGTACCTCTCAGGCCGAGCCCTCCATCCCCTCACCCTCACCCTGGCCCACCTGGTGATGGAGGCCACGGACGGGAAGGTGCCGCTCAGCTTCTGCGGCGGGGCCGACGCGCGGAATTTCCCGGACCTCATCGCCGACAATTTGGGCCCCGTGACCGTCTGCACGGACCTGCTCAAGCCCGGCGGCTACGCCCGCCTCCAGCAGTACCTGGTGAACCTCGAGGCGGCCATGGACGAGGCCGGGGCGGCCAGCCTGGACGCCTTCGTCCAGGCCAGCTCCGGCGGGCACGGCGCCCGCTTCAACCTGGCCCGCCACGCGGTGAAGGTGCTGGGCGACGACAGCTACGTGCGCCGCATCCGCCCCCTGGCCTTCAAGGGTGACCGGCCCCTGGGCCACTTCGACTGCATCAACGCGCCCTGCGTGGACGCCTGCCCCACCCACCAGAACATCCCCGACTACCTGTGGCTGGTGGCCCACGGCAAGCCCGCCGAGGCCATGGAGGTGATCCTCCGCACCAATCCGCAGCCCGGCATCACCGGCAGCGTCTGCGACCACCCCTGCACGGAGCGCTGCGTCCGCAACTTCTATGACGCGCCCCTGGCCATCCGCGAGATCAAGCGCTTTGCCTTCGAGAGTGCCGGGAAGCGCCCCGCCGAGGTGCGCGGCCCGGCCCTGGGCGTGAAGGTGGCCATCGTGGGCGCCGGGCCCGCGGGTCTGTCCGCGGCCTACTTCCTGGCCAAGCTGGGCTTCGAGCCGGAAATCTTCGAGGCCAAGCGGGAACTGGGCGGCATGGTGGGGGGCCTGATTCCCGCCTACCGCCTGCCGAATGAGACCCTCGAGGGGGACCTGGTGCGCCTGCGGGAACTGGGCGTCCCCATCCACCTGGGCCAGGTGCTGGGCCGCGACTTCACCCTGGCCGCCCTCCGCCGGGACTACGCCTACGTCTTCCTGGCGGTGGGGGCCCAGCAGGGCAAGCGCCTGGGCATCCCCGGCGAGGACACGCCCGGCGTCATGGACGCCCTGGATTTCCTCGATAAGGTGCGGGCCGGCACGCCCATGGACCTGGGCCGGCGCATCCTGGTCATCGGGGCCGGCAACTCCGCCATGGATGCGGTCCGCTCCGCCATCCGGCTGGTGCCGGTCGGCGAAGTGACCATCGTCTACCGCCGCACCCGGGCCCAGATGCCGGCGGATCCCGCCGAAGTCCACGACTGCATCGAGGAGGGCATCCAGATCCGGGACCTGCTGGCGCCGGCTTCGGTCCTCTCCGAAGGCGGCCGGGTGACGGGCCTCGCCTGCACCCGCATGCGCCTGGGTGAGCGGGATGCCTCGGGCCGGCCCCGCCCGGTGCCCGTGGAGGGCAGCGAGGTGGTCCTGCCCGCCGACACCATCATCTCGGCCATCAGCCAGGAGGCCGTGCTGGACTTCCTGGAGGGCCTGGAGATCCAGCGGAACAGCAGCGGCTACCTGGTGGTGGATCCCGTCACCCGGGAGACCTCGGTGCCCGGACTCTTCTCGGGCGGCGACGCGGTGCACGGCGCCTCTTCCGTCATCCTGGCCATCGCCGATGGACGGGCCGTGGCCGAGGCCATCGCCACCCGCCACGGTCTGGAGCTGAAGCCGGAGCCCCTCCTGGAGAAGGGCCAGGCGGACGCGGCCCTCATGGAAAAGAAGGGCCGGATCATGGGGGCTCAAAAGGTGCCTGTGCTGCCCCTGGTGGACCGCCACGGCTTCGACGAGGTGCTCAAGCCCTTCGATGCCGAAGCCGCGGTGAAGGAGGCCAGCCGCTGCCTGGACTGCGACGACCTCTGCAGCCTTTGCGTCACCGTCTGCCCCAACCGGGCCAACCTCGCCTATGCCATGGCGCCCCTGGACCTGCAGCTGCCCATCCTGGTCCAGCGGGGGGGCCGCCTCCGGGAAGAGGGTTTCCGCCCCTTCCGGATCACCCAGCCGGTCCAGATCGTCAACCTCGGCGATGCGTGCAATGACTGCGGCAACTGCACGCCCTTCTGCCCCACCAGCGGCGCGCCCTACAAGGACAAGCCCCGGTTTTGGGCGGACGAGCAGGCCTTCGAGGAATCCGAAGGAGACTGCTTCCGCTTCGAGAGGCGGGGGGAAGTCCTGGTGCTCGAGGCCAAGCTGGGGGGATCGCGCCACCGCCTGACCCGGTCGCCGGAGGGGCTCGAGTACCTCTCCCCCGGGCTCCGGGCCGACCTGGATCCGTCCTCCCTGTCGCTGGCCCGGTTCGAGCCCCGGGGCCCCCTCGAGGAGGGCTGCATCCTGGATCTCCATCCCCTGGGGGTGATGCTGGCGCTGCTCCCCGCCGAAAAGGCGCTTCCCGTATGAACATCGGGGGGTTCCAGGCCTAGGGTGAAAAATTTATCGCAACGGTATAAACTATTGCCACATCTCATTTGATCCATTAAATTTTAACGGTGCACCATCCATGCCGTCGACCGTTCGAGAGGCAGGAGCTCCGGTTCCTGTACGTGGGGGGAAGGTTTCAAGTTCCCTCAAGCGACCCCTGATTCGTTCAGTTCACTCCCACCCCCCCCACCCACGGCCCATCCTCCCAGCGGGCCCCTCCCAGGAGTTCCAGCATGAAGAAGCTCACCCTCACCGCCCTGGGGCTTGTCGCCCTGGCCGCGCTGCCCCTCAGCGCCGCCAACTGGAGCGACACCTACATCGGCTACCAGTACAGCAACCAGTTCCGCGATCCGGGCCTCGTGGGCACCCAGGTCAAGAACCGCCTCGAGCTCAGCGGCGTCTACGGCTGGGACTACGGCACCAACTTCTTCGACGTGAACATGCTCTCCGCCACCAAGAGCGATCCCGCGAACAACGCCACCGGACAGGGACAGCCCCAGAAGGGCGTGCCCGGCAACACAGAAGTCTACGTGGTCTACCGCTCCAACTTCGACCTCGGCAAGATCTTCAAGACCAACCTGGGCTTCGGCCCCGTGCGGGAAGTGGACTTCACCCTGGGCTTCGATTTCGATTCCCAGGACAACTATTTCGCTTCCAACAAGAAGTTCATGATGGCCGGTCCCCAGGTGGGATTCGACGTCAAGAATGGCTTCTGGAACCTAGGCGTGGGTGGTTGCCGTGAGGCCAACTACAACGGCGTCGTGCAGCAGGAAGTGGATTTCAGGACCACCTATGTGATCTGGACCGCCTGGGGCAAGCACTTCGACATGGGCGTCCCCGCCGAGTTCAAGGGCTGGCTGAACTACATCGGCGCCAAGGGGCCGGACGGCTTCGGGGTCGACACGAAGCCCGAGACCGTGGGCGACATGTACCTGATGTTCGACATCAGCGGCCTCTTCGGCCGCAAGCACGGCGCCGTCCTGATCGGACCCGGCTTCGAGTACTGGAACAACAAGTTCGGCGGCGTGAACTACAGCGCCCCGGCCGTGTTCACCCCTTCGACCCCCGCCCACCCCACGGGCGACGGTCCCTGGAACAACAACGAGCGGACCACCGCCCTGATGTTTGCGGCCGAAATCCACTTCTAGCCGTTCCTGAACACCCGCGCGGGAGCCCCCTCCCGCGCGGACTTTGTCTGGGCCTCTGCCATGACCCCCTTCACCTACCGATGCACGGACTGCGGGCGGTCGTACTCCCGCGAGCAGGTCCGCTACTTGTGTCCGGAATGCGGGAAGACCTACCGGCCCGGCATCCCCCTCACGGGCGTGCTGGAGGTGGTGTTCGACTACCCGGTGATCCAGGCCCAGTTCAAGCCGGACCGCCCGGATTGGAACCTCTTTTGCCCGGTGGAGCCTGAATTTCATCCCCCCCTGCCCGTGGGAAACACGCCCCTGGCGCCGGTGGACCGGCTGGGCGCCGAGCTGGGCCTGGACCGGCTGTGGGTCAAGAACGACGGCCTCAACCCCAGCGGCAGCCTCAAGGACCGGGCCTCCTTCCTCGTGGTCGCCGAGGCGCGGCGCCTGGGCATCGACCTCATCGTGGCCGCCTCCACGGGCAACGCGGCCTCGGCCCTGGCGGCCCTGTGTGCCTCCGCCGGACTGCAGGCCCTCATCTTCGTGCCGCAGGCCGCCCCCAAGGCCAAGCTGGCGCAGATGCTCCTCTGCGGGGCCACGGTGGTCCCCGTGAAGGGCACCTACGATGACGCCTTCCGCCTGTCCCTGGAATACACCGATCAGCGCGGCGGGCTGAACCGCAACACCGCCTACCATCCCCTCACCCTCGAGGGCAAGAAGACCGCGGGCCTGGAGATCTGGGCCCAGCTCGGCTACCAGGTGCCGGACGCCATTTGCGTGTCCGTGGGCGACGGGGTGATCCTCGGGGGCGTGCACAAGGCCTTCGTGGACCTGCAGCGGGCGGGACTCATCGAGCGCCTCCCGAGGCTCATCGGCGTCCAGGCGGAGACCTCCGACGCCATCCACCGCTACGTCCAGACGGCCGTCTACTCGGATGCGGTCCACCCCACGACCCGGGCGGATTCCATTTCGGTGACCTGTCCCAGCAACGCCCATGGCGCCCGGCGCGCCATCCAGGAAAGCCGGGGAAGGACCCTCACGGTCTCGGACGAGGAGATCCTCACCGCCCAGAGCCGCCTGACGAGCCGCGCGGGCATCTTCACCGAACCTGCCGGGGCCGCGGCCCTGGCGGGGCTCGTGAAACTCCAGGCCGGCCCCGATGCCTTGCCCCGGGACGCCAAGGTGGTGGTCCTGGCCACGGGGCACGGATTGAAGGATATTGATGCTCCGCTCGGACGCATCCGGATCCCGGACGCGGTGGAGCCGAGGCTGGAGGCCCTCCGCTCATGAAGACCCTCATCCAGAACGGCAGGATCGTCCTCGGCGGCCGCCTGGAGAACGCCGACCTGCTGCTGGAGGGAAGCCACATCGCAGGGATCGGGCGGGACCTCGCGGCTTCGCCCGACCGCGTGGTGGAGGCCGGGGGATGCTACGTCCTGCCGGGCTTCATCGACTTCCACACCCACGTGGGCGACCGCATCGGGCGCTTCGAGCTGGCGGACGATTACGAGAGCGGCACCCGCGTCGCGGCCCTGAACGGGATCACGACCCTGTGCACCTTCGTCACCCAGGGGCCGGACGGGACCTTGCGCGAGGCCCTGCAGCGGGCCCGCCGGAGGGCCCAGGGCCAGTGCCATGCGGACGTGGCCTGGCACCTCACGCCCACCACCTTCGGGGAGGCGGACTGGGAGGATCTGGGCCGCCTCGCCGGGGCGGGCTACCGCACGCTGAAGTTCTACACCACCTACAAGGGCGCGGGCCTCTTCGTGGACCAGGCGCGCCTGGACGAGAGCTTCCGGAGGCTGGGCCCCCTGGGCGCCTGCTTCCTGGTCCACTGCGAGGACGACGATCTGTTGACGGCCGTGGACGCGGAATCGCTGGATCTATCCAGGGCCTCGGCCCATGCCCGGCTGCGTCCGGGAGCCGCCGAAGTCCGCTCCGTGGAGGCTCTGGTGGCGCTGGCGGCCCGCCGCCGGGTACCCCTGCACGTGGTTCATGTCTCCACGGGGGAGGCCGCCCGGCACATCCAGGCCTCCCGCGGGTCGCAGGATGTCACCAGCGAAACCTGCCCCCAGTACCTCTGGCTGGATGACGCCTGGCTGGACCGGCCGGACGGGCACCGGTGGATCTGCTCCCCCCCCCTGCGCGGCGAGCGGGAGGCCTTCCGGGCCCTGGCGCGGGAGGGCGCCTTCGACATGATCGCCACTGACCACTGCGCCTTCTGCCGGGCCGACAAGGACGGCTGGGGGGGGCGGGACATCCGCGAAGTCGCCAACGGCCTGGGCGGGCTGGGGGCGCTGCCGCACCTGGCCTGGAAGCTCTGGGGCGACGACCCGGACCGGGCCGCCCTGGAACTGGCCCTGCGCCTGGCCGAGCACCCCGCCCGGCGCCTGGGGCAGGGACACCGCAAGGGGGCGCTGCGCCCGGGGCTGGACGCGGACGTGGTCCTGCTGGATCCCCACGGACCCGAGCGGCCGATCCGATCCTCCCTCTCCGATGCCCCGGAACCCTACCCGGGCTTCACGTCACCGCTTTCCTTCCGGGCGGTCTTCCTCCGGGGCCTCCCCATCGTCGAGCAGGATCGCCTCCTCGATCCGGGCCGTCCCCTGGGTGAACCCCTCCAGGGGCCCGCCTGAGCGCTGAGCACCGACCCAACCTTGAATCCACTCCAGGAGCCCACCATGTCCGCCCTCGCCGACAACGTCCAAGCCTTCCAGGCACTGAAGACCGACCTCTACCAGAAGGATTTCCTGCTGACCTGGGAGCATCCGGAGGAGGAGATCAGGGCCATCCTGGCGCTGGCGGAGACGTTGAAGCTGCTGCACCAGGAGGGGAAGTC
>JARLGO010000265.1 GCA_031292655.1 Geothrix sp.
TAGCTCAGGGTTCCCCAGCCCGGGGCCGTGAATGCGGGCCGCTCCTGAAGGCGGGCGGCCCGCTGGATGAGGAGGTCGCGCAGGGTCTGGGTCATGGCCGCGCCAGTATCGCAAGGCGAGGGGTTCCGGGCCAGCGGTCGGGCCGAATCCCGAAAGAACCTTTCGGATCAACCTCGCCGCCTCGGGGTGGGTCAGAAGGGGAGTTCAGTTGTCCATCCACCCCTACCGGAGCCCAACTCCGCCCCCCCATGGAGGCCAGCATGCGCTTTACCCCTCGTTCCCTGAACCCCCTGGCCCTGCCGGCGGGTCTCGGTCTCCTGGCCCTGCTCACCGCCTGCGGCGGAAGTGGTTCCTCCAGCCCCGTCGGCGTCGTGGCACCGCCCACGGGAACGGCCAATGTGCTCATCACGGACGCTCCTTCCGACAGCTGGAGCACCCTCCAGGTGCAGGTCACGAAAGTCACGTTGGTGCACCAGGAAGATCACACCAAGGAGGAGGTCGCCTTCAGTGGCAATGCCACCATCAACCTGGTGGACATGGACAGCATCGGCGAGCTACTGGCGGCGGCCCAGATTCCCGTGGGGAACTATGACCTGGTGCGGGTCTCCATCAACACGGATCCGACCACCATGAGCATCATCCCCGAGGGGAGCTCGATGCCCGTGCCCGCCAGCCAGATCCACGTGGTGGGCAACGGCGTCATTCCCGTGGCCATGAGTCCCGTCCTGTCGGTCACGTCGGGCGGCAGCAATGCCGTCCAGGTGGACTTCGACCTGGATCATCCCCTCTTCATCAACCAGACGCCCACCGGCGACGTGGTCCTCAACTTCCAGCTCAAGTTCCGGCCCAACCCCTCCGCCCTCCACCTGATCCAGCTGCACCGCAATGTGGGCACCATCACGAGCCTCGGCACCCCGGCGAACGCCTTCCTGATGCACACGGTCTACGGCCGGGACCTCACGCTCAACACGGACCTGAACACGAAATTCTATGATGTGGACAACCGCCCCTTCTCCGTCGGCAGCTTCGCGGGCCTGGCGGCCGCGGACGCGGTGATGGTGGCCTCCCGCCTGCAGGACGACGGCAGCCTCTACGCCGTGCGGGTCTGGTACTGCACGGCCGCCAACGCCGCCAATCTGCCCATCGCGGTCTGGTCCCCCGAGGGCCATGTCGTGAGCGTGAACACCACCGCCAACAGCCTGCTCGTGGACAATGCGGACGGCCATCCCCGCACCATCGACATCGACCCTGACACGATCTTCACCTTCCAGCAGTCCGTGACCATCGGCACGGGCCAGTCCTACCTGGCCGACGTGAGCCACGGCTTCAAGGTCACCGTCGATGTGAAGGATCCGCTTGCCAAGCCCATGCACGCCAGCGCGGTGAACATCGAGCGGGCCGTGGACAGCGGGTACATCGACACTTCCACCACGGCCACCAGCCTCACTTACGGCCAGGCCTACCTGAACAATTTCCGCCACTACGCCTACGGTCCCGCCTTCAGCTGGTGGGACTACGCCCAGCCCAGCTCCGCCTCCACGGATGTCAATGCCTTCGTGGCCGCCCTGACGGGGGCCGGCACCACCCGTGTGATGGGCACCAGCAGCCTGGCCTGGGACGCCGGCACCTCCTCCTGGGATGCGAACACCGCCGTCCTCCTGCCCGTCGCCCTGCCCGTGGCCACCATCGTGCAGAACTACGATGCCACCGCCGGGACCATGCAGATCTCCTATACCGATCCCATCACGGCCAGTGCCGTGACGAAGACCATCGACCTCACCGCCGCCGCGGGAGGCGGGCAGACCCTGGTCCTGAAGATCGCCCGGCAGTCCGGCGTGATCACCTCGGGATTGGACGATCCTTCCAGCTGGGCCGCGGACCTCACCACCGGTTCCACCAGGGTCTGGGTCACCGTGGTCCCCAAGGCCGATGGCAGCCTGGCGGCCTACAGCGTGGTCGTGCTGGAATAGCCGGCGGCTTTTCCGTCGAGCGCGGCGCCCCAAAGGCGCCGCGCTTCATTTCGGACCGGCTCAGGCCCAGGCGGTGATCGCCCCGGCGTTGAAGCTGGGGTGCCTGTCCATGAGGGGCCGGGGCGGTGGCGTGGACTCCACGGAGCGGAAGCCCGCATGGCTCAGGGCGCACATCCAGGCCTCCGGCGTGAGGAAGCCGTGCATGGGCCGCCAGCGGGGGTCCAGCTCCACGTCGGTGAAGCTCTGGATGAAGGAGAAAAAGAATTCAAGGTAGATGGGGTGGTCCAGGGAGGGCTTGAGGCATTCGCCCAGGATCAGCCGGCCGCCCCCCCGGAGCCGGCTCCGCAGGTCCTGGAGCGCCGTCTCCAGGTTCCGGGCCACGTGCACGACGTTGATGCCGATGATGACATCCACGCTTTCTGCGGCGATGCCCTGGTCCCCGAGGGGGCGGTTCAGGTCCAGGGCCTGAAAGGCGAGGGGCAGTCCCGGGACTTCTGAAGCCAGGGCCCGCTGGGCCCGCCGCAGGAAGGCGGGGGCCACATCGGTGAACCGGTACTCGGCGATGCGCGGTAGCCAGCCCTCCTCGGCCCCCCGCTGGCCCACCAGCCGGGCGAAGGAGCCCGCTCCCGCCCCCAGCTCCAGGATCCGGGTGTCCGGGGCCAGGTCCTGGCGGAGGGCCAGCAGGGTGAGCAGGTTGTTGGGGTAGTAGACCAGATTGTCGTTGCGGAAATAGGCCAGCCACAGGGGGAACAGGGCCAGGTCGAAGAGCAGGCTGTCTCCCGCCCTGCCTTCGGTGAAGAAGGGCCGGATGCGCGACCGGACGCCGTCCAGGAGATCGAAGTTCACGCCGTGGCCCGGCGCCTCGAGGTCCACGGCCGCGCGGATGCCCGCGAGATCCAGGTCCGGAGCCCCGTTCAGCGCGTAGCCCCGGCCCTCGCGCCGGAGCAGGCCCTCGGACACGAGGAAGGGGAGCATCCAGGCCAGGGGTTTGCGGGCCTGGCCTGGCAGGCCCAGGCAGAGCCCATCGAGGGTGGTGCCCTCCCGAAGCTGGTCCTCCCACCCGAGATCGAAGAGCAGCAGCAGGCAGGTCCGGGCGGTGTACAGGGACGAGGCCCGGTGCAGCACCAGGAAGGGGCGGGTGATGAGGGGCAGGATCTCCGGTCCCTGCGGCCCCAACAGATCAAGGCTGGGTGGAGCCTCGATGGGGCCGAGGGGATGGACCATCAGTCCATCATCTCGCTGATGCTCCGTCCTCCGTGGATGCGCAGGATCGCGTCGCCGAAGAGCGCCGCGGTGGACAGCACCTTGAGGTTGGGCAGCTGCCTGGCACGCTCCGGGGAAACGGGGATGCTGTCGGTGACCACCAGCTCGTCGAGGTTGGCGGAATTCAGGATCTCCAGCGCGTTGCCCGAAAACACCGGGTGCGTGACGCCCACCCGCACGGTGCGGGCGCCCAGCTCGCGGAGGATGCGAGCCGCCTCCTTGATGGAGCCGCCGGTGGCGATCTCGTCGTCGTAGATGATGGCATCCCGGTTCTTCACGTCGCCGATGAGGGCCACGCTCTGGGCCTTTTCGGAGTCATCGAAGCGGCGCTTGTCGATGATGGCCATGGGTACGGAGAGGCGCTTGGCGAAGTGGCCCGCGAACTTGGCGGCTCCGGCGTCCGTGGCCACCACCGTGGTGTTCGAAAGGTCCTTGGTCTTGAAGTAGTTCGAGAGGATGGGCGTAGCCAGCAGCTGATCCGCCGGCTTGCGGAAGAAGCCCAGGATCTGGGGGGCGTGGAGCGTCATGGTGAGCACGCGGTCCGCCCCGGCGGTCTCCAGCAGGTCCGCCACCAGCCGGGCCGTGATGGAAATGCGCGCTTCGTCCTTCTTGTCGCTGCGGGCGTAGGGGAAGTAGGGCAGCACCGCCGTGATGCGGGCGGCGGAGGCGAACTTTAGCGCGTCGATGAGGATGAGCAGCTCCATCAGGTTGTCGCTGACGGGCGGGCAGGAGGACTGGATGACGAAGACATCCGCCTCCCGGACGTTCTCCTCGACCTTCACCTTGATGTTCTCGTTGGAGAACCGCGTCACCTTGAGGCGGCCCAGCGGCATGCCCATGTGGGTAGCGATACCGCTCGCCAGGTCCGGGTGGCTGCTCCCGGAAAAGACCTTCATCTCGCCGAACATGGATCCCCCGATCGTAAATTCAGTGTAACCGACCAGGCGGGGTCCTGAAGGCTCCTAGCTCTTCTTCCGGGTCTTGATGGGGGAGACGAAGCGGTAGTCGATGTCCCAGGGGAAGTAGATCCACTCCTCCTGCCGGAACTCCCGGACAAAGGTGTCGACAATGGGCCGACCCAGGGGCTTGGCGTAGATGGTGGCGAAATGGGCCTTGGGCAGGCGCTCCCGCACGGCTCGGGCGGTCTTGCCGGTGTCCACCAGGTCGTCGATCAGCAGCCAGCCGTCCCCGTCCCCCTCGACGCCCTTCAGCCAGCGCAGTTCCCCTTGGGCCTGCTCGGCCTGTCCATCCTCGGAGGCCCCGTAGCTGACCACGCAGACCGTGTCGATGAGACGGATCTCCAGCTCCCGGGCGATGAGGGCCGCGGGCACAAGCCCGCCCCGGGTGATGGCGATGATGCCCTTCCAGTCGCCGAGCTCGTGCAACACCCTCGACAGGTAGCGGGTGTCGCGGTGCAGCTCGGGCCAACTGATCACCACCTGGCCCTGGTAGGGGTCGCTGGGGTGCCGGGGGGTTCCGGGGCCTGGATGAAGTTCCGTCGTCATGATCTTTCCTCTCACATGGGCTGGCCTGGATGGTCCGCCCTAGACCCTGCCGCCGCCGACCCGCTCGATGTGGGCCCCCACGCCCTGGAGCTTCTTTTCCAGGCCCGAGTAGCCGCGGTCCAGGTGGTAGATGCGGTCCACGATCGTCTCACCCCTGCCCACGAGGCCGGCGATGACCAGGGCGGCGCTGGCCCGGAGGTCCGTGGCCATGACGGTACAGCCGGTCAGGTCGGCGGGGCCGGCGACGATGGCCGTGTGGCCGTCCGTGCGCAGGTTCGCGCCCAGGCGCTCCAGCTCCATGGCGTGCTGGAAGCGGTTCTCGAAGATGCCCTCGTTGATGACGCTGATGCCGCAGGCCTGGGTCATGACGGCCATGACCTGGGCCTGCAGGTCCGTGGGGAAGCCCGGGAAGGGCAGGGTGGTGACATCCTTGGACCGCAGCTTTTGTCCGCATTCCCGCTGGATGCGGAGCTGGCGGCCGTCCTGGCCCTCGCGCTCGGTGATGACGCAGCCCGAGCGCTCCAGGAGGTCCAGCAGGGCGCGCAGGTGCTCCGGCTCGCAGCGGTCCAGCACCACATCGCCGCAGGCGGCCGCCACGGCGCAAAGGTAGGTGCCCGCCTCGATGCGGTCGGGGATGACCGCGTGCTCGCAGCCATGGAGGCTCGCGACGCCGGTGATGGTCAGGGTTCCCGTGCCGATGCCTTCGATCTGGGCGCCCATGTCGACGAGGAGCCGGGCCAGGTCGCCGATCTCGGGTTCCAGGGCGGCGTTCCGCAGGACTGTGACGCCCTCGGCCAGGGTGGCGGCCATGAGGATGTTTTCGGTGGCGCCCACGCTCACCTTCTCGAAGGTGTGGTCGATGGCCTTCAGGCGCCCCTTGACGGAAGCGTGGATGTAGCCGTGGCTGATCTCCATGGCGGCGCCCATGCGCTCCAGGGCCTCCAGGTGCAGGTTCACGGGCCGCGCGCCGATGGCGCAGCCGCCGGGCAGGCTCACCGTGGCCCTGCCGAGGCGGGCGAGCAGGGGCCCCAGCACCAGAATGGAGGCCCGCATGGTCTTCACCAGGTCGTAGGGCGCCTTGGGGTCCTCGCTGCCGGCGCAGGCCAGCCTCGCGGTCAGTTCGAAGTCCCCCTCTTCGGGCGTCAGCGTGGCTTCCGTGCCCAGGGCTTGAAGCACCTTCACCATGGTGCGGATGTCGGCCACCGCCGGCAGGTTGGACAGGACGACGGGCTCCGGTGTCAGCAGCGCCGCCGCCAGGCAGGGGAGGGCGGCGTTCTTCGCCCCCGACACCCGGATGCGCCCCCGCAGGGGATGTCCACCTTGGATCACCAGTCGGTCCATCGAAACTCCAGCCCTCCAGCGTAGCCCAACCTTGCGGAGGCGGGGCGGATCCCCATCCTTGAGGTGGGTTTACAAAGGACGATCCCCCTGGATCGTCCCGATGGCGGGTCTGTGCTCCCGCCCCGGGCCCCCGGTCAGGGGCCGCAGGGGACCCGATGCAAGGCCAGTCTGCTGCCAGCGGTGATTCCATGAAGGCTGACGACCCCCGAACGTGGATGTGGGCCCGCGCCCTCGAAGTCCTGAACGACGCGGAGCGCCTGCACCGGCAGTTCTTCCACTTGGGTCGCACGGTCTCCAGGCGACCCGCCTGGGAACCGCCGGTGGACATCTTCGAGGTGGAGGGGGCCCTTCACGTGGTCGTGGCCCTGCCCGGCGTGAGTGCTGAACGCCTGAGGGTCCATTCGGAGGGGAACGCGCTGGTCATCAGCGGAGACCGTTCCGTCCCTTCCGGGGGCCGGGCCGGCACCATCCACCGCATGGAGATCCCCCACGGCCATTTCGAGCGCCGCATCGAGGGCCTGCCGCCGGGGCTCGAACCGATCCGCAGCGAACTTCGCGACGGCTGCCTCTTCCTCACCTTCCCGAAGGGATGAGCATCCATGGGCCTGAACCACGACTCAAAGGGGGACCTGAAACCGGTCGGGGCGCCCGGGACGGATCCGCGCAGAGGCCGGCCCCTGCCGAACGACGCGGTCGCCATCGTCGCCATGCACCAGGTCACGCTCTTTCCGGGCATGGTCACGGCGGTCACCATCAGCAGCGAGCAGGCCATCGCCGCGGCGCAGGACGCCATCAAGGGGGAGCGGCCCCTGGGGTTCCTGCTCCAGCGGAATCCGACCGAGGAGGAGCCGGGCCCCGGGGGGTTCTATGGGATCGGGATCCTGGCGCAGATCCTGCGCTACATCACCACTCCCGTGGGTTCGCATCACCTCATCTGCCAGGGGGAGAGCCGCTTCCGGGTGCTCGAATTCCTGGAGGGCTGGCCCTTTCCCGTGGCCCGCATGGTCCGGGTGCGCGAGGACGAGACCGTGTCCAGCGCCTTGGAGGCCCGGCTGGTCACCCTGCGCCAGCAGGTGCAGGAGTACGCCGAAGGGCTCCCCATGCCGCCCGCGGACCTGATCCACGCCATCCAGCAGCTCAGCTCGCCGGGGGCCGCCGCCGACCTGGTGACCGGGCTGATGGATATCAAGCCCCACGAGAAGCAGGACATCCTCGAGACCTTCGATGTGCGCGAGCGGCTGGACAAGGTGCTCGGACGCATGGCCCACGCCCTCGAGGTGATGCGCATGTCCCGCAAGATCACGGAACAGACCCGGGAGGCCATGGACGCGCGCCAGCGGGAATTCCTCCTCCGCGAGCAGCTGAAGCAGATCCAAAAGGAGCTCGGGGATACGGACGAGGCCGCGGCGGAACTGGAGGGGATTGCCAAGGCGATCGCCGGGGCGAAGATGCCCGAGGAGGCGGAAAAGCAGGCCCGCAAGGAGCTCAAACGCCTCCAGCGCATGCCGGACTCGGCCGGGGAATACGCCATGATCCGCACCTACCTGGACTGGCTGACCGAGCTGCCCTGGTCCCGGGAGAGCCAGGCGGACATCGACATTGCCGAGGCCCGGCGGATTCTCGACGGGGACCACTACGGCCTGGAGAAGGTCAAGAAGCGCATGCTCGAGTACCTGGCGGTGCGCAAGCTCAATCCTGGCGGGAAGAGCCCCATCCTCTGCTTCGTGGGGCCGCCCGGGGTGGGGAAGACCTCCCTCGGGCAGAGCATCGCCCGGGCCATGGGGAGGAAGTTCGTGCATGCCAGCCTCGGCGGCGTCCATGACGAAGCGGAGATCCGCGGCCACCGGCGCACCTACATCGGGGCCCTGCCGGGCAGCATCATCCAGGGCATCCACAGCGCGGGCACGCGCAACCCCGTGTTCATGCTGGACGAGATGGACAAGCTCGGGGCGGGGGGCTTCCAGGGCGATCCGGCCTCGGCCCTCCTGGAGGCCCTGGATCCGGAGCAGAACGCCACCTTCCGCGACAACTACCTCGGGCTCCCCTTCGACCTGTCGCACGTGATGTTCATCGGCACCGCCAACCTGCTGGACACCATCCCGGGCGCCCTCCGGGACCGCATGGAGGTGATCCAGCTGCCCGGCTACACCGAGGAGGAAAAACTCCAGATCGCCCGCCGCTACCTGGTGGCCCGGCAGCTGGCAGCCAACGGGCTGACGGACCCGCAGTGCAGCCTGGAGGAGGCGACCCTCACGGCCATCGTCCGCGACTACACGCGCGAGGCCGGCGTGCGCAACCTCGAACGGGAGATCGGGTCCGTCCTCCGCCACGTGGCGATGCAGGTCGCCGAGGGCCTCGCGGAGGCCGTCCAGGTCGGGCCGGACGACCTGGGGGAGATCCTGGGACCGCGCCGCTTCGAGTCGGAGAGCGCCATGCATTCCGGCATGCCCGGGGTGGCCACGGGGCTGGCCTGGACGCCCGTGGGCGGGGACATCCTGTTCATCGAGGCGAGCCGGGTGCCCGGCAGCGGCAAGCTCCTCCTGACGGGCCAGCTGGGCGAGGTGATGAAGGAGAGCGCCCAGACGGCGCTGTCCCTCCTGAAGGGCCACCTGGGGGAGCTGGGCCTGGCCGGCCAGGACTTCGAGCGGCTCGATGTCCACATCCACGTGCCGGCGGGAGCCACGCCCAAGGACGGGCCGAGCGCGGGCGTGGCCATGTTCGCGGCGCTGGCCTCGCTGTTCACGGGGCGTCCCGTGCGCAGCGATGTGGCCATGACCGGAGAGGTCTCCCTGCGGGGCCTGGTCCTCCCGGTGGGCGGGATCAAGGAGAAGGTGCTGGGGGCCCTCCGG
The DNA here is from genome assembly GCA_031292655.1 of Geothrix sp. Classification (GTDB taxonomy): domain Bacteria; phylum Acidobacteriota; class Holophagae; order Holophagales; family Holophagaceae; genus Geothrix. The sequence continues at coordinate 8,929 of JARLGO010000265.1, forward strand.
GCGGGCATCACCACGGTGCTCCTGCCCTCCCGCAACCGCAAAGAACTGGAGGAGATCCCCCCTGCCGCCCGGGAGCGCCTCCAGATCCTCTGGATCGACCAGGTCCACGAGGTGCTCGCCGCGGTGCTGCAGGACCGGCCCCAGGCGGACTCACCACAGCCTTTGGTGTTCCCCTAGAATGGAAGGCCTCAATCCCCTCGGAGGTCTCGCCATGCTCCTTCGCCCGGGCCGGGTCCTGTTCGGCTGCCTCCTGCCCTGTCTGCTGCTGGGGCAGGCCGCCGGCCAGACCTCGGGGGAGAACCGGGCCCTGAGGCCCCAGCAGGATTCGAGTGCGCCCGTGCCGGGCGAGCAGCGCGTCGCCCTGGTGATCGGCAACGGGGCCTACCGGGAATCGCCCCTGCGGAATCCCGTGAACGACGCCAAGGCCATGGCCTCGGCCCTGCGCGCCTGTGGCTTCCAGGTGGACCTCATCCTGGACGCCGGACGCAAGCAGATGCTGGACGCGGTGCGCGGCTTCGGGCAGAAGCTCGGGGCGGGCGGCGTGGGCCTCTTCTATTACGCGGGTCACGGCATGGCGGTGCGGGGCGCCAACTACCTCATTCCGGTGGGGGCGGACATCGCCACGGAGGAGGATGTGCAAAGCGAGGGCCTGGACGCCAACACCGTGGTCGCCCGCATGGACACCGCCAAGAACCGGCTGAACCTCCTGATCTTGGACGCCTGCCGCAACAATCCCTTCGCCCGGTCCTTCCGCGGTGGCAGCCGCGGCCTGGCGCAAATGGAGGCCCCCAGCGGCACCTTCATCGCCTTTGCCACCGCCCCGGGTGCCACCGCCGCCGATGGCGATGGCGCCAACGGCCTCTACACCCAGCAGCTCCTGAAGACCCTGCGGGAGCCCGGTCTCAAGGTGGAGGAGGTGTTCAAGAAGGTCCGCATCGGGGTCAAGCAGGCCAGCCATGACCAGCAGGTCCCCTGGGACAGCTCCAGCCTCACGGGGGACTTCTACTTCCAGCCCGGGACCGCCCCCGTCCCCGCGGATCCGGGCCCCCGGGTCCAGGATGACCGGGCCCGCGGGATGTTCGAGAAGGGCCTGGCCTACCACCGCGGGCAGGGCCTGCCCCGGAACGACAGCGAGGCCCTGCTCCAGTTCCTCCAGGCCGCGGACCTGGGCTACGCCCCGGCCATGGCCTACCTGGGACGGATGTACACCTTCGGATGGGGCACCCCGGTCCAGGTGCGGAAGGCCCTGGAGTACTTCCAGAAGGCGGCGGAGGCGGGGGATCCCCTGGGGCAGAACGGCATGGGGTTCATGTACCTCCGGGGCGTGCCGGAGGCCGGCATCGAGAAGGATCCCCGGCAGGCCTTCCGGTGGTTCCAGCTCGCGGCCGAGCAGGGCCTGGGCATCGCGCTCAAGAATGTCGCGGATGCCTACCGCCTGGGACAGGGCGTGACCCCGGACCAGGGCCGCGCGGTCTTGTACGCGCGAAGGGCCCAGGAGGCGCTCGTCAAGGCGGCGGACTCCGGCGATGTGGACGCGATGGCCTGGCTCGCCAACCTCCTGGAGACGGGCCCCGAGGCTGCCCGCGATCTGGACCTGGCCGCCTCCTGGTACCGCAAGGCGGCTGAGCAGGGCGATGCCATGGCCCAGCGCAGCCTCAGCCTCATGTTCCTGGCGGGTCGCGGCGTGGCCAAGGATGAGGCCCAGGCCGCCACCTGGATGCGCAGGGCCGCCGAGCAGGGCAACGCCCAGGCCCAGAACGATCTCGGCGCCATGTGCGCCAAGGGCCTGGGCCTGGCCAAGAGCGAGGAGCAGGCCGTCCTCTGGTACCGCCAGGCCGCCGAGCAGGGGGAAGTCCATGCCCAGTACAACCTCGGCACCATGTTGGCCGGCGGTCGCGGCGTGGCCAAGAGCGAGGAGCAGGCGGCCCTCTGGTTCCGGAAGGCCGCCGAACAGGGCCTGGCCGATGCCCAGAACAACCTTGGCGTGCTCTGCCAGTCGGGCCGGGGCGTGGCCAAGGACGAGGCCCAGGCGGTGGCGTGGTACCGCAAGGCGGCCGAGCAGGGACACATGTACGCCCAGAACAACCTGGGCGCCATGTACAAGACCGGCCGCGGCGTTGCTGCCGACGATGGCCTGGCCGTCATCTGGTACCGGAAATCCGCAGAGCAGGGTTACCTGCAGGCCCAGTACAACCTGGGCTGGTGCTGCGCCCACGGCGTGGGCACCCCAAAGGACCTGGAACAGGCCGCGGTCTGGCTGAAGAAATCCGCGGACCAGGGCAACGATGCCGCCGTGCAGGAGCTGAAGAAGCTGGGACGCTAGGGGCTGTTCTCAAACAGAGGTGCGACCGGGTGCGGAACGGAGCGAGTCCCTCAGCGTGCCGCCCAGAACGACGGCGGCCAGGGCGGCGGCGATCAACCCGATGCCGGCCCACTGCCAGCCGCTGATGGACTCATGGAGGGTGAACACGCCCGCGGCCAGGCCCACGATCGGGACTCCGAGGCTGAAGGGGGCGACCCGGTTGGCCGGATGGCGCATGAGCAGGCCTGTCCACAGCGCGTAGGCAATGATGGTGGAAACCCAGCCGAGGTAGGCGGCCGCGAGCCAGCCGCTCCACGGCACTTGGTGCCACGCCCCGCGGACCGGCGCCGGATCGAACAGCAGCGTCATCCCCAGGAGGGGGAGGATCGGTACGAGGCTGCTCCAGACCATGAAGGGCACGATCTTGAAGGGCGCCCGCGTGCCGCGCGCCTGGCGCACGATCAGGTTGGAGGCGGCCCACATGGACGCCGCGGCCAGGGTCAGGGCCAGGCCCGACCCCGTCGTGACCGGCACCTGGGCGTGGAGGGAACGGGTGAGCTGCTCTGCGGCGATGCAGGCGAGGCCGAGGCCCGCGAGCACCAGCCCGATGATCAGGGGGCGGTCCGGCTTCTCCCCCAGCAGGGCGAAGCTGAAGAAGGCCGTGAAGAAGACCTGGGTCTGCATGAGCACGGAGGCCAGCGCGGCGGTCATGCCCAGGTGCAGGGCCGTGAAGAGCAGGCCGAACTGGCCGACCCCCTGCAGGAGCCCGTAGCACACGACCCAGACCCAGCGGACCTGGGGACGGGGTACGAAAAGGACCAGGGGGAAGGCGGCGAAGACATAGCGGGCGAGGCACAGCTGGAACGGCGTCAGGGCCCGCAGGCCGACCTTCATCCCGACGAAATTCGATCCCCAGATGAGCACCACGCCCAGGGCAGCGGCGAGATCGACGGCGCGAAAGCGGGATGCGGTCATGGTTCGGCCTTTCAGAGGATGCGCCCCCGCAGGGCCTCCCGGGGGATCGTCCCCCAGGTCCGCCCGTCCTGGCTGTCGGGGCGGTTGTCCCCCAGGACCAGGTAGCCCGCACCGCAGGCCTGCTGCCCGCTTCCGCTGCGTTCCGGATGGACGACCCAGGGCTCTTCCTGCCGCTGGCCGTTGACCCACAGGTCCGGCCCACGCCAGGCCACCACGTCA
>JARLGO010000266.1 GCA_031292655.1 Geothrix sp.
CGCTGGGTGAGGCAGGCGCCCACGAGCAGGCCGCCGTTGGAGCCGCCGTGGATGGCCAGCTTGGGGGTGGAGGTGTACTTCTCGTGGATGAGCCACTCGGCGGCGGCGATGAAGTCGTCGAAGACGTTCTGCTTGTGGCGCAGCTTGCCCGCGTCGTACCACTCGCGGCCGTACTCGCTGCCCCCGCGCAGGCAGGCCTCGGCGTAGACGCCGCCCATCTCCAGCCAGGCCACGGTGGCGGGGCTGAACCGGGGGCTGGCGGCGATGTTGAAGCCGCCGTAGCCGTAGAGCAGCGTGGGATTCTGGCCGTCGAGCTTGAGGCCCTTCCGGTAGGCCAGGAACAGGGGGATCTTCGTGCCGTCCTTGCTGGGGTAGAAGACCTCCTTCACCTCGAAGGCGGCGGGATCGAAGGCCACCTTGGGCTGCCGGAAGACCTCGCTCTTGGCGCTGGCGAAGTCGTAGTGATAGAGGGTGGTCGGCAGGTTGTAGCTGGTGAAGCCGTAGAAGGCCTCGGTGTCTTCGCGCCGGCCGCCGAAGCCGGCCAGGGTGCCCACGCCCGGCAGGGCGATCTCGCGCTCCAGCTTGCCGTTCAGGTCGTAGAGGCGGACCTTGTTCAAGGCGTCGATGCGCCAGGTGGCGGCAAAGCGGTGGGCCACCAGGTTCACGCCGGCCAGCACGTCGCGGCCCGGAGCCTCGGGAATCAGCGTCTTCCAGTCCTTGGGCTCGGGCCGGCCGCGCTCGATGGCCACCAGGCGGCCCCGGGGGGCGCCGTGGTCCGTGAAGACGTAGAAGGTGGCGCCGTCGTTGCCCACCACGCGGTAGGAGGCGTCAAACTTGTCCAGCCAGGGTTCCACCGGGCCGTCGGGCTTGGCGAGATCCTTGAGGAAGATGCGGCTGCGGCGGTCCGTGCCCTGGTTCTGGTAGATCACCAGCCAGCGGCCATCCTCGGTGACGTGGGCGCCGAAGCCCCAGTCAGGCTGGTCGGGGCGCTTGTAGACCACGGCATCCTTGGCCACGGGCTCGCCTAATTTATGGAAGAAGAGCTGCTGGTTCTTGAAGACGCCCGTGAGGGCGCTGCGGTCCTTGGGCAGGGGGTAGCGGGTGTAGTAGAAGCCGCTGCCGTCCCTGGCCCAGCCGCCCACGCCGTTGCGGCCCAGGGGCAGCTCGTCGGGCAGGTCCCGGCCCGTCTCCACGCTTCGCACCTTCCACACGTTCAGGTCGGCGCCGCCCTTGGACAGGGCGTAGGCCATGAGGCGGCCGTCCTCGGTGAAGACGGTGCCGCCCAAGGACACGATGCCGTCGGCGCTGAGGGTGTTGGGATCCAGCAGCACCCGGCCCGGGTCCTTCAGGTCCGTGGTGACGTACAGCACGCCCTGGTTCTGGAGCCCGGTGTTGTAGGTGTAGGTGTAGAACTTCCCCCGCTTGCTGGGGGCGCCGTACTTCTCGTAGTCCCACAGCTTCGTGAGCCTGGCTTCGATGGCCTTCCGCTGGGGGATCCCGGCCAGGTAGGCCTGGGTCACCTGGTTCTGGGCCTCCACCCAAGCGGCGGTTTCCGGGGAGCGGTCGTCCTCCAGCCAGCGGTAGGGATCGGCCACCTGGGTGCCGTGGTAGTCGTCCACCACGTCCCCCTTGCGGGTGGCGGGATAGGTCAGGGGCGCCTGGGCCAGGAGGGCCGGGACGGCGAGGGCCAGCAGGCAGGATCGAAGCGGGGCCGGGGTCATGCGGAAGCCTCCTGAGGGACGGTCCCCCCAGGATACCTCGTAACACAAGGTTGGAGCAAAGCTCAGGGGTTCATGCCCAGGTTCTTCACCAGGAAGGCCAGGACGTCGGCCCGCTCGGCGATGGCCTTGTCCGTGGGCTTGCCGGCGCCGTGGCCCGCGCTGACCTCGATGCGGGTGAGGATGGGCGCGGGTCCCGCCTGGGCGGCCTGCAGGGTGGCCGTGAACTTGTGGCTGTGGGCGGGCACCACGCGGTCGTCATGGTCGCCGGTGGTGATGAGGGTGGGCGGATACTTCACCCCGGGCCTGATGGCGTGCAGGGGCGAGTACTTCATGAGGGTCTCGAAGCCCTCCTTGGTTTCGCTGCTGCCGTAGTCGCTCTTCCAGCCCCAGCCCAGGGTGAACTTGTGGAAGCGCAGCATGTCCATGACGCCCACCTCGGGCACGGCGGCGCCAAAGAGGTCGGGCCGCTGGGTGAGGCAGGCCCCCACCAGCAGGCCGCCGTTGCTGCCGCCGTTGACGGCGAGCTTGGGCGTGGAGGTCACCTTGTGCGCGATGAGCCACTCCGCGGCGGCGATGAAGTCATCGAAGACATTCTGCTTCTTGTCCTTCCGGCCCGCGTCGTACCAGGCCAGGCCGTACTCGCCGCCCCCGCGCAGGTTGGCCATGGCGTAGACGCCCCCCATCTCCAGCCAGACCATGCGGGACACGGAAAACCCCGGCGTGAGCGACACGTTGAAGCCGCCGTAGCCATAGAGCAGGGTGGGGTTCTGGCCATCGCGCTTCAGCCCCTTCTTGTGCACCAGGAACATGGGGATCTTCGTGCCGTCCTTGCTGGGGTAGAAGACCTGCTCCACCTCGTAGTCCGCGGGTTCGAAGGCCACCTTCGGGGTGCGGAAGACGGTGCTCTTCCCCGTCTTCAGGTCCAGGCGGTAGATGGTGCCGGGATAGGTGAAGCTGCCGAAGCTGTAGAAGGTCTCCAGGTCCTCCCGCCGGCCGCCGAAGCCGCCGACCGTGCCCAGGGCCGGCAGGGCGAGGGCGCCCGTGGGTTTGCCCTTCAGATCGTAGAACTCGACGGCGGAGTGGGCGTCCCGCATCCAGGTGGCCACGAAGCGCCCGCCCACCAGGGACACGGATTCCAGCACGTCCTGGCCCGGGCCCTGGGGGATGAGCTCGGTCCACGTGGAAGGGTCCGTCTGGCCCCTGCGGATGGCCACCAGGCGGTTGCGGGGCGCCCCCTGGTTGGTGCTGACGAAGAACCGGTCGCCCTCGTTGTCCACCACGTTGTAGGTGGCGTCCATCTTGTCCAGGAAGGGTTCCACCGGGCTGCCGGGCTTCGAGAGGTCCTGCAGGAAGAGGCTGGATTCGGGGTTGGTGCCCTTGCCGCAGGAGATGATCAGCCAGCGGCCGTCGTCGGTGACGGCTCCCCCCAGGTACCACTCGGGCTGGTCGGGACGCTGGTAGACGAGCACGTCCTGCGTCTGGGGCGTGCCCAGCTTGTGGAAGCAGAGCTGGTGGTTGTTGTTCACGCCCGTGAGGGCGTCGCCGGCCTTGGGGGCCTCGTAGCGACTGTAGTAGAACCCGCTGCCGTCCTTCAACCAGGAGGCGCCGCTGGCCTTGGACCACAGGATCTCGTCGGAGAGATCCTTGCCCGTGGCCACGTCCCGCACCTTCCAGGTCTGCCAGTCGGAGCCGGCCACGGACACGGAATAGGCCAGGAGGCTCCCGTCCTCCGTGAGGCTGATCCCGCTGAGGGCCACCGTGCCGTCCTTGCTGAGCGTGTTGGGGTCGAGGAGGATCCGGCCCTGGGCCTGGGGATCCTCGGTGACGTAGAGCACCGCCTGGTTCTGCAGGCCCGTGTTGTAGGAGTAGAAGTAGCGCTTGCCCCGCTTGAAGGGGGCGCTGTACTTCTCGAAATCCCAGAGCTTGGTGATGCGTTCCCGGATCTTCTCCCGCTGGGGGATCTGCGCCAGGTAGGCGAAGGTGACCTTGTTTTGGGCCTCCACCCAGGCCTTGGTCTCGGCGCTGTTGTCATCCTCCAGCCAGCGGTAGGGGTCGGCCACCTGGGTGCCGAAGAAGTCGTCCACCACGTCGCCCTTCCGGGTCGGCGGATAGCTGAGGGGGGTCTGGGCGGTGAGGGCGGTGGTGACGGCAAGGGCCATGGCAAGGATCCTCATGCAAGAGCCTCCGGGGGGGAGCCATTCTCACACCGATCCGCGGATGAATCCCAGCCGTGCAAGGGCGGCCGCTTGGTGGTAGGGTGC
>JARLGO010000267.1 GCA_031292655.1 Geothrix sp.
AGAGCTTGGCCATGCTGGCGGCCTTGGCGTAGGGCAGGCCCTGGTCCTTCAAGCCTGCGGCGCGGTAGATGAGCAGGCGGGCGGCCTCGATTTCCGTGCCCATGTCCGCCAGCTTGAACTGGATGCCCTGGTGGTCGGCCAGCGGGTGGCCGAAGGTGCGGCGGACCTTGCTGTAGCGCAGGGCTTCCTCGAAGGCCCCCTGGGCCATGCCCAGGCCCAGGGCCCCGATGCTGATGCGGCCCCCGTCCAGGGTCTTCATGGCCTGCTTGAAGCCCACGCCGTCCTCGCCCAGGAGGTTGGCCTCGGGCACCTTCACGTCTTCCATGATGAGTTCCGAGGTGTCGCTGGCGCGGAGGCCCAGCTTGTTCTCCTGCTTGCCGGCCCGGAAGCCGTTCATGCCCTTTTCGAGCACGAAGGCGCTGATGCCGTCGGCGCTGCTGTGGCCCTCGCGGGGGGGCCGGGTGCGGGCCATGACCACGAAGATGTCGCCCACGGTGCCGTGGGTGATGAAGGTCTTGGTGCCGTTCAGGAGGTAGTGCGAGCCCTCCTTCCGGGCCGAGGTGAGGAGGGAGCCCGCGTCGCTGCCCGAACCGGGCTCGGTGAGGCCCCAGGCGCCGATGGCCTTCCCGCTGGCCAGGGGCACCAGGTAGGCCTGCTTCTGGCGCTCGTCGCCCATGGCGAAGATGTGGTTGCTGCACAGGCTGTTGTGGGCGGCCACGGAGATGCCCACGGAGCCGTCCACCCGGGACAGCTCCTCGACCACCACCGCGTACTCCAGGTAGCCCATGCCGGCCCCCCCGTACTGCTCGGGGAAGATGACGCCCATCATGCCCATCGCACCCAGCTGCTTCACCACAGCAAAGGGGAAGGCCTTGGCCTCGTCCCAGGCCATGACGTGGGGGCGGATCTCCCGCTCCGCGAACCTGCGGACCTCGTGACGCAGGGCTTCGACGTGATCGGGAAGCGTGACGTCCATGGGAGCCTCGGTCAGAGGGTGGCGGCGACCTTCGTGGGGGCGCCCGAGCGGAGGAGCCGCTTCTTTTGAAGCAGCGATCCGGCCTCGGGCATGACCTCCAGGGCCTTCAGGACGGCGGGATCCTTCTCGCACTGGATCTTGAAGCCCGCCTCGATACCGAAGGCCACGTTTTGCATCTCGATGGAGATCTGCTCCTGCATGGCGCTGAAGTTGGCCTCCCAGTCCTTGTCGGAGATGGTCAGCTTCTGCTCCTGAGCCCAGGCGCGGAAGCGCTTCATGACGGCCTCGTCGGCGTGCTGCCCGGGCTTGACGCCGAACTGCTCTTTCTCGCGCACGGCGAACCGGAAGAAGGCCTGGTGGCGGAACCGGAGGTCGACCATGAACTCGTCGAACCGGAGGTTGGGCAGCGCATAGTCGGGGTTGATCCCGCCCCCGCCGTAGACCGTGCGGCCCAGGTCCGTCTTGAAGGCCGGTCCCTGGGGCTTGGGGTCCTTCTCGTCGTCGGGATTGTAGTAGTCGTCCAGGCCGTGGCTGTAGTCGCGCTGGATGTTGCGGCCCGAGGGCGTGTAGTAGCGTGCGGTGGTCAGCGTGAGGCCGCGGGAGCGGTTGATGGTGAGCACGCTCTGCACGAGCCCCTTGCCCCAGCTGGTCTGCCCCACGACAAGGCCCCGGTCGTGGTCCTGGACGGCGCCGGTGACGATCTCGCTGGCGCTGGCGGTGCCGCGGTTGATGAGGATGACCAGCGGGAAGGGGTCGAGTTGGGAGCCCTTGCTGGTGCGGGTCTGGTTTTCCTCGCGGCCATCCCGGCCCTTCTGGCTGACGATGAGCTGGTCGGGTCCCAGCAGCTGGCGGCAGATGCCGATGGCGGCATCCAGGACGCCGCCGCCGTCCCCCCGCAGGTCCAGGATGAGCTGTTTCATGCCCTGCTGCTTCAGCGTGGCCACGGCCTTCTCGAATTCCTCGGAGGTGGTTTCACCGAAGTCCTTGATGAGGATGAAGCCCGTGGTGGGGTTCAGCATGAAGCTGTAGTAGACGCTGTTGGTGGGGACTTCAGCCCGGGAGATGGAGAAGCGCAGCAGCTCGGCGACGCCCCCCCGCTGCACGGCGATCTCCACGAGGGTGCCCTTCTCGCCACGGAGTTTCTGGAGGGCGGCGTTGGAGCTCATGCCTTCGGTGCTGGTGCCGTCGATC
>JARLGO010000268.1 GCA_031292655.1 Geothrix sp.
ACGGCCCAGATCCGCCAGCTGGAGGCCGAGGTCGGGCGGCCCCTCTTCACCCGCCACGCCTCGGGGGTGGAGCTGACGGGCGCGGGGCGGCTGCTGCTGGATTACGCCCGGCGGGTCCATCGCCTGCTGGAGGAGGCGGGGGAGCAGATCCGGGCGGAGCTGCCGCCCGGGGGCGGCCTGCGCCTCGGCGCGAGCACCACGGCCGCCACCTACATCCTGCCCCCGGTGCTCCGCGGCTTCCTGGCCGCCCACCAGCCCAGCGCCCTGGCCCTGGAGGTGGGGAACACGGACGAGGTGCTGGCCTGGCTGCGGGAGGGGCGGGTCCCCCTGGCCCTGGTGGAGGGGCTGACCCGGGCGCCGGGGCTTTCGCTGCAGCCCTACCTCCGGGACGAACTGGTGGCGGTCCGGGCCCTCCGGGCCCCGCCCCTCCTGGCCGGCGTGCGCACCGCGGCGGACCTGGCGGCGGTGCCGCTGATCTGGCGCGAGCCGGGCTCGGGCACCCGGGTGGTGGTGGAGCGGGCCCTGCGGAAGCTGCGGGTGGTGGGGGCGCCGCGGGACTCGGACCTGGTGGTGGGGGATACCGAAGCCATCAAATCCTGCGTGCTGCTGGGCCTGGGCATCGGGTTCCTGTCCCGGTGGAGCATCCAGCGGGAGGTGGCCCGGGGGGGGCTGGCGGTGATCCCGCTGCCGGACCTGAGCATCCTGCGCACCTTCTCCTGGGCCCAGCCGGGAGGCGGATTGGCGGGCCAGGCCGCCGCCTTCCTGCGCTGGGCCAAGGCCCATCCGCCCGTGCTCAAGTAACGGATGCTGTCCTGGAGGCGCCGTTGCCCCATAATCAGAACGCATGACGCGACAGCTAATCCCCTCCCGACGTGCCTTTCCTGCGGACGATCCCATCTTCGCCCTGAACGCCGAGGCCCAGGCCCGGCGGGCTTCGGGCGAATCCATCCTCAATGCCACCGTGGGCGCGCTGCTGGATGATTCGGGCCAATTGGTGGTGTTGGAGTCCGTCATGGACCTCTGGCGCGACCTGGGGGCCCTCGAGGTGGCGCCCTACGCGCCCATCGCCGGGGATCCGGCTTTCCTGAGGGCCCTCGTGAACCGGCACTGGCCGGGCCTCGGATCGGCCGGCGCCGCCTGCGCCACGCCCGGGGGCAGTGGCGCGATTTCCCTTTCGATGCGCAACTTCCTGGAAGCGGGCCAGCAGGTGCTCACCACGGCCCCCTACTGGGGACCTTACGCCACCATGGCGGCGGAAAACGGCCTGGGCCTGGTCACCGCCCCCTGGCCTGCGGCGCAGGAGCCCCTGGACGTCGCCGCCTGGGCGGAGGCCCTGCGGAGCCTCCTGAAGCAGCAGGGCCGGGTGCTGCTCCTTCTCAACGATCCCTGCCACAACCCCTCGGGACGCAGCCTGAGCCCCTCGGATCGCCAGGCCCTCCAGGAGGTCCTCCGCCAGGCCTCGGCCCTGGGCCCGATCACCCTCCTCCTGGACTTCGCCTATCTCGATTACACGAAGGAACCCGAGGCCGTGATGGCGGCCATGGCCGACTACGCCGCCCTGGGCGCCGAGGGTCGTGTGCTGGTGGGCGCGTCCATGTCGCTGTCGAAGTCCATGACTCTCTACGGCGCGCGGTGCGGCGCCCTGGCCTTCCCGTGGTCGGGGGACCCGGCCCTCCAGGCGGCGCTCACCCAGTCCTGCCGGGGCACCTGGTCCAACTGCGCCAAGGCGCCCCAGTCCCTGCTGCTGCGGCTGGAGAAGGACGGGAAGGCCCAGGCGAGGCTGGCGGCGGAGCAGCGCCACTGGTCCGAGGTGCTGGCCGCGCGGGCCTCGGCCCTGGACGAGGCCCTGGCGGCCGAGGGCATGGCCGCCCTGCACTGGACGGGCGGGTTCTTCGTTTGTGTGGCCGTGGCCGACCCCGAGGCCGTCTGTGAGCGGATGAAGGGGGAGGGCGTCTTCACCGTGCCCCTTCCAGAGGGCCTGCGGGTGGGCCTCTGCGGCATGCGGGCGGCGGAGGCCCCGCGCTTCGCGCAGACCCTCCGCCGGGTCCGGACCGCCGGATGATTGAGGCTTGGAAAGGTCCCCGTCCTGCTGTATTCTGATCGACCGTGGGCGTATAACTCAGCGGTAGAGTGCTACCTTCACACGGTAGAAGTCCCAGGTTCGAATCCTGGTACGCCCACCAAAAACCCCCGCCGGGTGGCGAAAAAGGCTCCTCCGGGAGCCTTTGCAGCCGGGACCCGTCGAGGGGTTTTTAAACGGGGCCTCCGTCAGAGCCCTTGCAAAGATCCTCCGATACTCACCCTTGGGAGCTCCCCCCATGCCTCTGATCCTCGCCACCCAGGTCCGCGCCGGGATGATTGTCAACTTCGAGAACGAGCTCTGCCGCGTCATCAGCGTCGAGCACCAGACCCCCGGCAACCTGCCGGCCCGGGTCCAGGTGAAGATGAAGCGCCTGAAGGACGGCATCAACCGGGAGAACCGCTTCGGCAGCTCCGACAAGGTGGACAAGGCCAGCCTCGAACAGCACATGCTCGAATTCCTCTACGAGGACGGCGGCCACCTGGTCTTCATGAACAACGAGACCTACGAGCAGCTGGAAGTGAGCAAGGAGATCCTGGGCGAGGACATGGTCTTCCTCGAGCCCAACATGCAGGTCGAAATCGAGTTCTACGAGGGCCAGGCCATGGGCGCCACCCTGCCGCCCAGCGTGGTGCTGGAGATCGTGGAGACCGATCCCGTGATGAAGAACGCCAACGCCACCGGTTCCTACAAGCCCGCCAAGCTCGACAACGGCATCACCGTGGGCGTCCCCCCCTACATGGAAGCGGGGCAAAAGATCCGGGTGAACACGGTGGACCGCACGTTCATGGAGCGGGTGAAGTAG
>JARLGO010000269.1 GCA_031292655.1 Geothrix sp.
GCCAGGACAGGGTGTTGGCGGAATGGCAGGACGGGTGCTGGGTGGATGGCCGCGCCGATTCCCTCTGCCTATTGAAGAGATCCGAAGAAGGGGCCTGCGAGATTGAATCCCTGGTGTTCGTCGATCTGGGCGAAGGGATCTACCTTCCGGCCCAGTCGGATCCAGTGGCCGCAAAGCGCGGCGTTCCGTTCATTGAACACGGTGGCAAGCGGTATCTCTTCAATAAAAGGCGGAGGCTGCTGTCGGTGGACACGATCCCCTTGGATTTCGCGGCTCTGAAGGGGGGGCTTCCTGCCGTGGAGTCCGATGAGGGGCTGGTGCTGATCAACCGGCACTATGGCTTGTTTTGGGTGTTCGATGAAAAGGGCCGGTTCCGCAGACGCATCCAGTTGTTCGACCAGGGCAGTGATGACGAGTTATGCCAGATCGACAGCTACTGGCGCCACGAGAGAGCCGTTCTGGGCTGCCAGCCCTTGCGCGATGGGGCCCTGCTGGTGGCCACGCGTAGCCTGGGAGCAGTGCTTTTCGCCAGGAAGGACCTGCCCCTTTTGGATGAGCAGGGACAACCCGAAAAGCCGGGGTTCTTCCAGGCCCGCCAGAAGTGGTCCTGGTGGGACAGACCGGCAATTGTGTGGTGGGAGGTGGATCCCAATAGCGGGACGGCGTCACAGATTGTCGCGCCTCCTGGCGCCCCGGAAACCATGACCGAATCCATCGCCACGGCTGGGCTCACCTGGACCTACGACCGGTACGGGGATCCCGTGTTTTCTCCCCCGGAACGGGGAGCTGTCGTCGGACCCGAAGGCCAACTGCCATTGGCAGAACCCGTCCAGCCCGTGAAGAAAGCCGTCCAGGATTGACACCCCGACAACCCGGGGCCTACTCGTCCCGCCTCGGCAGCAGCAGGCTGCGCTGGACCCGCTCGAGGTTGCCGTGGATGCGCACGATCTTCCAAGCCAGGATCATGGCGTAGCCCAGCCAAACCCAGAGCAGCCGGGGATCCACGGGGGTGCGCTTGAGGGCCTCGGTGCCCATGTCCAGGCGCAGGCCCTGGAGGTACCACACCACGGCCCCGAAGGCGATGATCAGGTAGCCCCAGCGGAACCAGTAGGGGCGCAGGCCCTCCTTCAGCTTCCAGCGCAGCAGCAGCCAGCGGTCGAAGCGGTCGGCCTTCTCTTCGGCGAAATGCAGGGCCACCAGCTGGTCCACCAGGGGGGCGTAGCGGTGGACCTTCAGCTCCTGGATCTCCTCCTCCCCGTTCACCTTGCGCAGGAAGGCCGAGCGGATCTTCCCGATGCATTCCTCCCAGGGTGCCTCCTCCCGCTCCAGCGAGAGGTGCAGGCGCACCAGCCCCACCCAGAGCAGCGCCTGGGCCAGCAGCACGGCCCACAGCGACCAGCCCTGCCAGCCCTGGGTGCGGACGAGTTCGAGGAAACGGGCGAGATCCATGGGGTGTCAGTCCTCAGTCTTCAGTCTTCGGTCCCACAATCTACAGCCTACAGCCCATCACACCTTGCTCCAGGGCACCTCGCCGACCGCGAGGAAGGCCTCTCCGTCCAGCCCCTGATCCTCGGCCCGCTGGAGGAGGTGCTGCAGGGCCTCGGCGGTGGCTTCGGCGTCCTGGAGGGCCCGGTGGGCCCGGGTGTTGGTGATGCCGAGGAAGTCGCACAGCTCGGCCAGGCTGCGCCGGGGCAGCTCGGGGATGAGCTTCTTGGCCAGGAGGCGGGTGCAGATGAGCCGGTGCCGGCGCCACACGCCCTCGGGCAGCCAGGCCTTGAGGAAGCTGCCGTCGTAGGGGGCGTGATGGGCCACCCAGACGCGGCCTTCGAGCTTGGGGGCCATCTTCAGGGCCACCTGCTCCCAGGGGGGGGCGCCCGCCAGCATGGGCAGGCTGATGCCCGTCAGGCGCTGGATCTCCTCGGGCAGGAAGCCCTGGATGGAGGCCAGGCTGGACCAGCGCTCCTCCACCACGGGGCCCGACAGCTGCACCAGGCCGACTTCCGTGATCTCCGAGGGCTGGAGGAAGCGCCCATCCTTGCCCCAGCGGGCCTTGGGGCTGCCGCCGGTGGTCTCCAGGTCCAGCACCGCGAACCGCAACTCCCGCAGGGCGGGGGAACCGGATTCGAGCAGCGGTGCTTGCGTCATGCGCTGACCAGGGTCTTGAGCCCGTCCTTGAACAGGACGTCCACCTTCCGGCCCATCTTCCGCTGCACCCGGCCCAAGCCGAAGGTGGGGTGGTCCATCCAGGCGCCCTCTTCCCAGCGCTGGGCCACCTGGTAGGGCTGGGCCTTGGCGCCGCCCTGCTCCGCCGCCAGGGCCTGCTGGAACTGGTTGACCAGCGATCCGGGGCGGGGTCCGCCGGCCTTGGCCGCCGCGGGGATGCGGGGCGTCCGGGGCAGGGGCTCGGGCTTGGCGGCGCGGAACTTGTGCACGGACCGGCAGTTCCCGCAGATGAGCCGGTCCGGCACCCCGTTGGTGACGGTCAGGACCTGGTGCCGCGTCTCGCCTCCACAGCGCCCGCAAGGCGCGTCCACATCCTGGCCCGCATAGTAGATCTTCGTCACGCGGCACCTCCGCCTAACGCACGCTTTGCGTGCTCCGGCACGCTCCGCTTGCCGAGGCGGAGCCTCCCTGTGCCGCGCCCTAGGGGCTTCGGCTTCGCCAAAGTGGCACTCCGCTCCTGCTGCATGCTCATGGGTTCAGGTTAGCATCCGCGGTTCCAACAGGCGTCGGAGAATGGCCTCAGTCTTGGGTCC
>JARLGO010000270.1 GCA_031292655.1 Geothrix sp.
AGGCGGACTCGCGGTCAGGGGTTCACGACCTTGATGGTCGGCGGCGGCCCCTGGGGACGCTGGCGGTCCTTGGGGATGAAGATCCCGTTGAGGATGGAGGCGATGAGGCTCGAGACGAGGGCCCCGAAAAACCCGGCCCAGAAGCCGCTCACCGTGAAGTTCAGCCCCAGCCTGGAGGACAGCGCCCCCGCCATCCAGAAGACCAAGCCGTTGATGACGAGGCTGAAGCAGCCGAAGGAGCAGGCCATGGGCACGATGGCAATGAGTCTGAGGAAGGAGCCCACGGTGGTGTTGAGGGCGGCCAGGAGCACCGCCACGATCAGCAGGTCCAGGAAGGTCCCGTGGCCGAGCCCGGGCACGAAGGAACAGGCCACCAGCAGGCCGATGGCGGAAAAGACGAACCGCAGGATCACGCCCATGCCGACACCCCGGGGTTCATGAGGGCATCCCGTCCTTCTCGTTGGCCTGGGTGATGATGCTGCCCGGCGGCACGCTGCGGGTGAGCCACACGTTGCCGCCGATGGCCGAGCCCTTGCCCAGGGTGATGCGGCCGAGGATGGTGGCATTGGAGTAGACGATCACGTCATCCTCCACCACCGGGTGCCGCGGCACCCCCTTGATGGGATGGCCGTTCGCGTCGAGGGGGAAGCTCTTGGCGCCGAGGGTCACGCCCTGGTAGATCCGCACGTTGCGGCCGATGATGCAGGTCTCGCCGATGACCACGCCCGTGCCGTGGTCGATGAAGAACCGCTCGCCGATCTGGGCGCCGGGGTGGATGTCGATGCCCGTGAGGCTGTGGGCGTGTTCGGTGATCATGCGGGGAAGCAGGGGCACGCCCAGCTTCAGCAGCTCGTGGGCCAGCCGCTGGCTGGTGATGGCCAGGAGCCCGGGATAGGACAGGAGCACCTCGTCGGGGCTCGTGGCGGCGGGATCGCCCTCGAAGGCCGCCTGGATGTCCGTGGCCAGCAGATGGCGCACCTCCGGCAGCCGCGCCATGAAGGCCCGGGCGAGGGCCTGGGAGCGTTCCCCGCAGTCTGAACCGTCGGCATCCGAGGCCATGAGGCCGCGCTGGATCTGGACCGAGAGGCCGTGGGCCACCCGGTCCATGCAGGCGCCCAGGTGGTAGCGGAGGGTGTCCGCCTTCAGCTCGGAGACCCCGAAATAGCCCGGGAACAGCAGGGCCCGCAGGTCCTCCACGAGGGAGGCCAGGATCGTGCGGGAGGGGAATTCCCGGCGGCCCAGGGGCATCTCCGTGAGGGTGGTCGAGGCCTGGGTGAGGGCCTCGATGACGGCGTGCAGATCGGGCTCGGATGCGGGACGGGGCTTTGGCATGCGCATGAGGATACTCCGGAAGGACGGTCAGAAGGACGGTCAGTAGGTCCAGCTCAGCGTGCAGCCGGTTTCCCGGGCGAGCCGTTCCGCCAGGTCCGGGTCGTGCTTCAGGCGCAGCTCAGGACCCGCCTTCACCCGGGCCGTGAGGCCCTCCTTGGATCGGTACTCGAAGGTCACGGGCAGGTCCCCCCGGTGCTCGGCGAGGATGGGGGCCATGCGGGGCGGGCATTCCCCGGGCGGCAGGCGCACCAGGGCCCCATTGAAGCCCTGGCCCTGGAAGCTCTCCAGCGGCTCCAGTTGCGTGGCGAAGACCTTCACGACGGTCTGTTCTTCGTCCTCTTCGGCATCGCCACCGTTCCCGTTGCCCCCGCCGTTGCCGTTGCCCTGGATCGTCTCCACCCGCAGCTCGCCGGTGATGCGCAGCATGGCCTCGGGCACGGCGAGGTGGCGGTAGCGCTCGAAGGGGCGCAGGCCGGATTTCTTCGTGACGGGGTCCCACTTGCTGGCCATGAGGAGGACTTCCATCTTGCCGGTGAGGTCCTCGACCTGGAGGATGGCCCAGGGCTCCCCCTTCTGGTTGGTCTTGAAGGCCACGGTGGAGACCATGGCGCCGAGGGTGACCTCGTTGCGGTCCCGCAACCGGCCCGAGGTGGCGTCCTCCATCACCTTCGCCAGGGTGCCGTGGGTGTGCACCTGGATGGCGTCGGTGAACTCCTCCAGGGGGTGGCCGCTGACGAAGAGGCCCAGCACCTCGCGCTCGGCGGCGAGGCGGGTCTTGCGGTCCCAGGGCTCGATGTTCTCGGGCACCCGCCAGTCGTCGCTGAGGGTGGCCATTTCCGCGTCATCGAAGAGGCTGGTCATGCCCGTGTCGCCGCTCCCCCGGGAGGCGGCGGAAACGGCGTCCGGCAGGCCCTGCAGCAGGGCGGCCCGGTTGGGTTCCAGGCTGTCGAAGGCGCCCGCCTTGATGAGGGATTCCCACACCTTGCGGTTGGCCTTCTGGAGGTCCGTGCTCTTCAGGGCGTGGAAGAGGTCCTTGAACTTCCCTTCGGCTTGCCGGGCCTCCAAAATCGCCTGGAGGGCGGCCTCGCCCAGTCCTTTCACGGCGGCAAATCCGAACCGGATCTGCCGGTCGGAGGTGGCGGTGAAGTCCAGGGCCGACTCGTTGATGTCGGGGCCCAGCACCTCGATGCCCCGCTCCCGGCAGTTCTGCACGTACTTGGCCACGTCATCCGTGCGCCCGGACTTGGTGGAGAGCAGGCCCGCCATGAACTCCACGGGATAGTTGGCCTTCAGGTAGGCGGTCTCGTAGGCCACCATGGCGTAGGCGGCGCTGTGGCTCTTGTTGAACCCGTAGCCCGCGAAGAACTCGATGAGGTCGAAGAGCTCGGCCACCTTCGTCCTGTCGTACTTCCGGGCCGCGCCCTGCTCGATGAACTTGGATTTCTCCTTGGCCATCTTCTCCTTGTCCTTCTTGCCCATGGCGCGCCGCAGCATGTCCGCCTCGCCCAGGGAGTAGCCGGCGACGAGGCTGGCGATCTGCATGACCTGCTCCTGGTAGAGGATCACGCCATAGGTGGGGGCGAGGATGGGCTCCAGCTCCGGGAACATGTAGGTCACGGGCTCGCGGCCATGGCGGCGCTCCACGTAGGTGGTGCCCATGCCCGCGCCCAGGGGGCCCGGCCGGAAGAGGGCGTTGAGGGCGATGAGGTCGTCGAAGCGGTCGGGCCCCAGCTGGCGCAGCAGCTGCTTCATGCCGCCGGATTCGAACTGGAAGATGCCGTCCGTGTCGCCGGCGGCAAACAGGTCGAAGGTCTTCTTGTCGTCGAAGGTGCGGATGGTGGCCATGTCCTTGGGTTGCCCATGGCGCCGGGCGATGACCTCCTGGGTCTTGGCGATCTGCGTGAGCGTCTCCAGCCCCAGGAAGTCCATCTTCAGCAGCCCGGCCCGCTCGGCCTCGACCATGGTGTACTGGACCATCACCTTCTTGTCCTTGTCCACGCTGAGGGGCGCAAACCGGGTGAGCTCGTCCGGGGCGATGATGACGCCCGCCGCATGGACGCCCGTGTTGCGGGACAGGCCCTCCAGGCGGGCCGAAATGTCGAGGATGTTCTTCACCTCGGGATCGGACTCGTAGAGCTCGCGCAGCTTGTCACTCTTCTGGAGGGCCTCGCCGATGCTCATGGGCTTGCCGGGCTCCTGGGGCACGAGCTTGGTGAGGTTGTTGGCGAAGGCGAAGTCCTTCTCGAAGACCCGGGCCACGTCCTTGATCACGGCCTTGGTCTTGAGCTGGTTGATGGTGATGATGTTGCAGACCTTGTCCTGGCCGTACTTCTCCGTCACGTAGTCG
>JARLGO010000271.1 GCA_031292655.1 Geothrix sp.
GAGGTGGAGGCCGAGATCAACCTCATCGGCCGGGCCAGCGATGACGTGGACAGCGACGTCTACCGCTTCGTGGAAGAGGCCCTGGCCGCCGGCCGCCGGTTCATCCGCATCGTCCACGGCCACGGGACCGGGAGACTGAAAGCGGCGGTCCGCGAGGCCCTGCGCGGCCACCCCGGCATCTCCCGGGTCGAAGACGCCCCTCAGGCCCAGGGCGGGGCGGGCGCGACGGTGGTCACCCTCCGCTAAAATTCAACTCCCGCCGCCGGGGATCCGATGTAGCGGGACACCTGTTCAGGGGCGGCCCATGGAATTTTGGAACAATCTTAACATTCGCAAGAAGCTGCTGTACTCGATCCTGGCCCTCGCGGTCGTGCTCGGCGTCACCTCTACGGCCTTCTCCCTCTGGCGGCTCGAATCGGCCCTGAACGACGGGCTGACCCTCAAGGCCGACAGCCTCGCCGGCCTCGTCGCCGACAGCATCCAGTCCGGGGTCCAGTTCGAGGACCTGGGCCTGGTGGAGCGCGGACTCGACGGGCTGAAGGATGACACCGACATCACCCAGGCCGCCCTCATCACCCGCGACCCGGCCACCCAG
The DNA here is from genome assembly GCA_031292655.1 of Geothrix sp. Lineage (GTDB taxonomy): Bacteria > Acidobacteriota > Holophagae > Holophagales > Holophagaceae > Geothrix. The sequence continues at coordinate 596 of JARLGO010000271.1, forward strand.
GCCGCCAAGATCGTCACCAAATCCAAGGCCAAGACCTCCCAGGTGGACCTGGCCCCCTACGCCGAGGCCCTGCTGAAGGCCGTGGCCAAGGACCCCTCCAACACCATGCCGTCCATCGACATGAACGGCTACCTGGTGATGGGCGAACTGGTGAAGATCGAGGGCGCGCCGGTGAAGTCCTACGTCATGCTGCTCGTCAACCGGGACCGCCTCCACAAGAGCCAGCTGGGCGCCGTGCTGGGCCTGGCGCTGCTGGGCGCCCTGATGCTGGCGGCGGGCGTGGGGGCCGCCTTCTTCCTGGGCAACGCCATCGTCACCCCCCTGGAGAACATCCAAAAGCGCATGCGGGACATCTCCGAAGGCGAGGGCGACCTCACGGCCCGCCTGGAGGTCCACGGGAATGACGAGATCGCGGCCCTGGCGGGCCACTTCAACCGGTTCGTGGAGAACATCCACCAGATCGTGCAGGAGGTGATGGCCATCTCCACGAACATCGCCTCGGGCTCCCTGCAGATGTCGGCGGGCATGTCCGAGATGCACAGCACCGCCCAGAGCATCGCCCATGCGGCCGAAAGCCAGAAGGCCAGCGTCTCCGCCACCACGGACAGCGTGCAGGGCATCGCCGGGGCCTCCCGGGTGGTCAATTCCAACGTCGCGGACGCCCTCGGCGTGTTCGAGCAGGCCCAGCAGGCGACGGGCAAGGGCGGCACGGCGGTGGGCAGCGCCATCTCCGGCATGCAGGCCATCAACCAGAATTCGAAGCAGATCGGCAACATCCTCACGGTGATCACCGAGATCGCCAACCAGACGAACCTCCTTTCCCTCAACGCCGCCATCGAAGCCGCCAAGGCCGGCGAGCACGGCAAGGGCTTCGCCGTGGTGGCGGAAGAGGTGCGCAAGCTGGCGGAACGCAGCGCCACGGCCGCCAAGGAGATCACGGCCCTCATCCAGACCTCCAACCGCGCCATCACGGATGGCACCAAGATGGTGAACACCGCGGGCGAGGCCCTGACCAGCATCCAGAGCGCCATCACCGACTCCGTGGGGCGCATGAAGACCATCGGCACGCAAAGCGAGGCTCAGAGCCAGGACAGCCAATCCGTGGTGGCGGCCATGGACAACCTCACCGCCATCGCCGAACAGAACGCCGCGGCCATGGAGGAGATGGCCGCCACCATCAAGGAATCCACCCACACCGTGGACGAGCTCAGCCACCTGGCCGAGCAGCTCAACGCCCTGGTGGCCCGGTTCCGGATCTGATCACGGACCTCCCATGAAGAAAGGCCCCGCGACCGCGGGGCCTTTCCATGTCTGCCCGGGGCCTCAGAACTTCAGGCGCAAGCTGAACTGCACTTCGCGCGGGGCGCGATCGAGGGTATCGATGTAGCCGAAGCTCGCGATGGGGGCATTGCCGGGGGCGGCGCCGATGGCGGTCTGCTGGCCGGTGGTCTGGTTGGCCCAGTTGAAGACGTTGAAGACCTGGACACCACCCTCGATCTGGAAGGTGCGGGTGAAGTTCCAGGACCGCTTGAGGGCCAGGTCGAGGTACTTCTGGGAGGGCTGGCGGTAGGCGTTGCGTCCGCC
>JARLGO010000272.1 GCA_031292655.1 Geothrix sp.
CCACCTCGCCCTGGAAGGCCATGGCCGGGGGGTCGAGGAAGGCGCGGTGCTTCGACAGGTCGGAAAGGAAGCCGTACAGCGCGTCCACGGAGACGGGCAGCGTGGCGGTGGCGGTCTTGATCGTGGTCATGGGGGTCCTTTTGGAAAGGTCAGTACGATCGCTCGCCAAAAAAAGCCGTGCCAATGCGGATCTGATCGGAGCCGGCGGCGATGGCGGCCTCGAGGTCGCCGCTCATGCCCATGCTGAGGCGCAGGGGTCGGCCGAGATCCTGCTGCAGGCGCTCCCGCAGGCCGGCCACCTGGGCAAAGGCGGCTTCGTCCCCGGGGGGCGGGATGGCCATGAGGCCGCGCAGGGGGAGCCGTCGGTCTCCGCCCAGGGACTGGATCAGGGCTGGCAGGTCAGCTTCTGTACACCCGCCCAGTTTGGTGGCCTCGTCCCATAGATCCACCTGGATCCAGACGGGGCGCACCAGGTCAAGTTCTTCGGCCAGGCGCCGGAGCCGCTCCGCGAGATCCGGGCGGTCCAGGCTCTGGATCTCCTCAAAGTGCTGGAGGGCGGGCTTGGCCTTGTTCCGCTGGAGGGGCCCCAGGAGCACGAACCTCAGGTCCGGCGCGGCGGCGGCCTTGTCGGCGCCCTCCTGCACATAGTTCTCGCCGAAGCGGCTGAATCCCAGGGCCGCGGCTTCCCGGATGAGGGACAGGGGCTGTTTTTTCGAGACCGGCAGCAGCTCGAGGCTGGAGGAGTCGCGGCCGGTGGCTTCACAGGCGCGCTGGAGGCGGGCCTGCAGGCTCTCGATCCGGTCTCTGAGGCTCACGACAGGAAGAGGATCCGCTGGCAGGACTCGCAGGTGATGAGGTCCTTCCCTTCCTTCAGCTGGAAGAGGATGGGCCCCCGGAGCTTCACATTGCACCCGGAACAGGCTCCGTTCTCCACGGCCACCACCACCCGTCCGTGGCGGGCGGCGGCCAGCCGATGGAAGCGCGCCACCTCGGCCGCGGTGAGCTTCGCCTCCAGCGCCTTCTGCTTGGCCTGGAGCATTTTCCGCCCCTCCACCTGGTTGGCGTGCTCATTCAGGAAGATCGCGTGGATCTCGTCGAACTGGGCCTGGGCCGCGGCGCGTTCTTCTTCCAGGACGGCAAGGGCCTTCTCGAGGGTCTGGACGCTGGATTCGAGGACCTTGAGAGGCTTGGCGACGGAGGCCTTGAGGCGCTCCTTTTCGTCCAGTTCGCGAATGGCCGCGGTGTAATGCACCTTCTGGATCGTGGTCTTCACGGCGGTGCGGGCGCGGTCTTCGTCTTTCTGCGCCTGGACCAATTCCCTCGACTTGACCAGGATCTGCGCCCGGGCGGTATCTAGGGCCTTGGTCTTCTCGGCGATCTGCTTTTCAGCCGCCTTGACCTTCGCGTCCAGGCTGGCCAGGTCCGGGGGAAGTGCCGACAGCTCTCGGTGGATGGTCGCCAGATAGTCCAGGGTGGCTTGCAGGTCGCGCAGGGTGATCAATGGTTCCATGGGTCAAGGCTACACCCCAATCGAACAAGCGCCGGCGCTTTCCGGTCACGAGCTATCACGAAGAAAATCTTCCTTAGAAAACTAATATTTTGGCCCCCTTGGGCTGATCCTCCTTGACACCGGTTTCCGAGAATGCCAGACTTGGCACTCGCTGTTGGTGAGTGCTAACAGCCCCGTTCGTTCCTTTCCATCCCTACCTAGGAGGTCTCATGGCCATCAAGCCCCTGTCTGACCGCGTCGTGCTGAAGCGCGTCGACGCCGCCGAAACCGTCAAGGGCGGCATCATCATCCCCGACACCGCCAAGGAAAAGCCCATGGAGGCTGAAGTGGTGGCCGTCGGCGAGGGCAAGATCAACGAGAACGGCACCCGCAACCCCATGTCCGTGAAGGCTGGCAACAAGGTCCTGATCGGCAAGTACAGCGGCACGGAAGTGAAGATCGACGGCGTCGATCACGTGATCGTCCGCGAAGACGAAATTCTCGCCATCGTCAGCTAACGACTTAGAGACCAAGGAGACATACATGGCCAAGTCCATCATTTATGCCGAAGATGCCCGTCAGGCGATCCTGCGCGGCGTGAACAAGCTCGCCGACGCGGTGCAGGTCACCCTCGGCCCCAAAGGCCGCAACGTCCTCATCGAGAAGAAGTTTGGCTCCCCGCTCATGACCAAGGACGGCGTCACCGTCGCCAAGGAGATCGAGCTCAAGGACAAGCACGAGAACATGGGCGCCCAGCTGGTGCGTGAGGTCGCCTCCAAGACCTCCGACATCGCCGGCGACGGCACCACCACCGCCACCGTGCTGGCCCGCGCCATCTACAAGGAAGGCATCAAGGCCGTCGTGAGCGGCGCCAACACCATGGAGATCAAGAAGGGCATCGACCTCGCCGTCGATACCGTCGTGAAGGCCATCGACGAGATCAAGAAGCCCGTGGAAGGCAATGCCATCGCCCAGGTGGGCACCATCTCCGCCAACGGCGACGAGGAGATCGGCAAGATCATCGCGGAAGCCATGGCCAAGGTGGGCAAGGACGGCGTCATCACGGTGGAAGAGGCCAAGGGCCGCGACACCGAGCTGACCGTGGTCGAGGGCATGCAGTTCGACCGCGGCTACCTCAGCCCCTACTTCGTGACCAACCCCGACCAGATGAAGGTCGAGCTGGAGAACCCCTACATCCTCGCCTACGAGAAGAAGGTCTCCAACATGCGCGACCTCCTGCCCCTGCTGGAGCAGGTCGTCAACAGCCGCCGCCCCCTGCTGATCATCGCCGAGGACGTGGACGGCGAGGCCCTGGCGACCCTGGTGGTCAATAAGATCCGCGGCACCCTGAACGTGGCCGCCGTGAAGGCCCCCGGCTTCGGCGACCGCCGCAAGGCCATGCTCGAAGACATTGCCACCCTCACCGGCGGCAAGGCCATCAGCGAGGACCTGGGCCTCAAGCTCGAGAACCTCACGCTGGCCGATCTCGGCAGCGCCAAGAAGATCGTCATCGACAAGGAGAACACCACCATCGTCGAGGGCGCCGGCAGCACCGAGGCCATCCAGGGCCGCGTGAAGCAGATCCGTGCCCAGGTGGAGAGCTCCACCAGCGACTACGACAAGGAGAAGCTGCAGGAGCGCCTGGCCAAGCTCGTGGGCGGCGTCGCCGTCATCAAGGTGGGCGCGGCTTCCGAGACCGAGATGAAGGAGAAGAAGGCCCGCGTGGAAGATGCCATGCATGCCACCAAGGCCGCCGTCGAGGACGGCATCGTGGCCGGCGGTGGCGTGGCGCTGCTTCGCGCTCTGACCCAGCTCGCCGGGCTGAAGCTCACTGGCGACCAGGCCACGGGCGTGGACATCGTTCGCAAGTCCCTGGAGGAACCCCTCCGCCAGATCGCCAACAATGCCGGTGTCGAGGGCTCCGTGGTCGTCAATACCGTCCGCGAGGGCAAGGGCAACTATGGCTACAACGCCGCCACCAACGCCTACGGCGACATGGTTGCCTTCGGCGTGGTCGATCCCGCCAAGGTCACCAAGTCGGCCCTTCGCAATGCCGCTTCCGTGGCCTCCATGATGCTGACCACCGAGGCCATCATCACCGAGATCCCCGAGCCCAAGTCCGCTGCCCCCGCGGGTGGCCCCGGC
>JARLGO010000273.1 GCA_031292655.1 Geothrix sp.
AGCGATCGCGTCATGAGCCGCCGCACGGCTTCCTGGGGGGATTCGCCGTGGAGGAGTTTCTGCACTTCGGCGGCGATGGGCAGGTCGAGGCCGTGTTCCTTCGCCAGGGCCAGGGCGGCCTCGGTGGTGAACATGCCTTCGATGACCTGCCCGCCCAGGGCGTCCCGGGCCGCGTCCACGCTCCTCCCCTGGCCCACCAGCTCGCCGAAGGTGCGGTTGCGGCTCTGGGGGCCCGTGGCCGTGAGCAGGAGGTCGCCCATGCCGGCGAGGCCCATGACCGTGGCGGGCTGGCCGCCGAGTACCTCCACCAGGCGCGCCATCTCTGCCAATCCGCGGGTAATCAGCGCCGCCCGGGCGTTGTAGCCCAGTTTCAGACCGTCCACCAGGCCTGCGGCGATGGCGAGGACGTTCTTCAGGGCGCCGCAGAGCTCCGTGCCCACCACGTCGCGGCTGAGGTAGATGCGCAGCTTTTCCGAGGCCAGCTGGGCCTGGAGGGCCTTGGCCCGCTCCTCGGAAACCGTGTTGGGCAGGGCCAGCACGATGGCCGTGGGCACACCCAGGGACACCTCGTCGGCGAAGGAGGGGCCGGACAGGGCCCCCACGGGCACGTCCAGCACCCCCGTGAGGGCCTGGGACAGGGTCTGGCGGGTGCTCTGCAGGATGCCCTTGCTGACGTGCACCACCAGCTCGGGGCGGTGCGGCGTGCGGGCCAGCAGTCCGCGCCAGGCCTCGGGGGTCACCTGGGTGGGCATGGCCGAGATCCACAGGGGCGCGGCAAAGGCGTCGGTGGGATCGTCGGAGGTCGACAGCCCCTCGGGAAACACCACGTCCTTCAGCCGCAGGTGCCGCCGGGTGGCGGCCATCTGGGCCATCTCCTCGGGGAAATTGCCCCAGAGCGCCACCTTCGCGCCCTTCCGGGCCCAGGTGATGGCCAGGGCCGTGCCCCAGGCGCCCGAGCCGAAGACGCCGATGTCCGCGTGGCTAGACATGGGCCGTCTCCTTCTTCGCGCCCCAGAGGGGCGACTCGGTCCCCTTCAGCAGGCGGCGGATGTTCTCGTGGTGCTTCACGATGACGAGCAGCGCAAGGCCGGTCCAGGGGAGGAGCACCGGAAGCGCGGCGCCCTTCCAGACCAGGAGGAGCGGCAGGGCCAGGGCCGCCATCACGCTGCCCAGGCTCACGTAACGGAAGGCCAGCAGCAGCACGATGAACAGCCCCAGGGCGGGCAGGACCATGGCGGCGCGGAAGGCCAGGGCCACGCCCAGGGCCGTGGCCACGCCCTTGCCGCCCCGGAACTTCAGCCAGGGGGTGAACACATGGCCGAGCACCGCGCTGAGGGCGAGCAGGGAGAGGGCGGATTCGCCCCAGCCGAGCTGCTTGGCGAGGAAGACCGGCAGGAAGCCCTTGGCGATGTCCAGCAGCAGGGTGAGGAGGCCCAGGGCCTTGCCGCCCACGCGGCTGACGTTGGTGGCCCCGATGTTGCCGCTGCCGTGCGCCCGCACGTCCCCCTTCCCGGCCACCTTCACCAGCAGGAGGCCGAAGGGGATGCTGCCGCACAGAAAGGCGCCGAGGCACCAAAGAGCCGGGGTGAGAGGGGAAGCGGGGGTCATGCCAGAAGGTTATCAGGACCCCCGCCCCTCTGCGGGGGCCAGGGCCCGCGGAGCAGGACCCGGCCCCTTTTCAGACCATCAGGCTTTCAAAAAGGAAGGATCTCCACCTTGTTGGCATAGGCCTGCCCGGCGGCGTTGGTCCTGGTGCTGAGGAAATGGAGGCTCACCTTGGCCCCCACGGTCACATCCGCAAACGTGGCGGCGGCCCCGTCTTTCACGAAGAGGGTCGCGCTGTCCGTCCAGAAGGTGTCCGACCCGACGGTCAAGGTCAGGGCCGTCGCGTCGGTGGCCGTGATGGTGCCCGTCTTCTCGCCATCGCAGTCCCCCGAGCCGGGATGGGCAAACGCCACCTCGACGTTGGAGGCCGTGAGGACGGTCGCGGTCCCGCTGGTGTTCAGCATCCCCTCGACCTCCACCAGGGCGCCGTCCGCCAGGGTCCCCTTCACGGTCGCCTGGCTGTAGTCCACCGTGTAGGACATCAGCATGAAGGTCTTTGCCGTGGCATCGAGACCACTGACGGGACCGGAGACTTCCAGGGTGCCCGGGGGATCATCCGCGGCCCGCACCACCACCCTGGTGGCCGTCAGGGTCGTGCCAGACCATGTGCCGTGAACCACCACCTCCACTCCGTTGGCCAGGGTCCCGGTGACCACGGCGGTTCCGTAGGAGACGGTGAACCCCCTGGTCTGGAAGGTCTGGGCCGTGGTGTCCAGGGCGCTGACCACGCCCCGGAGGAAGAGATCAGGGCTGCTCGAAGCGGGCTCCCGCTCGATCCGCGAGGCCTGGATGGAACCATCCGCATTCAGCGCCCCGTCGACTTCGACCAGGTCGCCGATCTTCAGGTCCGCCAGGGTGAGGCTGGTGGCGGGCCCCCCGATCACCTCCTGCTCGATCACCGTGAGCGCGTCCACGACCACGGTCTGGCCCATGACCACGAGCTTGGAGCCCGTCAGGTCCACACTGGCGACGAGTCCCTCCACCGCGTACCGCAGGTCCGCGACCTGAAGCTGAAAGCCCAGGGAGGCCTTCAGGGCCGTCCCCTGGATCACCGATCCGGGCTTGATGGCGGCGAGCGTGGCGGGTGCGCCCTGGTCCGTGACCAGCGCCCCTCCCACAGACAGCGGCTGACCCGCGAAGGTCAGGGCACCCGAGGTCCCGGAGACCGCTCCCGACAAGGCCACCGGCGCCGACGGCTGCATCGCGGCCGGAGTCTGACTGCTGCCCGACCCGCCGCAGCTGAACGCCAAGGCGGCAAGTCCCAGGGCCAAGATCGGGATCAACGTTTGGATCGACTTCCGTTCCATACCGCACCTCCGATGGATCCGCGAGGATCCGGAAAAACAGGAGGATGCGCCTCATTGGCATCAACAATCGCAACAATGATGTAAATTCTTAATATTGCAAATGATGTATGTTAACTAATCCCTAAGGTCTAGCGATGATGCTGCGCCTGAGGTTATCCAGGGCCGCTGCCGCGCTGCGCAGCTGGATGTCCCCCCGATCCCCGGCCAGGCGGAGGGCCCGGACCTGGGTCCCTTCCGGTCCGGCGAGGGCGATGAAGACCGCGCCCACGGGCGCCTCGCCTTCGGCCTCGGGACCCGCGTTGCCGCAGAGCCCCAGCGCCCAGGTGGCGCCCAGGCGCTGCCGCGTCGCCTCCGCCAGGGCGGTGGCGCAGACCTCCGAGACCGTGCCCACCCGGCCGAGCCAGGCCGGGTCCAGATCCAGCAGGGCGGCCTTGGCCCCGAGCGTGTAGACGGTGGCCCCCCCGAGGAAGGCCTGGCTGGCGCCGGGAATGGCCGTGAGGCGCGCCGCCAGCAGGCCGCCGGTCATGCTTTCGGCCACGGCCAGCGTTTCACCGCGGGCTCGAAGGGCCTGGAGGACGGCCTCTTCGAGATTGGCCTCCCCGACGGCGGCGAGATCGCCGCCCAGCACCGGTTTCAGGTCCGAGAGCACCGCCTCCAGTGCCGCGGGGTCCTCGCTGCGGACCAGCAGCTCCACCTGGGTGAGGCTGGCCAGGATGCTCCAGTCGAGGTGGCCGTGCCGCTCCCGCACCTCCCGGGTGCGCTCGTCCAGGGTGCTCTCCGGCACGCCCGCCACCACCATCCGGAGGGTGTGGGTGGCCGGGCCGGCCAGGGGGCGGAGGCGGGGCTCGACCTGTTCCTCCCACATGCGCTTCATCTCCCGGGGCACGCCGGGCAGCAGCACGATCCGCACCCCTGGGTGCCCGGGCGGGTCCTCCCACCACACGCCGGGGGCGGTCCCCACGGGGTTCCGCAGCGGTTCCGCGCCGACCGGGATGAGCGCCTGCTTGAAGTTCACCTGGGGCGGAACCCGGTTGCGGGCGGCGTAGAAGGCCAGCATGTCCGCCCGGGAACCCGCGTCTTCCACCAGCTCGGCACCAAGGATCTCGGCGAAGAGCTCCTTGGTGAAGTCGTCAAAGGTGGGGCCCAGGCCCCCCGTGGCGAGGATGAGGTCCGAACGCTTCAGGGCCTCCCGGAACAGTTCGGCCAGGTCCTCCCGGTTGTCGCCCACCGCGGTCTTGCGGTGGAAGGCCAGCCCCAGGCGGGCCAGGCGTTCCCCCAGCCAGACCGAGTTGGTGTCCAGGCGCCTTGTGGTCAGGAGTTCGGTGCCGATGGCGATGCATTCGATGCGCATGGATGGAATGGAACCATGGAGGCCCCAAAAGCTCCAGGGCCATCAGCCCTCCAGCCACCGCTGGGTGGCCCAGCGCCCCGCCCAGAGCCCGACCCCCGTGCCCACCATGCTGAGGACCACGCCCGTCGTGAAGCCCACCAGGGCGCCCAAGTACCAGCCCACCAGGCTGCCCACGGTGGCGCCCACGAATCCCATCAACCTTTCCATTCGAAAGCCTCCCCGGAGTACGATGAGCCGCATGAGCAAGGTGTTCCCATGATCGTGCATGATCTCGACGACCTGGTGCTGGAATCCGACGAGGAGTCGGGCCTCCAGGAGCTGGGGCGGTGCTTCCTGGCCCGAGGGCCCTGGACCACCCTGGCCTTCCTGGTGAAGACGAAGACCGATCCCGAAGGCGACTGGGAGGGCCCCTTCCTGTGGCTGCACCGCTACCAGAAGGTGGCCCAGGGCTGGAAGCTGGTGAGCCGCTTCCGCACCACGGAAGCCGGGCAGCTGGAACGGCTGGCCGGGGCCCTGGAGGGCTGGAAGGACTACTTCAGCCCGGGCAGGTAGCGCTCGCGGATGACGGCCAGGTGGTGGGCGGTGTGGCCCAGGGAGATGTAGGGGACACAGCGGGCGGTGAGGTTCCGGCCGTTGGAGGTGCCCCGCTGCATCCAGGCGGCCTCCGACAGGCTGCGGAACAGCTGGAGGCTGGCCAGGCGCGCGGCCTGGAAGTCCGCCAGCAGGTCTGCGATGGTCCGGGCATCGGCCTGGGCGGCCCGTGCATAGTCATCTTCCTCCCAGCCCGGCAGCGGCGTGGCGTCCCCCCGGCCGATGCGCAGGCAGCGGTAGGCGAAGATGCGCTCCGCATCGCTGAGGTGCTGGAGCAGGTCCTTCAGGCTCCACTTTCCGGGCGCGTAGCGGAAGCCGCCCTGGGCCTCGGAAAGCCCCGAGAAGAGGGCCGACACCTCGTCCAGCTGGGCCTGGAGGAGGGCCAGCGCATCCCCTTCCGGGGCCGCGGCCAGGTAGGGCGCATAGCCTTCGGCGTATTCACCCGGAAGAGGTCGCTGCAGGCCCATGGCTGCCTCCTTTGAAATGTGCGGTCAGAAGGTCATCACCTTCATGGTGTTGGTGGTGCCGGATTTCCAGAGGGGCAGGCCCATGGTCATCACCACCCGGTCGAAGGCGCCCACATCGTGCTTGGCGATGAGCAGCGCCCGGACGGCCTCCACCATCTCATCCGTGCTGGAGACGCGGGGGATGATGAGCGCGGTCACGCCCCGGAGGATCCCCATGCGGCGGGCCGTCAGCTCGTCCACGGTGGCCCCCAGCACGGGCGTCCGCCCGGCGAGGCGGCTCACCATGCGGGCCGTGCCGCCCCCTTCGGTGAAGGCCACGATCCAGCGGGCGTTGATCTCGTCCGCCGTGCGGCAGGCGGCAAAGGCCACGGAGATGTCCGTGCGGGCGAGTACTTTCTCCGCCAGGTCCTCCGGCAGGGTGGTGACCCGCTGCTTCACGTTGGCATCGGCCTCGGCGGCGATGCGGGCCAGCCATCGGACCGCCTCCACGGGATGGGCGCCGGAGGCGCTCTCCGCGCTCAGCATCACGGCGTCCGTGCCGTCCCAGATGGCGTTGGCCACGTCGCTGGCCTCGGCCCGGGTGGGCTGGGCGTGCTCGATCATGCTCTCCAGCATCTGGGTGGCCGTGATCACGGGCTTCAGGGCCTTGCGCGCGGCCCGGATGATCTGCTTCTGCAGGCCCGGCACGCGCTCCACGCCCAGTTCCACGCCCAGGTCGCCGCGGGCCACCATGACCCCCCAGGCCACTTCCAGGATCTCGCCCAGGTGCGCCAGGGCGGTGGGATGCTCGATCTTGGCGATGATGGGCTGGGTGCCCCCCAGGTGATGGATGATGGCCTGGAGCTGCTGCACATCCGAGGCCCGGCGCACGAAGCTCTGCGCGAAGAGGTCCACCTGGTGCTCCACGCCCCAACGGATGTCGGCGTGGTCCTTTTCCGTGAGCGGATCCATCGCGATGTCCATGCCGATGGGATGGATGCCCTTCCGCGCCTTCAGCGGGCCCCCGATGACCACCTCGGCCTTCAGCTGGTCGAGGCCCTTGCCGGTGATCTTCACGGTGATGGCGCCGTCATCAAGGAGCCAGTGCTGGTCGATCTCGGCCCCCTCGAAGAGCTCCGGATGCGGCAGGGGGACGGCCCAGGCGAACCCCTGGGGCGCCGGCGTTCCCGGCGTGTAGAAGACCCCCTCGCTGCCGTCGGCCAGGTCCAGCGGCGCCTCCAGGAGGCCGATGCGCCACTTGGGACCCTGCAGATCCAGGAAGACCGGTATGGAACGGCCCAGCTCCAGGGCCAGGGCGCGGACCTGATGCAGCCCCTCGGCCCGGGAATCCGGATCCCCATGGCTGGCATTCAAGCGGACCGCATCGGCCTCCTTCAGGGCTTCCCGCAGCCGGTCGCCCTGCATGAGGGCGGGTCCCAAGGTCATCACGAGTTTGGTCTTGCGCACCTTGTCTCCCAGCGCCTGCACAGGCTATCCACACACTTTTCCACAGGTTGCTTCCCGGTTACAAACTTATCACGAGGCCTTTCCCTCCCGGCATCGCGGTGCTACCTTTCGATCTTCCGATACGGTTGCTTGGAGAAGATGGCATGCGCGAAAAGCTGCGAATTCTCGTAGCCGAGATGGTGCGTGGCGGCATCCCCCTGGAACTGGCGCGCCGCGAGTTCGAGCGGGTCTACCTGGAGGAGGTCCTGGCGGCCCACGAGGGCAACCACAGCGCCGCCGCCCGGGAACTCGGCATCCATCGCAACACCCTGGCCAAGAAGCTCGAGGCCCCCCCGAGCCGGCTTCGTCCCGTGAGTCTCGCGAACTGAACCCGGCCTCGTCCTGCGGCCGTTCTTGAAAGCCCCCGGTGGCCGCGGCGGTTCTGGAGCCGTCCTGGTCTACCCGAGGCTCCCGGCCAGGAAGCCGGTGCTGAAGGCGGCCTGCAGGTTGTAGCCGCCCACCGGTCCATCGATGTCCAGCAGCTCGCCGCACACGCGCAGGTTCTCCCACCCGCGCAGGGCCATGGTGCGGGGATCCACGGCCCCCAGCGCCACGCCCCCCGCCGCCACCTCACCCCGAGCCAGGGGCACGGCCTGGGGTTCGCCCAGGGCCAGGCCCGTGACGTGGGCGACCATGGCCTTCCGTCCCCCCTTCGGCAGCTCCTTGAGCCGGAGGTCCGGGTCCAGGCCGGCCTCCTGAAGCAGCGCTTCGGCGAGGCGCTCCGGGAGGTGCCGCCCCATCCAACTGGCCACGCTCAGGCGGGGATTCGTCCGCTGTTCGCCCTGGAGGGCCGCATCCACGGGTTCCGGCGACTCCGGCACGGAGGCATAGGTCAGCCAGGCCCCCCCCTCGCGCCGGGCCCGCTCCGTGGCCTGGCTCAGTTCCAGGGCCGCGGGCCCGCTGATGCCCGTCCGGGTGAAGACGATGTCGGCCGCAAAGGCCTCCAGGCGGCGTCCCCCGGCACCGGCGCCGAGGCGCAGCTCCCCGCCGCGGAGGGACACCCCTTCCCAGGCCGGGCGCGGGCGCTGGAGCGGGATCGGGGCCAGGGCGGGAAACCAGGGCCGCACGGGCACGCCCAGGCCCTTCAGCCAGCCCAGCACCTCCCCCCGGGTGCCGGTTTCCGGATAGCTGGCGCCGCCGGTGGCGAGGAGGTAGGCGTCCGCCTTGACCACCTCTTCGCCCAGGAGCAGCCCCTCCAGCCGCGGCGCGCGGCCGCTCAGGGCCGTCACGCGGGCCCCGGTGCGGACCTCCACGCCGGCCCGCCGGACCAGCGTCTCGAAGGCCGCCACCACGGCGGCCGCGCTGCCCGGGCGATCCAGGGGGAAGACGCGGCCGTTGTCCCGGGTGTAGGTCTCGACGCCCTCCCGCCTCAACAGCGCCAGCACCGCCCCGCTGTCGAAGGCATGCAGGGAGGGCCGCAGGAAGCGGCCCTGCTCCTTGGAGAAGGCCGCCAGAAGCGCCGGGGGCGGGCCGTCGTGGGTGAGGTTGCACTTGCCGCCGCCGCTGATGCGGAGCTTCACGCCCAGGCGCCCGTTGGCCTCCAGCAGCAGCACCCGGTGTCCCAGGGAAGCCGCCCGCCAGGCCGCCACCAGCCCGGCCGCGCCCCCTCCCACCACGATCACCTTCGCCAAGGAAGCCTCATGGCCGGGGCTCCTTGTGGAAGATCCCCTTGAAGAACTTCCCCAGCGGCCCCTCTTTGGAACTGGGCTTCCGGGTCGGCGACTTCAGGAGCCGCACGGGGTCCGGCAGCGGCTTGTGCCGCTCGGGCACGGTGCTCCAGGGCTGGTGCCCCTCCAGGGTCAGGCGCAGCTGGTGGGCCCCCGAGCCGGGGACCGCCAGGGACATCGGCGTGCGGCCCTTCGCCTCGCCGTCCAGGAAGACCTGGGCCCCGGCCGGCTCGGTGTGGACCGCGACCTCGAACGGGGCGGGCTGAAGCCGGAGGATCAGGTCGCTGTCCTCCGGCTGGAGCCGCACCTCGAGCGTCTGGTAGTCCGGCTTCTCCAGGCGCAGCAGCTCCGCCTTCCCCTTCACCACCACCTGGCGCAGGGGTGTGGACCCCAGGGGCGTGCCATCGAGGAAGACCGCGGCGGCCCCGGGTCGGGAGTCGATGGACAGCACCCGGCTGGCGTCGCGCCTGAAGAAAGCCGCCCAGCCGAGGAGTCCCGCCGCCAGGAGCCCTCCCGCCCAGACCCAGGGGGAGTGCATCCAGCGCCCCTTGGGGGAGGGCGGCTGGAGGGGCATCACCCCGGGGGCGCGCTCGGTTCCCAGCAGCTCGATCCGGGCGAGGCAGCCGTGTTTCAGGCTCGGTTCCAACGGCAGCGCCTGGATGAGGTCCTGGAGGAAGGCCCGCAGGTCGGGAGGACGGCGCGCGGGGTCCTTGTCGAAGGCCCGGCGGAAGACCGCCTTCGTTTCCGCCGGCAGCTCCTCCGGGAAGACCGGCTCGTCGTGGATGATCCGGTAGAGGGTGGCCCCCACGCTGTCGCCCAGGAAGGGCAGCTCCCCGGTGAGCATCTCGTAGGCCGTCATGGCGAAGGACCACTGGTCGGAGGCCATCGTGGCGCTGGCCCCGTTCAGGATCTCGGGTGCGGCGTAGGCGGGCGTGCCCAGGAAGGTGCTGGTGCTGGTGAGCCGGACCGACTCGCTCCGGGCGATGCCGAAGTCCATGAGCTTGAGGCGGCCATCCCGGCCCACCATGAAGTTCCCGGGCTTGATGTCCCGGTGGACGAAACCCAGGGCGTGCAGGGCCACCAGGGCCTCGCCGGCCTGCAACAGGAAGCCCACGGCCTCGGCCGGGTCCAGGGGTGCGTGCTGGATGCGGTCGGACAGGCGTTCGCCCTCGATGTATTCCATGACCAGGAAGGGCCCCAGGTCCGACTCCTCCCCGACATCGAACACCGTGACGGCATTCGGATGATTCAGGCGGGCGGACACCTCGGCTTCCTGCTTGAAGCGCGCCAGCACTTCCGCATCCCCCGTGCCCTCCCGCACGACCTTGATGGCCAGGGACCGCTTGAGCAGGGGATCCTCCGCCAGGTACACCGTGCCCATCGCCCCGGAACCGAGGGTGCCGAGGACCTTGTAGCGGCCGATGGTGGAAGGACCAGGACTCATCTCCCCTGATCATGCCAGACCAGGGGGTGATCCGGCCCTGCTGGTACACTCCTCGCCATGTCCGAGATCGGCTTCTCCCTCCCCCGCCCCGCCCAGCTGCGCCGCTTCGGGCGGGTGTTCTATCCGGCGGGCCTGCGCCTGCAGAAGGCCCTGGCGGACTACGTGAGCGTGGAGGGCCGCCCCGATCAGCTGGTGATCCTGGAGCACGATCCGGTCTTCACCCTGGGGCGCAACGCCACGCCCGCGGACATCCACATGAGTGACGACTTCCTGGCGGCCCAGGGCGTGAGCGTCCACCGCACGGATCGGGGCGGCGAAGTCACCTACCACGGCCCCGGCCAGATCGTGGCCTATCCCATCTGCAACCTCCGGGGCGGCCGGGAGGATGTGGGGCGGCTCGTGCGCGGGCTGGAGGAGGCCATGATTCGCACGGCCGCGGATTTCGGGGTCGAGGCGGGCCGCCTCAAGGGGGCCCCCGGGATCTGGGTCGAGACGCCCCGCGGGCCCGAGAAGCTTGGCGCCATCGGCCTCCACCTCAGCCGCTGGATCAGCACCCACGGCATCGCCTTCAACGTGGCCCCCAACCTGGACCACTTCCGCTGGATCACCCCCTGCGGCTTCACGGACAAGGGCGTGTGCAGCCTGGCTTCCCTCCTGGGCGATGGGGCGCCCACCTGGGATCAGGCCGCAGACCGGCTCCAGGCCCACCTCACGGAGCAGCTGGCCCTGGATCTGCAGCCCTCGCGCCCCCCCAGCCGCAGCGTGTCGGCCCTCACCTGGCGCCGCGGCACCGCCGGCCCCGAGATCCTCATGATGCTGCGCCGCCCCGAGCATGGCCTCTGGTGGCAGAGCGTCACCGGCATGATGGAACCCGGCGAGACGCCGGAGCAGACCGCCCACCGGGAGCTGATGGAGGAGACCGGCCTCGTGGGCACCCTGCGCCCCCTGGGCCTCTCCCACAGCTTCTGGGTGGATCCTTCCATCGTCCACTTCCCCGACGCGGAGCCGCGCTTCAACACCGAGATCTGCTTTTCCATGGAGGCCGCCCCGGAAGCCGAGGTGCGCCTGGAGCCCACCGAGCACAGCGAGTACCTCTGGTGCGGCCTGGACGAGGCCCACGCGCGCATGAAGTGGGAGGGGTCCAAGGCTGCGCTGCAGCTGCTGCGAAGCGAGCTTCAGAGCTGACCTCCCGCGCACAGACCTGAGGCAAAGGGCCTGGCCATCCGGATCCCTGGCAGGGGGCGGTCTGTGTTCCTGGAGGGTGGCGGACACCCCCGGTCCGGCAACCCTGTACCCTGATAAGCAACCCGGAGTTCCCATGTTCCCCCAGTTCACCGAGGACCAGTCCGCCATCCGCGACGCGGCGCGGGCTTTCGCCATGGCAGAGATCGACCCGGGCGCCGCGGCCCGGGACGCCAGCGGCGAATTCCCGAGCGGCATCCTGAAGAAGCTGGGCGAGATGGGCTTCCTGGGCATGACCGTGCCCGAGGCCTTCGGCGGGGGCGGTTCGGACTTCCTCAGCTACATCCTGGCCCTGGAGCAGATCGCCTACGCCGACGCCTCCGTGGCCGTGACCATGAGCGTGAACAACTCCGTGGCCTGCGCCCCCATCCTCAGCTTCGGCACCCCGGCCCAGAAGCAGAAGTACCTGAGGCCCCTGGCCAGCGGCGAGGTGCTGGGCGGCTTCATGCTCACGGAACCCGATGCGGGCTCGGACGCCGCGGCGCTGAAGACCCGCGCCACCAAGGTGGACGGGGGCTGGCGGCTGAACGGGTCCAAGGCCTGGATCACCAATGGCGGCGTGGGCCGCTACTTCGTCATCATGGCGCGCACCGATCCCGACAAGGGCAAGAAGGGCATCAGCGCCTTCATCCTCGACGCGGACCAGCCGGGCGTGATCATGGGGCGCCCCGAAGAGAAGATGGGCCTGCGCTCCAGCAAGACCGTGATGGTGGCCCTGGAGGAGGCCTTCGTGCCCGAGGACGCCCTCCTGGGCAAGCTCGGGGACGGCCTCAAGGTGGCCTTCGGCGGCCTCGACGGCGGCCGCATCGGCATCGCCGCCCAGGCTCTCGGCATCGCCCAGCGCGCCATGGACGAGAGCGTGGCCTACGCGAAGACGCGCCGCTCCTTCGGCAAGGCCATCGGCGAGCACCAGATGATCCAGACCTACCTGGCCGAGATGGAGTCCCATCTCCAGGCCGCCCGCCTGCTGGTCTACCGCGCCGCGGCCCTGCGGGAGGCCGGGCGGACCTGCACCGTGGAAGCCGCCACCGCCAAGCTCTTCACCACCGAAAGCGCCGTCTGGCTCTGCGACCGGGCCGTCCAGATCCATGGCGGCTACGGCTATTCCCGCGAGTACCTCGTCGAGCGCCTCTACCGCGACGTGCGCGTGACCACCATCTACGAGGGCACCAGCGAGATCCAGCGCATGGTCATCGCGCGGGAATTATTGAAGTAGACAACTTCGGCGCCGGATGGAAGGCTTGCCCTCGCCATGCGAGGGAGGCATTCTAAAGGCTGGGACTCGTCTAAACCGGCCCCTGGGCTCGTCCGTAGGCACCCTGTCCCTATGGCGGCTTTGTTGTTGATGTTCAAGGAGTGGTGATGGCGCGTCTCCCGATCTTCCCAGCCCTGCTGGTGGCCTTTTCTTTGGTGGCTCAGACGGCGCCGAAGCCGGAGGCCCCCAAGCTGACCATGCCCCGGGCGGATGCGCCAAAGCCGGCGGCTCCCAAGGTGGATGCCTCCCACCTGACCCTGCAGCAGGCCATCGAGGCCTCGCTGATGAACAACCTGCAGGTGCAGATCTCGGCCGAGACCCGCAATGTGTCTGTCGCGGGAGTGCTGGTCAACCAGGGTGCCTTCGACTGGCAGCTCACCAGCGGGCTCAACATCGGCTGGTCCAAGACGACCTACGATCAGCGGTTGATCAACCCGCTTTTCCCCACGGAGACCGGTGGCCAGACCACGGATACTCGCAACCTGACGGTGGGCCTCAGCAAGCCCACTGAATATGGCGGCAATCTCCAGCTGACCTACAACCCTACCTTCAACTACTCAAGCTACTACAGCCCTGGCACGCTCACGACTCCTCCCTCCACCGCCAATACCCTCACTCCCTACCAGGGCTTTCTCTCGGCCTCCTTCACCCAGAGCCTCCTGCGGAACTTCGGGCGCGACACCGCCGCCAGCAACCTGATCGTGGCCCAGTACGGATCGAAGGCCGCGGACTACGCCTTCCAGCTGGCCATCATCAACCAGACCGCCACCACCGAAGCGGCCTACTGGGCCGTGGTCTTCGCCAAGCTCGACCTGGAG
>JARLGO010000274.1 GCA_031292655.1 Geothrix sp.
CCTGGTGACCACGGCCCCCATGGCCACGACGGCGTGATCGCCGATGACGACGCCATCCGTGATGCCCGCGTTGGCGCCGATCCAGACATCCCGGCCGATGCGGATGCCGCGGGAACGCACGGGCTGATCCTTCAGGTCCCGATCCGGGCTCAACCCATGATCGAAGGCGTAGAGGGCCGCGCCGCTGGCGATGCGCGTGCCGTCCCCGACCAGCAGGCCCTTGCGACCGCCATCGAGCCTCGCCCCGGCGTTGACGCTGACGTCGTTCCCGAGGGTGATGGGGCCGTGCAGGAAGGCCTGCGCGGCGATGGCACAACGTTCGCCGATGACCACGCCCCGGCCGGGTTCGCCGAAGATGCCGGCCTCCGGAGCGACGAAGGAGCCGGGCCCGATCTGGACCGTCTCCTGCGCGAGCAGGCGGGCCTGCACCTCGGCTTGCCAGGCCTCGGCCCAGGCCCTGTGCCGGGGCTTGAGGCTGAAGTAGAGCCAGGGCATCCAGGCCAGGCGGCGCTTGTGCTGGTCGCGCAGGGATTCGGGGTCGTGCATGGGACCAGGGTAGTGGAACAGGGGGCGGCTCCGGGCGGTAGACTCATGCGATGCCCCACCTCGGCCCCCTGCCCACCTGGTCCTTCGCCCTCGGCGTGACGACCTCGCTGTTTTCCGTGCTCAACCCCATCAGCTCGGCCGCCATCTTCGCCAGCGCCACGGCGGGGATGGAGCGGGCGGCCCTGCGCCGCAGCGCGAGGAAGGCCTCGCTGACCGCCGGGGCGGCCATGCTGGGCTTCGCCCTGGTGGGCCAGTTCATCTTCAGCCTCTTCGGCTTCACGGCCCTGGCCATGCGCTTCGTGGGGGGCGTCCTGGTGCTCTACCGCGCCATCGGGATGCTCTACGGCGAGGACCCCCGCGAGCGGAGCACCGAGAGCCAGAAGGCCGAGGCCAGCCGCAAGCTTCCGGAGGACTTCGCCATCATCCCCTTCGGCATCCCCCTGGTGGCGGGTCCCGGCACCATTTCGACGGTCATGGGCACGATCGTGGGTCTCGGCTGGCTGGAGTACGGTGTCGTGCTGCTGGCCATCCTGCTCAACACATGGATCGTCTACCTCTTCCTCCGCAAGGCCCCGGCGGTCTTCTCCCGCCTCGGCGCCATCGGCACCAACGTGGTGAACAAGCTCATGGGCCTCATCCTGGCGGCCGTGGCCATGCAGTTCCTCATCAATGGCGTGAAGGAGCTTTACGTCGAGATCCAACGCCTGCCGCCGGCGGTCGTCTCATCCAGCGGTTCTTGAGGGAACGCCTACTTCAGGGCGGCCTCGATGGCGGCCTTCAGTTCGGGACTGTCCGGGGCCACCTTGCTGCTGAAGGCCTGAAGCACCTGCCCGTCCTTGCCCACCAGGTACTTGTGGAAATTCCAGGCGGGCTCGCCGAACTTCGCCGTGAGGAAGGTGTAGACCGGAGCCTGGCCGGGGCCTTTCACGTCGAGCTTCTCGAAGAGCGGAAAGGTCACGCCGTAGTTCTTCTGGCAGAACGTCTCGATTTGGGTCGCGGAGCCCGGCTCCTGGCCGCCGAACTGGTTGCAGGGGAAGCCCAGCACCACCAGGCCGCGGCCCTTAAGGTCGGCGTAGAGCTTCTGGAGTCCGGCGTACTGGGGGGTGAACCCGCACTCGCTGGCCACGTTGACCGCCAGCACCACCTTGCCTCTGTAGGCGGCGAGGGACTGGGGCTTGCCATCCAGGGTGTTCAAGGTGATGTCGTAGAGGGACATGGGGACCTTCCTTTCGGCGGCGGGCAAGGCGAGGGTGCTTAGAGTGCCCAACAAAACCCCGACGAGGCCGCGATGAAGCCAGGCAGGATGCACCGCAAGGAAGGGCCCGCAGGGCAACGTGGTTCGTTGTTCAAGGGACCTGACGCCGCGGGGCGCCTGCCTGGCTTCATCCCTTTGGGCGAAGGCCGGCGGGCGTCGCGATCCAGCGTCACGCTCGTCGCGCGTAGTACCCGCTACGCGTCTCCTCGCGTTCCTCGCCTCGCTCGCCCGGCGGCCCTCGCGCGGCCCCATGGGGGTTTGGTTAGGCACTCTTAGGAGGGCCAGGACAGGGATGGGACGCATGGAGGCTCCTGGGGTCAGTTCTTGGGTGCCGGTCATCGGCCCTGCGTTCCATGGATGGGCGGGGGCGGACCGGCCCTTCGAGCCGAAAATCAAGCAATGGCTGGGATACTGCCGAAACCCCCATGGGGCCTCATGCGGCCCCGGAGTCAGGGCCCACCCCCATGGCACTACCCACCAAGATCCCGCCGAGGGTTTCCGTGGCCCGATCCGGGGCCCTCCGCGTAGCCGCCCTCTATGCCGGCTGCTCGGGACTCTGGATCCTGCTGTCGGACCGCGTGGTCGAGGCCCTGATTCACACCCCCTCGACCATGACCCGGGTCAGCATCGCGAAAGGATGGGTCTTCGTGGCGGTCACCGCGGCGATGCTCTTCGTCCTGGTGAAGCGTCTGGTGGATGGTGTCGCCAGCCACGAGGCCAAGCTCCAGGCCCTCATCCACGCCATCCCCGATCTCGTGTGGCTGAAGGATCCCGAAGGGGTCTACCTGAGCTGCAACGGGGCCTTTGAACGGGCCTACGGAGCCACGGAGGCCGAGATCATCGGACGGACGGACTACGACTTCGTCCCGCGGGCGGAGGCGGACGCATTTCGCGAGAACGACCGGCGGGCGATCGCGGCGGGCGGGACCCGGCAGCAGGAAGAATGGCTCACCCCCGCCGCCTCGAATCAATCGCGGCGCTTCGAAACGCTCAAGACACCGATTTACGACGGCCAGGGAGGACTGGTGGGGGTCCTGGGCATCGGGCGGGACGTCACGGAACATCATCGCCTGGTCGCCGAGCAGACCAGACTGCAGGCCCAGCTGCACCAGGCCCAGAAAATGGAACTGGTGGGCCGCTTCGCTGGCGGGGTGGCCCACGACTACAACAACATGCTGGGGGTGATCCTCGCCAATGCGGATCTGGCGCTTGACCGGCTCCCCCCGAATCAGCCGGAGCGGAAACACCTGGTCGAAATCACGCGGGCGGCTCGCCACTCGGCGGAACTGACGGGCCAACTGCTGGCGTTCGCGCGCCAGCAGCCGGTGGACCCCCGCCTGATGGATCTCAATGAGGCCATGACGGGCATTTTGGATGTGCTGGGAAGGCTGGTGAGGCCCGAGATCCGGATGACGTGGACGCCGGAAACAGGGGCCTGGAAAGTCATGATGGATCCGACCCAGCTCAATCAGGTGCTGACCAACCTGGTGGTGAATGCCCGGGATGCCATCGTGGGGCCCGGGCAGATCGAATTGTCCAGCTGCAACCAGACCCTGACGGAGGCGGACTGCGCTTCGCTGGCGGAGGCCGTTCCCGGCGACTACCTATGCCTCAGGGTCAGGGACAGCGGTTCCGGCATGCCGCCCGAGCTGGTGGCGCGAATCTTCGAACCGTTCTTCACGACCAAGCCGGCCGGCCGGGGTACCGGTCTGGGCCTGGCCATGGTCCACGGCATCGTGAAGCAAAACCGGGGCACCATCCGGGTCGAAAGCGAACCCGGTCTCGGCACCTGTTTCCAGATCTTCCTGCCGAGGGCCTGAACGGCCTATTTCCTCAGCTTCAGCAGGTCCAGGACGATCACCAGGGCCATCAGGGAGGCCAGCAGCAGGAAGCCGCCGGTGAGGATCTTCTCCTTGAGCTCGATGGTGAGATCCCGGCGGCGCAGCTTCTCGAAGGTCAGCAGGGCCATGTGACCTCCGTCGAGGGCGGGGATGGGCAGGGCGTTGATCAGGCCCAGCTGCAGGCTGATGGCGCCGCACATGAAGAGGAAGACGTCCCAGCCGGTCTTGGCGGCATGACTGCCCTGACGGATGATGCCGATGGGCCCGGACACCTCCGAGCTCTTGGCCTGGAAGCTGATGAGTCGCTTGAGGAAGCCAAGCACCTGTCCGCTCATGCGCCAGGAGGTGGTCACGGCGTAGCGTCCGCCCACCAGAACGTCGCTGGGGCGGTAGGCTCGACGTTCCAGTGGTATGGGCATCGGATAGGGCTGGAAACCGAGACGGCCTTTGCCGCCATCGAGGCGGGGGGTAAGCGGAAATTCCAAAGGCATACCTTCCCGGGTGATCCGGAAGGGCACGGGCTGGCCGGGGTGGGCCTGGATGTAGGCCACGGCCGTCTCCCACTCTGTGGCCGGGAAACTCAGGTCGCCGATGCCGCGAAGTTCGTCACCCACCTTGAGGCCGCCCTGCTCGGCGGCACTGCCGGGCACCACCTCGACGACGGTCCAGGAGTCCTTCACCTTGGTGACCCGGGCTTGGTCGGCGCCCACGAAGGTGAACAGGATCAGGGTGGTGGCCAGGTTCGCCAGGATGCCGCCGCTGTAGAAGAGCATGCGCTTGCCGTAGGGCTGCTGGA
This sequence comes from Geothrix sp., assembly GCA_031292655.1. GTDB lineage: Bacteria > Acidobacteriota > Holophagae > Holophagales > Holophagaceae > Geothrix. Next base: position 4,439 of record JARLGO010000274.1, read on the forward strand.
GGAAGCCGTAGGGATCATCCGCCCCGGGTTCCTCGGGGTTGAAGCCTGCAAGCTTGACGTAGCCGCCCAGGGGCAGGACGGACAGACGGACATCGGTCTCCCGCCACTTGAACCCGAAGAGCCGGGACCCGAAGCCCAGGGAGAAGACCTCCACGGGCATGCCCATGTACTTGGCCGCGAGGAAGTGCCCTCCCTCGTGCAGGAAGACCAGGCCGCCGAGCATCAGCACGGGACCCCAGAAACCCACGCTGGGCCACTTCAAGGACACGATGGAGACGAGGGCGAGGGAAAGGACGAGGGGCAGGCGCTTCATGGATATCCAAATGGTTCAGGCCCGGGCTTGGACCCACCCTTCAGCATGACGCCTCGCGGCCAGGTCCGCATCCAACACTTGGGCGAGGGACCCCAGGGGGGAGGCCGGGAGCTTGGCCAGGACCTCCCGGTTGCAGGCCTGGATGTCCCAGAACCCGAGGCGCCCCTGGAGAAAAGCGGCCACGGCCACCTCATTGGCGGCGTTCAACAGGGCCGGGGCCGTGCCCCCCTCCCTCAGGGCCTGGAAGGCCAGGGCCAGGCAGGGGAAGCGCTCCAGATCGGGGGCCTCGAAGGTCCACTGCCGGGCTTCATCCCAGGGGTAGGGGGCCACGGGGCCCGGCTGCTTGTCCGGGTAGAGCAGGCAGTACTGGATGGGCAGTTTCATATCGTTGGCACAGACCTGTAGCTGGTAGCTGCCATCGTGGAAGCCCACCATGGCGTGCACTTGGCTCTGGGGGTGGACGGTCACGGCCACCTGGTCGGGGGCAAGGCCGAACAGGACGGAGGCCTCGATGACCTCCAGTCCCTTGTTCATGAGGGTGGCGCTGTCGATGGTGATCTTCGGCCCCATCTTCCAAGTGGGGTGGTTCAGGGCTTCCTCGATGGTGGCGGCCTGGATGCGCGCCAGGGGCCAGTCGCGGAAGGGTCCTCCGCTGGCGGTGATGCGGACCTCCCGGATGGTGGCGGGGGCCCGGCCCGACAGGAGCTGGTGCAGGGCGGCATGTTCGCTGTCCACGGGCAGCAGCTCGCCGCCGCCCGCCTGGGCCGCCTCGTGCATGAGGGCCCCGCCGACCACGAGCGACTCCTTGTTGGCCACGCAGACCCGGCGGCCGGCTCGGAGGGCGGCTTCGGTGCTGGCCAGGCCCGCGCTGCCCACGATGGCGGCGACCACCGTATCGATGTCGGCATGGAGGGCGCAGGCCAGCAGCCCCTCCGGGCCCCAGTGCAGGTCGGGCCGGTAGGAAAGGCTGGAACGCAGCCACTCCGCATCCGCCCTCGAGCCCACGGACACGCAGCGGGGTCGGAAGGCCTCGCACTGGACCTTCAGCAGGTCCCGGTTGCGGCCGGCCGCCAGGGCCACCACCGACAGCTTCTCGGGATGGGCGCTCACCACGTCCAGGGTGGAGGTGCCGATGCTCCCCGTGGAGCCGAGGATGGCGAGGGCTCGCACCTAATTGAACCCCTTCACGAAGTGCAGGTAGGCATAGAGCACCGGGGCCGCGAAGACCAGGCTGTCCACCCGGTCCAGCATGCCGCCATGGCCCGGGATGGACACCCCCCCGACGCAGGAGTCCTTCACCCCTGCGCTGCGCTTCCAGGTGCTCTCCACCAGATCGCCCAGCTGGCCCACGATGCCCAGGAGCAGGCCCAGGGCCAGGGCATCCACGGCGGTCCATTCCCCGCACACCGTGGCGACCATCAGGAAGGCCCCGAGGAGGTTGCCCCCCAGGTTGCCCAGGGCGCCCTCCCAGCTCTTCTTGGGGCTGACCCGGGGCGCGAGCTTGTGCTTGCCGAAGAAGGTGCCCACGAAGTAGGCGGCGCTATCCCCGAACCAGGTGATGATGAAGAGGGCCAGGATGAGGCGGCTGCCGGTCTTGGGCAGGGTGCCCTGGAGCATGAAGAGCTTCTGCTGGAAGCCCAGGCCGAAGCCCATGTAGAGGGCCCCGAGCCAGGTGATGGCCTGGCTGGGCAGGGCCTCCTCCAGCTTCGGGTCGGAAAGCAGGGCCCCGAAGTGGATGAGGAGGGCGCCGCCGGTAAACACCAGCCACAGCGGCAGGGGGTCCTGGTTTCCCGTGGCCAGGAAAAAGTGGGCGAGGATCCCCCAGGCCACCAGGACGCCGGACACCAAGGAGGGGTTGAAACCCCGCACCCGGGCCATGAGCGTCAGTTCGCGCACACCCATGACCATGGCCCCGGCCATGGCGGCCAGGTAGGTCCAAGGGGCCCAGGGCGCGTCCCCGAACCAGAGGAGGCTGAAGAAGAAGAGGCCGAAGACCAGGGCCGAGGTGATCCGCACGGTCAGGTTCTTGGTATCCACCTTGGGCGTGGTCCGTTCCATCAGATTCCCCCGAACCGTCGTTCACGCTGGGTGTAGTCCTCCAGCGCGTCCTGCAGGTCCGCAGGGCTGAAGTCTGGCCAAAGGAGGTCGGTCATGTAGAGCTCGGCATAGGCGGATTGCCAGAGCAGGAAGTTGGAGATGCGGTGCTCGCCGCTGGTGCGGATGAGCAGGTCCACGTCGGGCACACCGGCGGTCCAGAGGCGGGCCCCCAGGGCGGCCTCGTCGACCTCTTCGGGACGGAGGCCATCCTGCACGCAGCGCCGGGCGGCCTGGGCCAATTCCAGCCTCGAGCCGTAGTTGACCGCGAGATGGAAGGTCATGCCCCGGTGCTGGGCCGTGGCGCGCTCCAGGTCCCTGACATCGGCCTGGACGCCCGCGGGCATGCCCTCGATCGCCCCCAGGTGGTGGAAGCGGATGTCCTTCTTGGCGAGCTGGTGGACAAACATGCGCAAGTACATGCGAAGGAGGGCCATGAGGGCCCCCACTTCGAGGGGGGGGCGCTTCCAGTTCTCCGTGGAGAAGGCATAGAGGCTCAGATGCCGGATGCCCGCATCCGAGGCCGCCTCCAGGATCCGTTCCACCGCCAGGACACCCGCCTTGTGCCCCTTGATGCGGGGCCAGCCCCGCTGGGAGGCCCAACGGCCATTGCCGTCCATAATGATGGCGACGTGGGTCGGGACGGTCATCGCGTGCCTAAAGGCCGGTCCAGCCGGGTGTTCCCACGGGGGAGGCCTCGCGCATGCCCAAAGGGCATACCGAGAAGATGATGGCGACGTGGGTCGGGACGGTCATCGCGCCGGAAACCTCTGAAGCATGAAAAAGATCATGCTAGCACGCGACCTGCCGTTGAGATCGAGGAGCGGCTGGTGCCGCGACCCCCGTGTTAGGCTGAACATCCTCATTTTCCTGGCGAACCCATGGTTCAATTCAACACCCGAGCCAACGAGATCCTGCTCAAGCTGGTCTACTACGGGCCCGGCTTGTCGGGGAAGACCACCAACCTGCAGTCCCTGCATGCGATGTGCTCGGATACCCAGCGGGGCGAGATGTTCTCCGTGAACACCCAGGAGGACCGCACCCTCTTTTTCGATCTGCTGCCCATCAACCTGGGCTACATCTACGGCAATGCCATCCACCTGCAGATCTATACCGTGCCTGGCCAGGTGCAGTACGACGCCAGCCGCCGGGTGGTGCTGGGCGGCGCCGACGGCGTGGTCTTCGTGGCGGATTCCAGCGAAGCGAAGATGCAGGATAACGTGGACTCGCTTTCGAACCTGTACCACAACCTCAATGCTAACCGGCTGAATATAAAACAGATCCCGTTTGTCATCCAGTACAATAAACGGGACCTGCCGGACGCCATGGCCGTGGGGGTCATGAACCGGCGGCTCAACTTCCGCAGCGTCCCGTATTTCGAGTCCGTGGCCAATCGCGGCACGGGCGTGATGGACACATTCCTGGCCATCACCCGGGAGACCGTGAGCTACACCTTCAAGAAGTACCATCTGGACAAGAAGATCAAGGACTTCGAGGAGATGCTGAACCTCATCGAGTCCAATGTCCGCACCAGCATGCAGGAGCTGCCGCCCCCCCCGGAGGCGGGGGCGTCGCCATCGCCGGCCGCGGAAACCACCATCCTCCGCCACAGCAACGTGAGCGTGGCCGACCTGGTGCCAGGGAAGGTCGCGGATGCCCAGGAACTGCTGGAGGACGCCCTCAAGTCCAACATGGAAACGGCCCGGCTCTACTCCGAGCTGAAGCAGGCCAAGGACTCGCTGGAGAAAAAGAACGAGGAGATGAGCCAGCTCTACGCGCAACTGGACCGGGCGAACAAAGACAACCTAAAGACTCGGAAGTATTTGGAGGGCCTGGTTCAAAACATCGGCGAGGCGGTCATCTCCTATTCGCCGGAAGGGAAGATCCTCACCTGGAACATGGCCGCCGAGCGCATCTTCGGGTATTCCCGTCCCGAGATCGTGGGCCGGAACATGGCCCAGCTGGTCCCGGATGGCCTGATCGGCGAACTGGAACAGGTGGCCCAGCAGGTCGGGCGGGGCCAGGTGATCCAGGACATGGCCACCACAAGGCTCCGCAAGGGGGGGGTCGCCTTTCCGGCCAGCATCACCTACGCGCCCGTCTCCGGGAGCGATGACCGGGTGCTGGCCTACTCGGCCCTCGTGCGCGACATGACGGAAAAGCAGGATCTCCAGGAGCGCCTGGTCTATTCCCAGAAGCGGGAGGCCCTGGGCCGTCTGGTCCCCCCCTTGTTCCACGAGGTCTCCAACCGGCTGACACCCGTGCTCCTCGAGTCCCGGCTGATCGCGGAATCCGCCATGGATCCCGACCAGGCCGAACAGGCGGGGCGCCTCGTGAAGGCCGTGGAATCGATTCAGGCCCTCCTTCTTCCGCTCCAGGCGATCATGTACCCGCCCAGTCCCAATCCCCTCAGGGTGCAGCTGAATGACCTGGTGCGGCAGGCCGTCTCCCTGGTGGAAGCCAAGGCCCACCAGATGGGGGCCACGGTGGAATTGAACCTGGACCCCTCCCTGCCCGAAACGGCCCTCGATCCCGAGCTCCTGGTCAAGGCCCTCACGAATCTTCTGCAAAATGGCCTGCAGGCCATGGCCCTCAGCCCGATGAAGCGCCTCCGGGTGGCGACCCGGACTTCCGGCGATGGCCTCCAGGTGGTGATTCAAGACACGGGACCCGCCCTGGATGAGCGGCGCCAGGCCGAGCTGTTCGACCTGGCCAGCGCCACGACCACCGAGGCGCTGGGCCTTCCCATTGCCGAGGTCATCACGCGCCAGCACGGGGGGCGTCTCAGCGCCCGCAGCCAGGAGGGACTGGGGAATGCCTTCCTGCTGGAACTGCCCAGCCAGGGGGCCCAGGTCCTGCCCCCCGCCGCCCCTGTTCCGGTGGGGTTGAAGGGCATCCGGGCCCTGGTGGTGGATGACGAGACCTTCCTGCTGGAATGTCTCGTGGATGCCCTGGGTGCCTGGGGCGTGGAGGTCACCTCCAGTTCCCGGGGGGACGAAGCCATCCAGAAGCTGGAAAGCGGGACCTTCGATTTGATCGTGTGCGATATCCGGATGCCGGGCCTGTCGGGGGTGGACCTGTTCGACTGGCTGAAGGCCCAGCGGCCAGCCATGACCCGGAGGATCCTCTACACCACCGGCGATACCTTCGACACGAAAACCCGGGAATTCCTGGAATTGAGCCGGGTCCCCTATTTGGGTAAGCCCTTCGATCTAAAGCAGCTCAAGCAAAGTCTTGAGCGCCTTCTAGAGACTCCGGTCGAGGCCTGAGGTTGTCCCCTGCGGCATAATGGGGGCTTCCACGGAAGCCTACCAAGGAGTCTTGCATGCAACGACGTTGGGTCATGGCCATCCTGGTGGCCTCGGGCCTTCTGGCCCAGGCACCGCCCCCTGCACCGATCCCGGTTCCCGTCCAGGCCCCCGCACCCGGGCAAAAGCCCACCCCGGCGGCTGCCGAGGCGCCGGCTCCGCCGAAGGCAGAGGAGCAGCCGCTCGAGCCCAAGGCCTTCGAGCAGCTCCGCCCCACCAAGCGGAAACTGGCCTATACCCTCTACCGCGCGGCCCTTGCCGCCCATGAGCTGGGCTACTACCGCAGCCACCCCAAGGCCATCGAGGTGCGGGAGGCCCTGGAGACCCTCGTGAGGGCCAAGCTGGAGATTCCGGAAAAGGCCTCAAAGGCCCTTCCGGCCGCCGAGGCCTACCTGGCGAAGCTCTACGCCAACCATGGCCTCTATGACGCAGAGGGGAAGAAGCTCCTGCTCGAAGGCACCTGGAAGGACCTCCAGGGAGCGGCCCGGGCGGCGGCCAAGACCGGTCCCAAGGGCCTGGAGCCCCGGCTCCTGAAGCTCAAGGGCCTGCTCTTCGACCCCCAGGTGGACGCCATCGCCCCCAGCTGGGCCGAGCCCGAGGCCCCTGCCAAGGGCAAGAAGGCCAAGGCCCCGAAGGGTCCCAAAGAACCCGAGGGTTTCGCGGCCCAGAAGGCCATGACGGCCCTGTGGGTGAAGCGGGCCCAGGCTTGGATCGAGAACACGCCCCAGGTCGTGGAGGTCAAGGGCGAGAAGAAGACCCGCCGCCGACCGAATCCTGCTCAAGCCAAGGCGCTGGACGACCTCCTCGCCTGGTTCGCCAAGGATGACCTGGACCTGCTGCGCGACCCCGGCTTCGGCTGGCTGGACCTGCGGCGACTCGGCCCGGTGCCGGGAGCGGGCCTGCTCACCAGGGCCGCCGACATCGCCGCCTCCAAGGCCCCCGAGGGCCCCGCGGGTGACCTGCCCCTGCTGCCCGTCCTCGAGCCCGTGCTGGGCGAAAGCAAGTTCAGTAAAGGCGAGGAGAAGCGGCTCGTCCTTGTCGAGGTGAAGCAGGGTCCTCCGGCGTCGAGCCTCACCGAGCAGGCGGCGGCCATTGAAAAGCTGGGTCGCAGCCGGGAGTTCGACGTCAAGTAGGACTTTCTCCCCCATGAAAACGGGGCGCCCATGCGCCCCGTTTTCTATTCCTCGCCCTTGCGCTGCTTCCCTTCCGGATCGAACTGGTAGCCGACGCTGCGGATGGTGTGGACCCACCGCGGGTGGTGCGGATCGTCCTCCATGACGCGGCGGATGCGGACGATGAAGTTGTCCACGGTGCGGCTGGTGGGGTAGGCGTCCTCGCCCCAGACCTTGTCCAGGATGTCCGTGCGGCTCACCACCTGGCCAGGCCGCTCCATGAGGAGCTTCAAGATCATGCATTCCTTCACGCCCAGCTGGAAGGCGCCCCCGGGCCCCTCGCCGCAGTAATTGTCAAAGTCCACCCAGTAGGGACCGTAGGCCTGACGGCTGCTGGTCTCCCGGTTCTTGTACCAGGACTCGCGCCGCAGGATGGCGCGCACCCGCAGCAGCAGCTCGCGCACCTGGAAGGGTTTGCCCAGGTAGTCATCGGCGCCGGTCTCGAAACCGTGGACCCGGTCGTCGTCTGTGTTCTTGGCCGTGAGAAAGAGGATGGGCGTGAAATTCTTGGCCTCGCGCACCTTCTCGCAGATGGTGAAGCCGTCCATGCCGGGGAGCATGACGTCGAGGATGACCAGATCGTAGGTCTCCGCCAGGATCTGCTTCAGGGCCTGATCCCCCCGGGAGATCCAGGTGCAGGCAAGGCCCTCCATCTCCAGGTTGAGCTGGATGCCTTCGGCGAGGCTGAGCTCGTCTTCCACCAGCAGGATCTTGGGCTCGGACACGGGGGACTCCTGAGATCTGTCGATCCTACTAGAATGGACCCTCCGGAGCGCCCATGGACCCGTATCTCAGCATCGTGATCCCCATCTTCAACGAGGAGGAGAACATCCCCGCGCTGTGGGAGCGCCTGGCCCGGGTGATGGCGGAGCAGTTTTCGGATCCGGCGAAACCCTGGGAGGTCATTTTCACCGATGACGGCAGCCGGGACCGGAGCCTGGCCATGCTGCTGGACATCGCCAAGGCCGAACCGCGCGTGAAGGTGGTGGAGTTCAACCGGAACTACGGCCAGCACAGCGCCATTTTCGGGGCCTTTGCGGAGGTTCAGGGGCAGATCATCGTGACCCTCGACGCGGACCTCCAGAACCCCCCGGAGGAGATCCCCAAGCTCGTGGCCAAGGTCGAGGAGGGGTACGACGCGGTGGGGGGCTGGCGGCAGGGCCGCCAGGACAACGACAGCTTCTTTCGGACCATGCCCAGCAAGATCGTCAACGCCATCACCCGCAAGACCACGGGCGTGGTCCTCCACGATTACGGCTGCATGCTGCGGGCCTACGGCCGCGACGTGGTGAACGCCATGCTCCTCTGCAAGGAACGGTCGAGCTTCATTCCGGCCCTGGCCAACAGCTTCGCCAAGCGCATCACGGAGGTGCCCGTGGCCCACGCCGAACGCGCCGCCGGCACCAGCAAGTACGGGCTGTGGAAGCTGATCAACCTCCAGTTCGACCTCCTCACCAGCTTCAGCCTGCTGCCCCTGCAGATGCTCAGCGTGTTCGGCGTGATCACCGCCGCCGTGGGCTTCCTGCTCTTCCTGGGCCTGGTGGCCTACCGCTTCCTGCATCCCGAGGGCACGGCCGAGGGCGTGTTCACCCTGTTCGCCATCCTCTTCTTCTTCGTGGGCTGCCAGTTCATCGCCTTCGGCCTGCTGGGCGAGTACATCGGCCGCATCTACCAGGAAGTGCGCGACCGGCCGCGGTACATGGTGAAGAAGGTGCACCAGGGGAAGTAGCTCCCATGCCCTGGGATCCCGCCCAGTACCTGCGTTTCGATGCCGAACGGCTGCGCCCGGCCCTGGACCTGCTGGCGCGAGTCCCCCTGGAGGCGCCCGAGGAGGTCGTGGACCTGGGCTGCGGACCGGGCCACATCGCGAAGATCCTGAAGGTCCGCTGGCCCTCGGCCCGGGTGACGGGCGTGGACCGCTCCGCGGAAATGCTCGAACGGGCGGCCACGGACGCCCCGGAGCTCCAATGGCGGCAGGCGGATCTGGCGGAATGGCGGCCGGACCGCCCCGTGGACCTGATCTACGCCAATGCCTCCCTGCACTGGCTGGACGACCATTCGGCCCTGTTTCCCCGTCTGATGGCCGCCTTAAAGCCGGGGGGCTGGCTGGCCGTCCAGATGCCCCGCAACCAGGACCGGCCCTCGCACCTGGCGGCTTTCGAGGTGGTGGAGGAGGGCCCCTGGCGGGCCCGGCTGGCGCCGCTGTTGCGCAAGGAGCCCGTGGCCGAACCCGAAGCCTACCTCCGCTGGCTCTCGCCGGCGGCCAGCCGCCTGGACCTCTGGCAGACGGACTATCTCCACCTGCTGGAGGGGCCGGATCCCGTGGCGGCCTGGACCCACGGCAGCCTGCTGGTGCCCTTGCTGGAGGCCCTTCGGGAGGAGGAAAGGGAGGGCTTCCTGGAGGCCTACCGGAGCCGGCTCCGAAAAGCCTATCCTCCCGACGACCAGGGGCGGACACCCTTTTGGTTCAAACGGCTCTTCCTGGTGGCGCGGGCCAAGTGAAAGCCCGTCAGGGCTCCTCTCCTTCTCCGGTCCAGCCTTCACCGTCCTCCTCCTGGGGTTTCTCGGGGACGCGGTAGCTTTCGCTGGACCAGGCGCCCAGGTCCCGGGTCTGGCAGCGCTCCGAGCAGAAGGGCTTGTAGGGGTTCCCCGCCCAGGAGGTGGGGGTGCGGCAAATGGGGCAGGGACGGAGGATCATGGATGCAAGCATATCCAGATTGGATACGGTGGTCACGGCGAAGAAAATATGAGTAAAAACATGAAGATCATGTTGACAATGATTCCATATGCTTTATCCTCAGGAATCCAGGAGTGGGTTCCCCCGACCTGGACCCTAGGAGGAATGACATGGGCAAGATCATCGGCATTGACCTCGGCACCACCAACAGCTGCGTGGCCGTCATGGAAGGCGGGCAGCCCAAGGTGATCCCGAACCCCGAAGGCGCGAACACCACCCCTTCCGTCGTGGGCTTCAACCCCAAGACCAGCGAGCGCCTCGTGGGCGTCGCCGCCAAGCGGCAGGCCGTGGCCCAGCCCAAGATCACCATCTATTCCATCAAGCGGTTCATGGGCCTGCCCTATGCCGACTCGGACCGGGAGCAGAAGCTCGTCCCCTACACGGTCGAGCGCGCCGACAAGGGTGGCTGTGTCGTCGACGTGCTCGGCAAGAAGCTCAGTCCCGAGGAGATCAGCGCGGCCGTCATCACCAAGATGAAGGAGGCCGCCGAGGCCTACCTGGGCGAGAAGGTCACCGAGGCGGTCATCACCGTGCCCGCCTACTTCAACGATGCCCAGCGCCAGGCCACCAAGGACGCCGGGGCCATCGCGGGCCTGGAGGTGAAGCGCATCGTGAATGAGCCCACGGCGGCAGCCCTGGCCTATGGCCTGGACAAGAAGAAGGACGGCACCATCGCCGTCTTCGACTTCGGCGGCGGCACCTTCGACATCAGCATCCTGGAAGTCTCCGAGGGCGTGGTCGAGGTGAAGTCCACCAACGGCGACACCCACCTGGGCGGCGACAACATCGACCAGGTCATCATCGACTGGCTGGCGGACGAGTTCCAGAAGGCCGAGGGCATCGACCTCCGCAAGCAGGCCGACGCCATGCAGCGCCTCAAGGAGGCCGCGGAAAAGGCCAAGATCGAGCTGTCCAGCACCACCCAGACGGAAATCAGCCTGCCCTACATCACCGCCGACGCCAGCGGCCCCAAGCACGTGAACCAGCACCTCAGTCGCGCCAAGTTCGAGGCCATGATCGAGCCGGTCCTCCAGAAGCTCAAGGGCCCCTGCGAGAACGCCGTGAAGGACGCCAAGCTGGCCCATCACGAGATCGACGAGGTGGTGATGGTGGGTGGTTCCACCCGCATCCCCAAGGTCCTCGAGATGGTGAAGCAGATCTTCGGCAAGGAGCCGAACCACAGCGTGAACCCCGACGAGGTCGTGGCCGTGGGCGCCGCCGTGCAGGCCGGCGTGCTGGCCGGCGACGTGAAGGGCGTGCTGCTGCTCGACGTGACGCCGCTCTCGCTGGGCATCAATGCCAACGGTGGCCAGATGAGCGTGATCATCCCCCGCAACACCACCATTCCCACCAAGCGGAGCGAGGTCTACACCACGGCCGTGGACAACCAGCCCGGTGTGGACATCGAGGTGTTCCAGGGCGAGCGCCCCGTGGTGGAGGGCAACAAGCTGCTGGGCCAGTTCCACCTGGGCAACATCGCGCCGGCCCCCCGGGGCATGCCTCAGATCGAGGTCGTGTTCGACATCGACGCCAACGGCATCGTGCATGTCACGGCCAAGGACAAGGGCACCGGCAAGGACGCCAGCATCACCCTGACCGGCAGCACGGGCCTCTCCAAGGAGGAGATCGACGCCAAGGTGAAGGATGCCGAGGCCCACAAGGCCGATGACGAGGCCCGCAAGGCCATGCTGGAGGAGAAGAACCACCTCGACCAGATGGTCTACCAGGTGGAGAAGCTCCTGAAGGAGAACGGCGACAAGCTGCCCGAGGGCGATAAGAAGGAGGCCGAGGAGGCCCTCGTCGAGGCCAAGGCCGCCCTGGCCAGCCTGGAGAAGGAGCGCATCAAGAAGGCCCTGGAGACCCTCACCGCCAAGAGCCACAAGCTGGCGGAGAGCCTCTACAAGCAGGAGCCCCCCCAGGATGGCGGTCAGGCTCCCGGGGCGCCGGGCGCACCTGGAGATAAAAAGGCGGATGACAACGTCATCGACGCCGAAGTCGTGAGTTAGCTTTCGCAGAAAAACGGGGAGCCGCGGGGCTCCCCGTTTTTCTGCGCGAACGAAATCTTAGTGCATTACACTAAACCATGCCTCACCCCGACTACTACAAGATCCTGGGCGTTCCGAAATCGGCCTCGGAAGAGGAGATCAAGAAGGCCTACCGCAAGCTGGCGAGGAAGCACCATCCGGATCTCAATCCCGGAAATGCCAAGGCCGAGGCCGAGTTCAAGAAGCTGGCCGAGGCCAATGATGTGCTGTCGGATCCCGAGAAGCGGAAGAACTACGACACCTACGGCGATCCCAACGGTCCCGGGGCGCAGATTCCGCCCGACTTCCAGCAGGGGGCGGGGTTCGGCTTCGAGGATATCTTCGCGGGGTTCGGCGGCCGCCCCGTCCGCCATGGGCCCGAGCGGGGGGAGGACCTGATCCATGCGGTCCGCCTGGGATTCCGCGAAGCCTTCGAGGGCACCCGCCTGAACCTGCGCGTGAACCGGTCCGAACCCTGCCTGACCTGTCGGGGCACGGGCGAATCCAACAAGAAACAGGAGGTCTGCCGGACCTGCCAGGGCAAGGGCAAGGTGGGGGGAGGCTCCGGCTTCCTCTCCTTCGGCCGCACCTGTCCCGACTGCGGGGGACGCGGTTCCCGGGCGCCGGCCTGCCCCGATTGCGACGGCGCGGGCCGCCATGCCCGGCAGGAGACCGTCACCATCGCCATCCCGGCGGGCGTGGAGGACGGCGCGCGCCTGCGGGTGGCCGGCAAGGGCGAGGCCGGACGAAGGGGCGGCGGGCCCGGCGACCTGTTCCTGCAGATCAGCATGGAGCCTGACGCCCGCTTCGAGCGGAAGGGCCCGAACCTCTACGTGCGCCTGCCCATCAGCTTTTCCGAGGCGGCCCTGGGGGCGAAGGTGGATGTGCCGACCCCCGGCGGGCAGCAGACCATCAAGGTGCCGCCCGGAACCCAGACCGGCGCGCGGCTGCGCCTCAAGGGCCAGGGCATGCCCATCCCCCGGAGCAGCCAGCGGGGGGATCTCATCGCCGAGGTGGTCCTCGTGACGCCCTCGATCCAGGATGAGCGCAGCAAGGAGCTGCTGCGGGAACTGGCTGAGCTGAACGATTCGGACGTGCGCAAGCAGCGGAGTGCGAACCATGGCTAAAGATCCCCGCCTGGGTGCCTACATGATCGGCGTGGTGTCGATGCGCTACGGCGTGCACCCCCAGACCCTGCGCCTCTATGAGCGGGAGGGCCTGCTCACCCCGAGCCGCACGGAGGGAAAGACCCGCCTCTACAGCGACGAGGACCTGGAGCGCCTGGAGTTCATCTTGAACCTGACCCGCGACCTCGGCGTGAACCTGGCCGGTGTGGAAGTCGTGCTGAGCATGCGGGATCGCCTGAACCATCTGCAAGAGGACCTGGAGCGCCTGGCTCATGCCCTCGAGGCGGCGGGGGTCAAGGATGTGCCTCGGCCCACCTCGACCACCGGGCTGGTGAAGCTGACCCACCACGGACTGCGCAAGCGCTGAATTCTCCCGAGTTCTCCTGGGGGCCGGAATCGCTTGCTATGCTGATCCTTCCTCCTGGGTGAACTGTGCCCCTCCGGCATCTCGAAGAGCGCTCGCTCGACAAGTACTTCGACTCGATCCGCCATCTGCCCTTGCTGACGGCGGAGGAGGAGCGGATCAACGGGCGGCTCTGGCAGAACGACCGCAACCCCGAGGGCCTGCGCAAGCTGGTGGAGGGCAATCTGCGCTTCGTGGTCAAGGAGGCCCGCAAGTTCGAAGGCATGGGCCTCGACCTGCTGGACCTCATCAGCGAGGGCAATCTCGGCCTCATCGAGGCGGCCAAGCGCTTCGATCCCGAGCGGCAGAACAAATTCCTCACCTACGCCTCCTGGTGGGTGCGGCAGGCCATTTTCCACGCCCTGGCCGAACACGGGAACAAGATCCGCCTGCCCCAGAAGGTGGCGGGCCACCTGGTGCAGCTGAATCGCGTCACCCAGAAGCTCAGCCAGGCCCTGGGCCGGGCGCCCATGCTGCAGGAGATCGCCGAGGCGGCCGGCCTGAGCATCGAGGACGTGGAGCGCTACCAGCTCCTTCAGCAGACGACCTCCACGGTCTCCACCGAGCAGGGTCTCGGGGACTCGGATCTCACCGTGGGCGACAGCCTGGAGCAGGAGGTGGAACCCTCCGCCATGCACACGCTGGACCAGGAGGCCTTCCTCGAGCAGATCGAGGTCAGCCTCGCCGCCCTGAGCGCCAAGGAACGCACCATCATCTCGCTCCACTTCGGCATCGGCGGCGAGGATCCCCTGACCCTCGAGCAGATCGGCAAGCGCTTCGACCCGCCCATCTCCCGCGAGCGGGTGCGCCAGCTGGAGGAGCGGGCCTTCGCGCGCATCCGGGAGCGCCGCCGGGAAGTGCTGGGCGGCTTCCTGCGGGGCGGGGACGGGCCATGAAGGGCCGGCCCGACTGTCCCCGCTGCCAGGGCCAGGGCCTGATCTTCGACCCGGATCCGCAAAAGCCGGTGCTGGTCTGCGGATGCACGGCGGACCTGGCCCCCGATGCCGAGACCCTGGGCCTCCCCTCGCGCTATCGCGAGGCGGACTTCACGCGGTTCTGGAAGTGGTGGAACAACGCCCAGGCCAGCGGGGTCAGCGCCCTGTTGGGCCGGCTGCCGGAGCTGGAGGATCTGCTAAGACGCCCTGTGGACGAGGTCGGGGAGCTGGAGGGCCGCGAGGACCTGACAAAGCTGCTCCAGGCCCTGCGCAAGCGGCCGGAGCACGGCATCCGTCCCGCGGGGGCCGACGGCCTGGCCCAGTGGGCCACCGCAGGCAAGCACAAGTTCCGCCATGGCTGGGAGCTCTGGTGGATCCACGGTCCCGCCCAGAGCGGCCGCAGCACCCTGGCCGCGGCGGCCCTGCGGGCCTGGACCGAGCGCACGGGCCGGGGCGGCAGTTTCGTGTCCGTGCGGACCCTCAGCCAGGCCATCAAGGACGTCTACCACGACGTGCGAAGCTATCAGAACCAGGCCTTCCAGAGCGTCCGCGACCTCATCGAGCCCCTCCAGGAACAGCCCATCCTCGTGCTGGACGACTGGGACCGCATGGATTCGGACATCCGGGTGGCCCAGGCCCTGGCCCAGCTGCTGGATCATCGCTACAGCGAGGAGCTGCCCACCGTCCTCACGGCGTCCTGCTCCCCCGAGGCCATGGATCGGCGTGAGAACCATCCCCTCGTCCGGCTCGAGGACAGCAGCCTGTTCGAACGGCTGCGGGGCGCCGAACGGGTGGAGATGGTGCCCGCCCTGAAGCCCTGGATCGACCGGATGGAGCGATCCTAGTCGATGAAAGCCCTGCTGCGCGGCCTGCTCCGTCTGCACCTCTCCCGGTCCCGGGGCCTGTGGCTGCTCGTGGCGGGCCTGACGCTCCTGCTCGGGTGGGGCGTGCTGCGGGTGGAGCGGGCCCTGGATCTCATGAGCCTGCTGCCTTCGGAACATCCGGCCGTGCGGGCGAACCTGGAGGCGGGCGTGGGTCAGCAGGAGCTGATCTGGCTGGTGGCCGAGGGGGACGAGGCCGACCTGGAGGCGCGCAGAACCTGGGCCGAGGGCCTGGTGGACCGACTGCTGGTCGAGGGGAACCTGCCCCTCAATGGTCTGGCGGCGGAGGGCCGCCTTTCGGATCCCATCCCGGTTCCGGGACCCGGCGGGGCCAGCCCCTGGCCCGCGCTGCTTGCCGTGGGGGCCATCGCGGAAGGGGATGCGGCCGTGACCCGCCTCACCACGGAAACCCTCTACACCCTGGCTCCCGCCTGGCTGGGGGACCGCCTGGCCCCCCTGATGGATCCCGTCTGGCTTCAGCACCGCCTCCAGGCCACCGCCCGGAACCTGGCCTCGCCGGAGCCCCTGGCGGCGGCCCTGGCGCGGCTCGATCCCCTGGGCCTGCGCGACCTCACGCCGCAGAACGGGGAAGGCATGGCCAAGGCCCGAGAGCTGGGCCGCTCCTTCACCCTGCACATTCGCACGGGGTATTTCGAAACGAAGGATGGGCACTTCGTGCTGCTGCCCCTGGTGGCGGGATTCCCGGCCACGAAGACGAAGGCCACCACCCGCCTCCTGACCTGGCTGGGACGGGGGGCCCTGGGACCCCTGCCCGCCTCCGCGGGCCTCCGGGAGGCGGAAGCCGCCCTGGCGCCCTCCCCAGAACGCCCCTTTCCGATCCAGGTCACCGGCGCCCATGCCATCACGGCCTGGGAGTCCCATCGCCTCACCCTCGAAGTCCTCCTGAGCCTCGGCCTGAGCTTTCTCCTCATCGGCCTCGTCTACTGGCTGGGCTTCCGCACCCTGGCCGGCTACGGCTTCGTCATGGTGCCCCTGCTCATCGGCATGGTCTGGGCCCTCGGGCTCACGGGCTGGATCCTGGGCCGGGTGAACCTGATGGCCGCAGGCTTTGGCGCGGTGCTGCTGGGGGTGGGGGACGACGTGGGCATCCTCCTCTTCAGCCGCTACCGGGACGAGCGCCGGGCGGGCCGTTCCAAGCCCTGGGCCCTGCGGGCCGCCCTGCTGGGCACGGGCCCGGGCGTGGTGGCCGGGGCGCTCGCCACGGCCCTGGCCTTCCTGGCCCTGGCCTTCGCCCCCTTCCCGGGCATCCGCGATCTGGGCCTCACCACGGGGCTGGGCCTGCTGGCCTGTCTCGCCGCCACCTTCCTGGTCCTGCCCGCGCTGCTGATCCGGCTGGACCACGGGACCGGGGCCTTCGCTCCAGGCCCTGCCCAGGCTGCCGCCCCCCGCCGGCGCTGGGCTCCCTGGGCGGCCCTCGCCCTGCTGGTCCTGGCCCTGATCGGCGCACCCCGCACCCGCTGGGAGGAGGACCTGCGGCGCTTCCGCGCCCAGGGCAACCCCGCCCTCATCTTGCAGGAGCGCCTGACCAGGACCCTCGGGGCCAGCCTCCAGCCCCTGGCCCTCCAGATTCCGCTGGAGGACCCGGATCGGCTGCCGGCCCGGTGGAACAAGCTCAGTCCCATTTTGCGTGAGGCCGGGCTGCCGGTGCCCGACTGGGAGGTTCTCGATCCCGAGCTGCGCCACGGGCTCGGATCGGAAACCTGGCGCCGGCAGGTGCTGGAAGCCGCCGCCAAGGCGGGCCTGGACCCCGCCGGGCTGGAAGGCCCCCTGGCCGCCCTGGCCGCCGCTGCGTCGAACCCGGCCCTGCCCGTGGGCGCCCTGCAGGCGCTGTTGCCCCGGGCCTCCCAGCCGGAGGAGCACCATCCCTGGAGCCTCTGGGAGGGCCTCCGCCCAGGCCGGCCCCTTCCGTCCCTGGCCTCCACCCTGACGGTGCCCCTGCGCCTGGATGAGGCCACCCTGCTCCGCCTCACGCCCAGGGTGGAGGCCGCCGGGGGCCGCTTCGTGGGGACCCAGCCCCTCTTCCGGGTGGTGAAGGGCATTGCCAAGGAGGCCGTCCAGGAGGCCGTCCTCCTGGCCCTGGTGGGCATCCTCGGGGTCATCGCCCTCTTCGGACGCAACCTGCGCTTCGCCTTGTATGCCCTAGTGCCCCTCCTCGCCAGTCAGGCCGGGGCCTTCGGGGCCCTCGGCTGGGGTGGCGAGCCGCTGACCTTCCTGTCCCTCATGGCCATCCCCATCGCCCTGGGGGTGAGCGTGGACACGGCCTTCAACCTGCTGCACCGGGCCCGGAGCGAGGCCGATGCGCCCCGGCGCGTGGCCCGGGTGAACGCCGTGTGCGCGGGCACCACCCTGGCCGGCTTCGGCGGCATGGTCTTCAGCGGCTACCGCGGCCTGCGGGGCCTCGGCCTGGCCTGCCTGGGCGGTGTCGCCCTGGCCCTGCTGCTCACCCAGTGGCTGCTGCCCGTGCTGCTGGAGAAGTGGCCCCTGGAGAAGAAGTGAATCCGTTGAACGACCTGCTGCAAGCGCGCCTGCTTCAAGGCCCCATCCCCGCCGCCGAGGTGATGGCCCTGGGCCTCTACCACCCGGAGCACGGCTACTACCGCCGCTCGACCGGGCCCTGGGGCTTCGAGGGCAAGGACTACTACACGGCCCTGGACCTGGGGCCCCTGCTGGGGCAGACCCTGGCCCTGCGGCTGGAGGCGGCCTGGGAGCGGCTGGGCCGGCCCCCGCGGTTCACGGCGCTGGAGCCCGGCGCGGGGCGCGGCTGGCTGGGCCGTGATGTGCTGAACGCCGTGTCCGGCCCCTTCGCCGAAGCCCTGGTCTACGTCCATCAGGACGACAACCCGGCCGCAAAGAAAGCCGCGCAAGCCGCCCTCATGCCTTTTCTAACGGCAAATCGCGCGCGATTCGCCACCGAGGCCGAGCCCCTGGAGCCGTTCATCGGTGCCGTGTTCAGCAACGAGCTCTTCGACGCCCTGCCCGCCCAGCCCTGGCGCTGGAACGGCGAAGGCTGGGCCCGGGAGGTGCTGACGGTCGCGGGTCCCCAGTGGCAGGAGGCGGATCCCGGCGAGGCCGGAGCCTGGTTTGCAGCTCAGAGCGACGGCCTGGAACCCGGGGACGGGAGCATCTGGTGCGAGGCCCTGCCGGGCCTGGTGCAGGACCTGGCGGGATCTCTGGAGGCGGGGCTGTTCCTGGCGGTGGACTACGGCGAATCCGCCGCCCGGCTGCTGGCCAAGGGCGCCGACCTGCGGCGCTTCAAGGCCCACAGCGTGGATGGGAAGTGGCACGAGGACCTGGGCGAGGCGGACCTGACCGCAGATGTCGATTTCACGCGGCTGGCCGCCCTTCTGGAGGAGGAGGGCCTGACCGACCTCTCCCACCTGGAGCTGAGCAAGTGGGTCCGCACCCACGCCCCCCTGGACCAGTGGGGTGCCCAGTGGTTGAGCCTGCCCACCTCCGAGCGCATGAAGCGCACCGAGAATCTCCTGCAGCTCACCCTGCCCAACATGATGGGCAGCCGGTTCCGGGTGCTGGAAGGGTGGAAGGGGAAAGCGGTCTAGCCACGGATGAACACGGATTCACACGGATAGAAAAGGCGTTCTTCATCTGTGTTCATCTGTGTTCATCTGAGTTAATCCGTGGTTCATTTCTGCTTTTCTGACCACACGCCTACGCCGATGCCGCTGGGTCTCGCCGCATCGTGAAAGACGGTGTGGGTGGCCTTCCGGTAGTCCTCGGGCCGGGCCTGGTTGATGTCCATGAACACCTGGGGATTGCGGTCCATGAGGGGGAACCAGGTGCTTTGGATCTGCACCATGACGCGATGCCCCTTCTTGAAGGTGTGGAAAATGTCGTTCATGGTCCAGGCCACGCGGGTGGGCTGGCCGGGCGTGAAGGGGGCGGGGTGTTCCAGGCTGTCCCGGAACTTGCCCCGCATCACCTCGCCGCGCACCAGCTGCTGGTAGCCGCCCATGGGGTTGGGGTTGGGGTCCCAGATCGGGCCGCCCTCCTCGAAGTCCGGATTCTTGAAATCATCGGGATAGACATCGATGAGCTTCACCACCCAGTCGGCGTCCGTTCCGGTGGTGGCCACGAAGAGCTCGGGGTGGAGGGGTCCGGCCAGGGTCAGGTCGTGGGCCAGCACCTCGGTCCGGAACACCAGCACGTCCGGGCGCCGCCCGGCGAAGCGCTGGTCCGCGGTCATGTACTCCCGGGGCATGCCGATGGCGACCTGCTCGATGAAGGGCACGGGCTTGGCGGGATCGGAGACGAAGGCGTCCGCCCCACCGTCCGGCGGCGGCGGCGTGAAGGAGAGGCGCCCATCGGGCTGAAGGTAGAGCGCCGAGGGCTTCGTCCCCTTTGGGGGCCAGGCATCGAGGCTGTGCCAGCGGTTGGCGCCGGTCTCGAAGACGGTGGCCTTCGCCGGGAGGGGATCCTGGGTGCCCTTCAGGTGGCGCATGAAAAAGGGGAAGAGCACCTCTCGCTGGAACCACTCCGAGGTGTCGGCCCCGAATTGCACCGGGCCCAGGTGGTCCCCCTTGGTGCGCTCCCAGCCCCCGTGGGAC
The DNA here is from genome assembly GCA_031292655.1 of Geothrix sp. Classification (GTDB taxonomy): domain Bacteria; phylum Acidobacteriota; class Holophagae; order Holophagales; family Holophagaceae; genus Geothrix. The sequence goes on from JARLGO010000274.1 coordinate 24,016, forward strand.
CAGGGGCCCATGACCAGGCAGCTGTCCGTGGCGGGGCTCTGGCGGGCGAGGGCCTGGAAGACCTGGAGGGCGCCGTAGAGGTTTTCCGCGTCGAACCACCCGCCCACGGTGAGCACGGCGGGCTTCACGTCCTTCAGCTGGGGCCGCAGGTTGCGGGCCTGCCAGAAGGCGTCGTAGGTGGGGTGGTCCAGCATCTCGTTCCAGAAGGCCACCTCCTTCGTGTACCGCCGGGTGGCGCCGGTGCTGCCCAGGCGCAGGAACCAGTCGTAGCCGTCCGAGGTGCCATGGTCCAGGGGCGTGGGCCAGGCGCTGGTGGGTGAAGGCCGGGGCTGGCCGAAGCTCACCATGAAGTTGAAGGCGTGGGGCAGCCAGAGGGCGCCGTTGCGGTGGAAGTCGTCCCCCTGGAACCAGTCCACGATGGGCGCCTGGGGCGAGACGGCCTTGAGGGCCGGATGGCCCGACAGCATCCCCACGGCGGTGTAGAAGCCGGGGTAGCTGATGCCCCACTGGCCCACGCGGCCGTTGTGTCCGCGGACATGCTGGAGCAGCCATTCGATGGTGTCGTAGGTGTCGGTGCTCTCGTCCACGGCGGCGCCGCTGAGGGCCCGCTGGGGCCGCATGTTCACGAACTCCCCCTCGGACATCATCCGCCCGCGGACATCCTGGTAGACGAAGATGAAGCCCTCCTCCTGGAACTGGGTGGAAGGGCCGAGCTGGGCCATGAAGGCCGTCTCCCCGTAGGGGGCCACGCTGTAGGGGGTGCGCTGCAGGAGGATGGGGTAGGCGCGGCTGGTGTCCTTCGGCGCGTAGATGGCCGTGAAGAGGCGCACCCCATCCCGCATGGGGATGAGGACCTCGCGCTTGGTGTAGCGGTCCCGGACCCGGTTGGACTCGGCGGCCGTCCCCGCCTGGGTCGGCCGGGCCTGGAGCCCCGGGGGGACCGCCAGGAGGAGGACGGCGAGGAGGGCCGAAACCCGCAGGCAACGAGGAAAGGACATGCGGGCTCCGAGAGTGGCCGTCCCAGGGTACCTCGATGGGGCGGGAGGATCTTCCTCCCCGATCATTCAATCTCCTCGACGGGGGGGCCGGCTTTTGATGAACTGGTGGGTGCGCCCCGAGCCGGGGCCCCGCCAGGAACGCCTTCGACATGACCCCTCCTCCCGCTGTTCTCCAGCCCGCTGAATGGGATCGCCACAGCGCCTGCTGGCTGGCCTGGCCCAGCCACGGCCACCTCTGGCGGGAGAACCTGGGTCCGGCCCAGGCGGAATTCGCGGCCCTCTGCCGGGCCATCGCCGAAGGGGGGGGCGAGGCCCTCGACCTCCTGGTGCAGGACGAAGACGCCGAAACCCAGGCCCGTGCGGCCCTGGGGCCCGTGATCGGGCAGGTGCGGTTCCATCGCGTGCCCGTGGGCGACATCTGGCTGCGGGACACGGCGCCCATCTTCGTGAAGGGTCCTTCGGGCCCCCTCGGCGCCGCCTGCTTCCGCTTCAACGGCTGGGGCGGCAAGTACGTGCTCCCCGGGGACGACCAGGTGGCGGGGCGCGTGGCGGCCCTCTGCGGCCTGCCCCGATTCCCTCACGACTGGATCCTGGAAGGCGGTTCGGTGGAGGTGGATGGCGAGGGCACCCTCCTCACCACCCGCCAGTGCCTGCTGAATCCCAACCGCAATCCCGGCATGGGCCAGGCGGCCCTCGAGAAGGCCCTGCGGGAGAGCCTGGGCGCCGAGAAGGTGCTGTGGCTGGAGGCGGGTCTGCTCAACGACCACACGGACGGCCACATCGACACCCTGGCCCGGTTCGTGGCGCCGGGCGTCGTGGTCTGCATGGAGGCCCGCGACGCGGGCGACCCCAACGCCGGCACCCTCGATCGCATCGCCGCGGACCTGGCGGCCTCCACCGATGCACGGGGCCGGCGGCTCCAGGTGGTGCGCATTCCCTCCCCGGGCATCGTGCGGGACGAGGCCGGCGAACTGCTGCCCGCCAGCTTCGTGAACTTCTACATCGGGAATGGAACGGTCATTGTTCCCATCTATGGAACGCCCCACGACGAGGCGGCCGTGGCCGCATTGACACCGCTCTTCCCCGGACGCCGGGTCCTGGGCCGTTCCGCCCGTGCCATCCTCAGCGGGGGCGGTGCCTTCCACTGCATCACCCAGCAGCAGCCGGAGGTCCCGTGAGCGCCGCGAACCCAGATCGCATGCCCAATCAGATCGACCAGGTTCGCGTCGCCGCCACCCAGTGCGCCTTCACGGGAAACCTCGACGAGAACGTGGCCCGGGTCGAGGCCCTCGTGCGCGAGGCCGCGGCCCGGGGCGCCCAGGTGATCCTGCCCTCCGAGCTGTTCGAGGGCTACTACTTCTGCCGGGAAGAGAAGGATGGGTTTTTCGACCTCGCGAAGCCCGCCGAGGGTCATCCCACGATCGCGCGATTCCAGGGGCTGGCCCGGGAACTGGGCGTGGTGATCCCCGTGTCCTTCTTCGAACGCGATGGCCAGGCCTTCTACAACAGCCTCGCCATGGTGGACGCGGACGGCTCCATGCTCGGCCTCTACCGGAAGAGCCACATCCCCGACGGTCCCGGCTACGAGGAGAAGTTCTACTTCCGGCCCGGCAACACCGGCTTCAAGGTGTGGGACACCCGCTTCGGCCGCCTCGGGGTGGGCATCTGCTGGGACCAGTGGTTCCCCGAATGCGCCCGGGCCATGATGCTGATGGGCGCCGACCTCCTGCTCTATCCCACCGCCATCGGCAGCGAACCCGAGAACCCCGAACTGGACACCAAGGACCTCTGGCAGCGGGCCATGATCGGCCATGCCGTGTCCAACGTGGTGCCCGTGGTGGCCTCGAACCGCATCGGCACGGAAGGAGGCCAGACCTTCTACGGCCATTCCTTCATCTCGAACCACCGTGGCGAGAAGGTGGCCGAGTTGGGGCGGACCGAAACCGACGTCATCATGGCGGAGCTGGACCTGGCGGAGATCCGCCGCCATCGGGCCTCCTTCGGCTTCTTCCGGGACCGGCGCCCGGATCTCTACGGGCTGATCTCTAAAGCCTGAACTGCCCCACCTGGTGATTCTGGTCCTCGGCCACGCGGGCCAGCTCGGCGGCGGTATGGGCGACCTCGGCCACCGTGCGGGCCATCTGGCTGGTGGCTGCGGCATTGTTCTCCACCCGCTCCAGGTTCACGTCCACCTGCTCGGCCACCTCGGCGCTGGTGCGGGCCTGTTCTTCGGCGGCGGCACCCACTTCGAGGATCATGGCGGCGAGGCTGCGGATGTTGGTTTCGATGGTGCCGAGGGCCGCCACGGTGGCATTGACCATGTCGGCGCCCTGATCCACCGAGGCGTTGCTGCGCTCGATCAGGTCGCCGATCTCGCGGGCCGCCGCGCCGCTGCGTTCAGCCAGTTTGCGCACTTCCTCCGCGACCACGGCAAAGCCCTTGCCCATGGCGCCGGCCTTGGCGGCCTCGATGGCGGCGTTCAGGGACAGCAGGTTGGTCTGGCGGGCGATGTCCTGGATCAGCCGGACGGCGGCGACCATCCGGCTGGTGGCGGCGCGGATGTCCTCCATGGCCTGGGTGCTTTCCCGGCCCGCATGGGTGCCCTGGTTCACGGCTTCCACGGCGGCTTCGGACTCCTGCTGGGATCGCCGGATGTTGCTGGAAACCTGCTCGATGGAGGCGGACAGCTCGGTGACGGCGGCGGCCACGCGTTCAAAGGCGGCCCGCTGGGCCTCGGAGTTCTCGGCGAGGCTTGAGCTGGTCGCCGCCATCTGTTCACTGGACGCCGAGAGCTGGGTGGCCCCGCTGGCCACGGAATTGGAGGAACCGCTCAGGTTCTTGAAGACCTCCCGGAGGCGGGCGTTGTAGGCATTGAAGGCGGTCGCGGCCTGGCCGATCTCGTCTTTGCTTTCGACCTCCAGCTGGAGGGTGAGGTCGCTTTGGCCCAGGCCATCGGCCAGGGCCTTGAGGGGGCGCGTGATCCAGAGGCTGATCCGGTACACGAGGGTGAACGTGATCATCCAGACCACGAAGGAGGTTCCGAGGTCGAAGACAAACGAGCGCCAGAGGGGCTGGCTCATGTCGAGGCCCTTCTCGACCAGGCCCTTTGAACCGAGGGCCTGGTAGTCCATCCAGGCGTCGTGGAGGTTGAAGAAGGCATATCCCGCCATGGGTGGCATGAGCATCAGCAGGAGCTTGCCGCGCACACTCAGGCGATGGGACAGCGACATGGGGACTCCCTCAGGCACCGGCGCCTCGCCCTTCTCATCGGCCGTGCACCAGGGTTGTCTGAACTTCAACCGAAGAGTTTGAGGGTTTCATCCAGGGTCCGGAGGACGCGCAGGACATGGAAAGGCTCGATGACCAGGTGGTCCACGGCGCCGGCGGCCACGGCCCGGTTGCGTTTCAGATCGGATTCTTCCTCGGTGCCGGCGATGAGGATGGGCAGGGGGCAGGCCTCCTCCTGGATGAGGCGGCGGCAGCGCTCCATGGCCGATCCGGACCGCAGCCGGTGGTGGATCAGGATCAGGCGGATGCGGCCCCATCCGGAGGCATCCACGCCCAGGTCCCTGAGGGCGGGCGTCAGGGGGCCGGGTCCCGGATCCAAGGCGGCCAGTCCGAACTTCCGTCCGAGGGCCTCGGCCAGCCGCGCCGGAAAGGCCTCCCCTTCGGCCAGGACGAGGAGGAGGGGATCGCGGTCCACCAGCACCTTCGGCAGGGCCCCGGCGGGCTTGGCCAGGTCCTGTCGTCCGGGTAGCCGGGCGGACTCGAGCCCGCCGGGGTTGAACCGGGACCGGTCCCGCTGGGCCTGCTGGTGGCGGGCCTCCAGGAGCCATTGGCGGTACCAGCCCACGGCCAGTCGATCCGCCGAATCCGAAAGGTGGAGGCCCCAGACCTTCTCACCGAAATAGGCGACTCGAACCGGAAGCACCAGGCTTTCGCCCAGGGCGGCCCGGAGGTCCACCGTGGAGGCGGCGTTGAGCCTCAGCATGTCGCCCAGGACCCGCGTGCCTTCGGGCGGAGCCAGTTCCAGGCCGTCCTCGCCGAAGGCCGTCGCCAGGCCGTCCTTCACATCATTGTGCTGATCGGCGAAGGGGCAGGCCAGGGGGCGGTCGGGGACGAACTCCGCCAGGCGATGGGTCTCGAGGGCCCGCAACAGCCTGGGCATGGTGACGTGGCCGGCCTCGACGCCGTGGACCCTGCCGTGGCCCTGGAAGTCCACCACGGCTTCGAAGGGGAGGCCCCGGTCCAGCAGCTTCAGGGAAAGCCGGGCCCCGGGCTTCAGACGCCACTGGCCCCGCTCCACGTCCGAGATGCCCAAGATGATCCGGTCCGGCGCCTCGGCCAGCACCTTGAACTCGCCATGGAGGGCGCCGAAGGTCAGCTGGAGGACCCCCTCGTCCTCGCAGAGCCGCTGGAAGACCATGCGAATGGCCTCACTGCTGTCCTTGTCGAGGTTGCGGGCTCCCATGGGGCCCTATCGGGTTTTTCTCCCGGGACTCAAATCCATCGAGGATGGCCCCGACGGCGCTGTAGGGATCTAGGGCCCGGTCCGCGATGCCCTGGATGGCAGCCTCCACCCGGTCGGGCCCCGCCTGGGCCTTGGCCCGCCGGACCGCGGCTTCGGCCAGCAGCGACTCGAAGCGCAGCCGGGCCCGCTCCCGGGCTTTCCGGGCCAGGCCCCCGTGGGCCCGCAGCCACTGGCCATGCTCGCGCACCTGGGCCAGGAGCGCGGGCACCCCGTCGCCCACCTGGGCGATGGTGCGCAGGACGGGGGGATCCCAGTCCCGCACCGCGGCGAGGGATTTCATGGCCTCCAGTTCCCGCTCGACCTGATCGGCCCCCTCCCGGTCGGCCTTGTTGATGATGAACAGATCGGCCACCTCCATGATCCCGGCCTTGATGGCCTGGATCTCGTCGCCCATGCCGGGCACCAGCACGACGCAACAGGTCTGGACGCAGCTCACCACGTCCACTTCGTCCTGGCCCACCCCCACGGTCTCCACGATCACGGTGTCGAAGCCCGCGGCATCCAGCAGGTCGATGGCGTCCTGGGTGGCCCGGGCGAGACCCCCGAGCGCCCCGCGGGTGGCCATGCTCCGGATGAAGATGCCGGGATCCGTCGCGATGCGCTGCATGCGGATGCGGTCCCCCAGGATGGCCCCGCCGCTGAAGGGCGAGGTGGGGTCCACGGCCAGGATGCCCACCCGCCGGCCCTCGGCGCGCAGGGCCCGGGCCAGCTGGTCCGTGAGGGTGCTCTTGCCCGCGCCGGGGGAACCCGTGATCCCGATCACCACGGCCCGACCCAGGTAGGGCCAGACCCGGGCCATGAGCTCCCGGGCCCCGGGGTGGCCATTTTCCATCCAGGAGATGGCCCGCCCGAGGGCCCGGTGCTCGCCGCGGCGCAGGGGTTCCATGAGGTCGGCAGGAAGGGGCATGCGCCCAGGATGCCAGACAAAGGGGGGGGTTCGGGTCTCCCAACTCGCGGGTCGTGGCTGGATGGGGTACTCTGGTCTTTCGGCCCCGGCCGCACTGGAAACCACCGCATGAACAAAGGGCCCAAATCGTCGAACACTCCTCTTCCTGGGGGTGGGGCACCGGATCGGGCCGACAAGCCCGCCCCAGTCCTGCTCATCAAGCGGGCCCCGGTGGCCCCCCCGGATCCCAAGGCGCCCCGCGAGAAGATCTGCGCCGAGTGCGGGATGCACTTCCGGGTCGAATCCGGGGAGAAGTTCTACCTCTGCCCGGACTGCTACCGACGCTCCTTCGTCTATAAGCGGAAAGGCGGGAAGGACGTAGCCCGGATACTGACGCACATCACCTGTGCCAGCTGCGGCGCCCAGGAATACCTGCCCTTCGTGCCGGACGATCCCTCCAAAGCCCTCTGCCGGACCTGCTTCGCCAAGGAGCGCCCGGAACCAAAGTCTGCCCCCAAACACCCTCATCGATAGGCCCTAGCGCTCCGAGGATCTCCCATGCGATTGCCCATCCTGCCCCTCCTGCTCACGGCGGCTTTGTTGCCCGCCCAGGTGCCAGCCAAGTCCGACCATCCAGCGACCAAAAAGAGCAATACCAAGACAGCCCCCGAATCTGAGACCGCGCGGCAGACGCTGAAGCAGGTCCTCGAAGCCGTGGACGCCGGGTGGTTCGGGCAGGCCTACCAGGGCGTGACCTCGGTCGATATGCAGGGCACGCTGGACATCGCCCTCAGCGCCGCCGCCGTAAACCAGAAGGTGGACAGCCTCAGCCAGGGAATGGTGAAGGGCAACAGCCAGGGCGGGAAGGCCAACCTCCGGATCAAGGGCACCTATTTCGCCAATGGCGACTTCAAGACCGATCTGGCCGGCGACTTCGGAACGCTGCTCTACACCCGCCGGGGCAACCGGGGCTTCCTCTACAGCAAAGAGCAGAACGCCTACACCACCCGGGTGGATCTGCCGCCCTCCGACGCGCCGACCACCTACATGTCCTGGTTCCGCCAGACCCTGAACGACATCAAGGCCGTCTACATCGATGCCCCCACGTTCAAGGCCAGCCTGGCGGGGGAAGATGGCGTCGAAGGGCACGTGGTCCAGCACCTCGTCTTCAGCGCCCCGACCCGGGGCTGGGACGCCAAGAAGCGCGAGCAGGGCCTGGCCCAGAGCCTTGGATTCTGGAAGCGCGGCAAGCTCGAGGTGGCCGTGGACAAGGCCACCAAACAGCCCCTGCGGTTCGACTTCCACAACGAGGAGCAGGGTGTGCACACCCACATGGATTTCTCCTATGGCGCCAACGGTCGCCTGCTTTCGGTGAACATCAGCAACAGCAGCCGCGGATTTCAAGGTCCGGGCTGGCTGCGGGTCGGATACGGTGGAGACGGCCGGATGTCGAACATCGCCGGCGAGCTGGCCAGTCAGGACAAGAAGGTCTCGTTCGCCATGGACCTGTCCTGGTCGGCGTCCCACACCGCCGCTGACATCGCCGCCATTCCGCCCGCCGGCGCCACCAAGCGCGGGCGGGAGGAAATGGAGACCCAGCTCCTCGTGGGGCTCGCCTCCAAGATCTTCGACCTCCAGCGCGCCGGCCTGAACCTGCGCAGCGTCGCCATCGGCGCCAAGTAGCGGTACACTGACTCCATCGGGGCGTGGCGCAGCCTGGTAGCGCATCTGCTTTGGGAGCAGAGGGTCGGAGGTTCGAATCCTCTCGCCCCGACCAAGAAAAGGGGGCCGACGGCCCCCTTTTCTTGGTCGGAATGAAACGAGATTCGAACCTCCGAGTGGGATTGTGGAGGCGCGACTAGATGTCGCGCCGGAGCAAGACCGGCACACGGCGAAGCCGGGTGCGTTCGAGTCCACGTTCTGGTGGGTCGGCGCCAGCTATGGAGAACGGCCAACCTCCGAGTGGGATCGAGGAACGAGACCGGGGACGGCGAAGCCGGACC
>JARLGO010000275.1 GCA_031292655.1 Geothrix sp.
GCCCGCAGCATAGACAGCAGGCACCTTGGTCAGGGTCGCGGGAAGGCTGTTGGTGCTGGCGACGGAATTGGTCGCAACGGCGCGGAACACCGCGTCAGTGTCCGTGGACTGGACCGTAAAACCGTAGCTGGAGGAGGTGGCGCCAGCAATGGGTGTCCAGGTCGCTCCAGCGTCATTGCTGCGCTCCCAGGTGAAGGTGGGAGCGGGGTACCCGTTGGCGGCAACAGTGAAGGCGGCGGTGGCTCCCGAATAGACGGTCTGGCTGGCCGGCTGCGCAGTAAAGTGCGGTGCATTATCGACCAATCCCGTGCTGCTGCCGCCACAAGCCACGCACAAGACCAAGGCCCCCAGGCTGGTGGGGAGCAACCATTTGAGGACGATTCGCATACATGCCACCCATGATCGAAAATCTATGGCGAACCAGCGCGGGTGCCTGGGCATTCCGGGCGCTGAAAAGAGGTCGCGGGGCCTACTTCGTACCTTCATGAAAATAGCCCGCCCTGGCAGGTTCACCTTCGGATTTCCCTGAACGGTACGATTCTCCCCTCTGAACGGTTGGATGATCCAGGGCTGGTGGCCCGACGCGGGATTCACGCTTCCCGCAGGCACGCCCGAAGCGCCTGGTCGATGATTCCTGCTCAGGTTCTCAGGCCGGCCCCTCGGCGGTGGCCTCTTCGAGGATGAAGGCGCCGTCGGCGGTCTTGGGGGCCTGGCGGATGGCGCAGGCCTCGAGAGGGCAGCGGTCGCAGTACATCCGCCCGCAGGGGTCCACGTGGGTATGGACCTCGCCCTCGATGGCTCCCTCCGCCAGGGCCCGTTTCCCGAACTCCTCGCAGAGATCGTGGGCCTGCCGCACCGGGTAGAACTCGGGCACCACGATGTGGATGTCCACATGGGTGAAGCGCCCCGAGCGGAAGGTGCGCATCTCATGGAGGGCGATGATGTCCCCGGTGCGGACCCGGTTCATGGCCTCCAGCACCCTGGTCAGCATGGCCGGATCCTCCATGTCCAGGAGGGCCTGGGAGGATTCCTTCACCAGCCGGAAGCCCGTGTGGGCCAGGAGCAGGCCCACGACCATCGCCATGAGGGGATCGAGCCACTTGAAGCCCGTGAGCTTCACTGCGACCAGGCCTGCGGCGATGCCCACCGTGGTCCAGAAATCCGAGAGGATGTGGTGGCCGTCCGCCTCCAGGGCCTTGGACCGGGTCCTGCGGCCCTCCCGGAGCATGTACCAGCCCAGCAGCCCGTTGAGGGCGCCGGCGAAGAGGTTCACCGCCAGGCCCAGGCCCAGGTTCTTGAGCTCGACGCCATGGATGAAGCCTTGGGCGGCCTCGAACAGGATGAACACGGCGGCCAGGGAGATGAGCCCGCCCTCGAAGGCGGCGCTGAAGTGCTCGATCTTGCCGTGGCCGTAGGGGTGCTCCTTGTCCGCGGGCTGGCCCGCGAAGACCACCGCCCCCAGGGCGAATATGGCCGCCACCACATTCACGATGCTCTCGATGGCGTCGGATTTCAGCGCCACGGATCCGGAGAGGACATAGGACAGGTACTTGAGCCCCAGGAGGGTGGCTCCCGCGACGATGGACAGCAGGGCGAGGCGGATCCTGGACTTCTGTTCGACGTGCTCGGCGGACATGGCTGCTCCGTTCCCCAGCCTATCAGCCGAGCTCTTCGAAGAGGCCCCGCTGGACGCCGTTCCCGGGGTCGGCGGGGAAGGGGAAGGCCGAGGCGGGCGCCCAGGGGCGGTCCGGATCGAAGGGCCCCGGAAGCGGGAGGTCGGGGGGCAGCCACCGCAGGGCCGGAGTGGGCTGGATCTGGCCCAGGAGGGCCTGCGTCCCGGCCTCCGGCGGAATGGCGGGAACGCGAAGCAGGGCCGCCGGCGGATGGTCCAGGGTCTCCGGCCAGGCCGGGGGCTGCAGGGCGCGGGCCTCCAGGGGGACCGCGTCCCGCGGGTCTGCGGCGAGCCCGGGGGTGAAGGCGCCCGGGGCCGGCGGCAGCGGGAGGCTGGCCCGCCAGGGATGGCCTTCGCGAAGGGCCTGCCGGCCCAGCTGGGCGGCCACCTGGACCTCCCCGCAGGCCCCCAGGTGGATGGGCGTGCGGAGGCGTTCCTGCAGCAGGGCCCGGAGCGCGCGCAGCTGGCCGAGGGCCGCGGGCCAGGTGCCGCCGGCGCGCTGGAATTCGACACCGCCCACGAGGGACAGCCGCCACGCCACGGCCCGGCGGGAGAAGGGCAC
>JARLGO010000276.1 GCA_031292655.1 Geothrix sp.
GCCTCGCGGCCGGCGTAGGTGACGATCAGGTCGGCGCCGGCGCGGCGGATGGCGAGGAGGTGCTCGAACATCAGCTGGTCGCCGTTCACCCAGCCCAGGCGGTCGGCGGCCTTCACGCTGCTGAACTCGCTGGACACGTGGTAGGCGCAGAGGGGCGCCAGGGTCGCCTCGCGCAGGCGCCAGATGAGGTCGAGGTTCGGCAGGGCGGGCTTGACCATGAGCATGTCGGCGCCCTCCTCGATGTCGAGCAGGGCGTCCCGCAGGCCCTCGCGGGCATTGCGGGGATCCATCTGGTAGGTCTTCCGGTCACCGAACTTGGGGCTGCTGTGGGCGGCCTCGCGGAAGGGACCATAGTAGGCGCCGGAATGCTTGATGGCATAGCTGAGGATGCTGGTCTGGGTGAAGCCGTTCTGGTCGAGCAGGGCGCGAATGGCGGCCACCCGGCCGTCCATCATGTCGCTGGGGGAGGCCACGTCGGCCCCGGCCTCGGCGTGACGCAGGGCCATTTCGGCCAGGATCGGCAGGCTCTGGTCGTTCTGGACCACGCCCTCCTCGTCCACGACGCCGCAGTGGCCGTGGCTGGTGGCGCCGCAGAGGCACACGTCGGTCATGACGATGAGATCCGAGCCGAAGGCCTTCTTCAGGGCCCTCACGGCCACGGGCACGACCCCGTTGGGGTCGCAGACATAGCGGGCGTCCGCCGTCTTGGACGCGTCTTCCGGCACGCCGAAGAGCAGCACGCTGGCGAGGCCCTTCTTGAGATCCTTCTCCACCTGGCGCACCGTTTCTTCCACGCTGGCATTGACGATGCCCGGCATGCTGGCGATCTCGGTGCTGCCGGCCTGGGGCTGCACGAAGTGGGGCTGGATGAGGTGGCGGGGCCGGAGGTCGGTCTCGGCCACCAGGTTGCGCATGGCGGCGCTGGTGCGGAGGCGGCGGGAGCGGTTCAGCATGGGGACTCCTCCTTGGGGTCTTCCTGAGCGGCCAGGTGCTGGGCCAGCATGGCCCAGAGCAGGCTGGGTTTCGGTTCACAGTGGGCATGGGCCGGAGCGCCCGCCCGGGCGAAGGCCTCGGCCGCGGCCTCGCCCCAGGCAAACCGCTGCAGGTGGCCCGAGAGGGGCGCGAGGATTTCGGCCTGGGTCGGGCTCAGGGCCAGGACCGCCTCGACCTCGGGCAGCGGGGGAAAGGGCTCCCGGGCCGCCTCGCAATGGGTGACCCAGGCATGGAGGCGCCAGACAGAACCCTTCGTGGCCACTTCGAGGTATTCCCGACTGCGCTCGCCGCGGACGAGGACGAACTCCCCCCCCCGGGGAAAGCGCCCCTGGAGCAGTTCCCAGAGGGCCTCGGCCCGGGCCTCGGCGGGGAGGTGGACATCCAGGTCCTCCCGCCCCAGGGCGTCCGCGGTGCCCGCGCCCTGGGCCAGGCAGGTCATCCCGGCAGGCAGGAGGCCCGCCGCCGCCTGGGCGCCCGAGGGGCTCAGCACCAGGAGGGCGTCGGCCCGATCCAGCGGCATGGGCGGGGCGGCGCCGGTCCTCCGCAGGGAGGTGAAGGCATAGGGGACCGGCAGCCAGCCGGCCTTGCGCACCGTGTCCGCCAGCGGATGCTGGGCGGGCCGTGCCAGGGCCAGGCGGGGGAGGCGGGGCGAGGGGGTCATGACAGGCCGATGCCCTTCAAGATCTCTGCCAGGAGGGCCCGGTCGTCCGTGCCGCGGGCCTCGGCCCGGCGGAGCTCGCCCTCCGGCGCATAGGCCGCCTGCAGCAGCAGGCTCCCATCCGCCTGGGGCGTGGCCAGGGCGCCCAGGGGCTGCTGGCATCCGCCGCCGATGCCCGCCAGCACCTGGCGCTCCAGGGTGACGCAGCGGGCGGTCATGGGATCGTGCATCCCGGACAGCACCTCGACAAGATCGGGGCGGTCGGCGCGGGCCTCCGCGAGCAGCGCCCCCTGCCCCGGGGCCGAGGGCAGCTCGGAGGGCGAGAGGGGCCGGACCTTCAGCCCGCCGAGGTCGAGGCCCAGCCGCTTCAGCCCGGCCGCCGCCAGCATGGTCGCGTGCAGGGGCTCGTCCCGCAGCAGGCCGTCGCGCACCCGCTGGAGGCGGGTCTGCACGTTGCCGCGGATCCACGTGAAGCGGGCCTTCGGGAAGATCTGGCTGAGCACGCGCTCGCGGCGCACGGCGCTGGTGCCGATGACCATCGCCTCGGGCGCATCCGGCCGCATCACCAGCCAGTCGGAGGGATCCTCGCGCAGGGGGATGCAGGCGGGGAGGATGCCCGCGGGCCGCTCCAGGGACACGTCCTTCAAGCTGTGGATGAGCAGGTCCGCGGCCCCGGCGGCCATGGCGTCCTCCAGCTCCTTGGTGAAGAAGCCCCCGCCCACCTGCTTGTCGAGGGGCCCCTGCAGCCACTGGTCGCCGGAGGTGGAGAACTTGCGCCAGGACACCTCGTAGCCCTGGGATTCGAGGAACCGGACCATGGGTTCGGCCTGGCCCACGGCCAGGGCGGATCCACGGGTCGCGACCGTGACATGCTTCATCATGATTGGACCGCCTCTCCATCAGGGGTGGACTTGGGTTGGGTCTGCACCAGGGCCCGGAAGGCCAGGGTGCGGCCGCGGGACAGGATCTCCTTCAGGGCGTCCCGCTGGGCGTCGCCGAGTCCGGCCATGGAATCCTCCAGGGTCCTCGCTTCCGCCTCCAGGGCCCCCCAGGCCGCGTCCAGGCGCTCCTGGGCGGACACCAGGTGCCGCTTGCGGGCCCGGGCCAGGGCGCGGTGGCGCAGCCGCCCCGCGGCGCCGATGAGGTAGGGTTCGGCCTTGAGGGCCGCCTCGGCCCGCTGGGCCCGGGCGGTGGTGGTCTGGGCCAGGAAGGCGTTGAGGTCGATGCGGTGGACCCAGGGCAGCTGCTCGAGCCCCGCTTCGGAGTCCGGCGGCAGGGCCAGGTCGAGGATGCGCAGGATGGGCCGCCTGAGCGACTGCCAGGCATCCAGCGTGAAAAGGGGCTCCGGGGCGGCCGTGGCCGTCACGATGGCGTCGAAGCCCTGCGGGTCGCGCTGCAGCCCGGGCAGGTCGACCACGGGAAGTTCCAGCGGATCGGCCAGTTCGTGGGCCCGGCTGCGGGTGCGGTTGGCCACGGCCACCTTGAAGCCGCGCTCGGGCAGCCGTTCCGCCAGGTACTGGGTCATGGGGCCCACCCCCACCAGCGCCACGGAAGCCCCCTGGGGCAGCCCTTCGGTCAGGTGCTTGAGGGTGACCGTGGCCACGCTGACATTCCCGTCGGCGAGTCCCAGCCGGGCCCGCAGCCGCTGGCCTTCGCGGATCACGTCCTCGATGGCCGTCTGGGCCTCGTCCCCGGCCACGCCCACCTGCCGGGCCTGGACCAGGGCGTCCTTCAACTGGCCCGGGATCTCCCGGTCCCCGAGGTTGGCGGATTCCAGTCCGGCGGACATGGCCAGCAGATGCGCCCAGGCCTCTTCGCCCTCATAGCGGCGCGCGCCGGGGCCGGGATGGATGGCCTCGACCTCGCCCTCCCACACCATCCAGAGCACCCGCTGGCAGGTCGCGAGGTAGACGAGCTCGCGGGCCCCCGACCGCCGCTGCCAGTCCCTCAGGTGGGCCGGGAGACCGTCCCGGACCACATGCTGCGCCACCAGATCCAGCTCGTGGATGGGCGCGTGGAAACTGATGAGGACGGGTTCCATATTGGATCTTATGATCGGCAGTTCGCGGCTAGGCCAAGTCATCGCTTCGTCATGTTCCGGTTGAAAGTGGCCGTCATCACAGGGGCTCCTGCCCTTGGGGTAGCAGCGCCTCGATGGACGCCCAGTCCCATTCGCTCAACCGGGGGTCCCCCTCCTTCAAATCCTGCTGGGTGAGCCAGGCGTCGTAGATCACCAGGGCGCACATGGCCTCGGCCACGGGCACGATCCGGGGCGCGATGCAGGGATCGTGTCGCCCATGGGTGGAGATGTCCGCCGCGTGGCCCTCGCGATCGATGGTCTTCTGGGTCCTGGCGATGGAGCTGGTGGGCTTCACGGCCAGCCGCACCACCACGGTCGCCCCGGTGCTGATGCCGCCGAGGGTGCCGCCGGCGTCGTTCTTCAGGGGGCCCTCCGGCCCCAGCGGATCGTTGTTCTCGCTGCCGCGGCGCCGGGCGCTGGCGAACCCCGCGCCCAGCTCCACCCCCTTCACCGCGCCGATGGACATGCAGGCCAGCGCCAGCAGGCCGTCCAGCTTGCCGAAGGCGGGGTCGCCGAGACCCACCGGCAGGCCCTCGATCCAGACTTCGCAGACGCCGCCGACGCTGTCCCCATCGGCGCGGGCCGCCTCCACGGCGGCCTTCTGGGCTTCGAAGGTCCCCGGATCCGCTCCCCGGAGGGGATTTTTCTCCACGAAGGCCCAGTCCACCGTCTTCCCCTCGATCCCGGCGATCTCCCGGTTGAAGCCGCGCACGGTCACGCCCAGGGCCGCCAGCTGCTGCTTGGCCCAGGCGCCCGCGGCCACCCGGGCCAGGGTCTCCCGCCCGCTGCTCCGCCCCCCGCCGCGGGGGTCGCGGATGCCGTACTTGCGGTCGTAGGTGAGGTCCGCGTGGCCGGGACGGAAGAGCTGCGAGATGGCCTGGTAGTCGCCGCTCTTCTGGTTCTCGTTGAACACCACCATGGCGATGGGGTGGCCCGTGGTCCGCCCCTCGAAGACGCCGCTCAGCACCTGCACGCGATCCGCCTCGCTGCGGGGCGTGACCAGGTCCGACTGGCCCGGGCGCCGGCGGTCCATCTCCCGCTGGATGGCCTCCAGGTCGAAGGGCAGGCCGGGCTTCACGCCGTCGAGCACCACGCCCACCGCGGCCCCGTGGCTTTCGCCGAAGGTGACGATGCGGAAGGTGCGGCCGAAGGAGGAGGGGGAATCGAAGAGCATCCCGCCATTGTGAATCAGAGTGCCGCTCCGGTCATCGGCGGATCTTTGCGGGAGCGAAGCGGCGCGGGGTCAGGCCCGGTGACGAATCACCATCTTGCGGTGAGTTCGAGGAACCAGCGGAACCCGTTCCCCCGGTTGCCCAGGATGTAATCCGCCGCCGAACGGCCTTCCCAGGCGGCCCCAGCGCGGATGATGCGGGCCCCGTCCAGGTTCCAGGCCAGGTCCCCCTGGAGGTCCGTGAAGCGATCCGTGGTGGAGAGGGCCCCGGGGTGGTCGGCGGCCCACAGGGCCGGATCGTCCCGGAAGGGCCGGTAGCCCCGGATGAACCAAAAGGTGCTGGTGAGCCTGGAGGTGAAATCGCACTCGAGGCGCAGGGTCGTGAAGTCCGCCTCCCCCCCCAGGGCCTCCCCGAGGGGATCCCCGTCCCGGTAGAAGCCCGTGGCGTAGACGCTGTTCACGAAGGAGCGGTAGCTGATGGCCGGAGAGTTGGCGGTGCTCCTGCGCTCGACACCCAGGCGCAGCCCGGGCCACTGGAACAGCAGGCCGAAGGTGTCATCGGGGGCGATGAGGTTCGGCACCACCTTGTTTTGCTGGTCGTACCAGGCCCCCCGGTAGTTGGTCTGCAGGACGTACCGCAAGTCCCGGCTCACATCCTGGCCGATCCAGTAGAGGGGCTTGTGGACCAGCACCCCCCATTCCAGGGTCGCCCCCTTGGTGCCCCGGCTGACGTAGCCCCAGCTGCGCTCCGCGGAAAAGAGGTTGGCGAGGGGCTCGAGCTGGAACCGCACGCCCATGTCGAAATTGGTGGAGCTGAGGGCCCCGTTCGCGTAACTCGCGGCGGGATGGTTCGGATCGGAGAAATTGACCGAGGTTTCCGCGAGGGGATCCTTCAGCCCGGTCATGGCCGTGAGGTATTCCTTCAGGCTGTAGCCGGAGGTCATGGGGACCCCATTTCGGGTCCCGCCCCAAAGCACGGTCCAGTTGGCGTAGCACTCTATCTTCCCGTCGTGGAAGGAACCGTCGACGCGGTAGCCGCTGAACAGGGGCGCCTGGGGTTCGCCATTGGCCTGGATCATATGGGCGCTCAGGGAGGGTTGCTGGGAGTTGTCGGGAACCCGGCGGTCGTTTTCCAGCTTCCCCGTGAACCACTGGAACCCCCAGGTCCCGAGCGAAACGCCAAAGAGGCCGAGCTGAGTGTGGGGGGACTCCACGCGGAACCTCGGGAAGGGGCGGTCCGCCTCCCCCAGCAGGTACCCCCCCGTGAGGCCGTAGCCCCAGACCAGGGGCTCATCCTCCAAGCCCAGCTTCCAGCCCCCCGGGCTCTGCCAGGCGAGGTGGCCCTGGAAGATGGTCAACCGGTCCGCGCCCTGTTTATCCCGGAAGGCCAGGGCCTGGAGGGCGAAGGACCAGGCTTCCCGGTTGATGCCCCCTTCGACGGAAACGCCGGTCCCCGTGAGGCTGTTGCCCATCCCGAGCGAGTCGATCAGGGTGGCCGGCGGGCCGCTCTGGTTGGCGGCCCACACGCCCCCCCCCAGCCAACTGGTCACGTCCTTCGGCACATCCGCACCCAGGATCTGCCGCGCATTCCAGCCCTCGGGCGCCTGCCCCATCAGGGGGCCGCAGCCCAAGAAGAGCGCGGCCAGGGCGAAGGGCCGACCTCGACGCAAAGGCTGGCCTGGACGGGTCCGGTGGGAAGGGGGGGGGGATGACAAGGCTACCTCTTGCTCCCGGCCTCGGCCAAAGAGTGGGAATCAGGGTGGATGGGGACTGGATCGGACTCAGGACAAGGCATGGACCTGAGACCACGGTACTTCAATTTCCCCGAAATGTTAGCCGTTCCGGACCAGCTCCATCAGCTGGGGGCCGACGGCGGAAAGGCTGAACCGGCTCCGGCAGGCCCGGTCGGCGGCTTCCCGTCGGCGATCCACCTCGGCGTCATCCAGGGACCAGATCTCCTCGAGGGCCTGGCCCAGGGCCTCCGGCGAGAAGGCGTCGATGGCCCAACCCAGCCTTCCCCCGTCCAGGATCTCCAGGGGACCCCCATGGTCGGGTCCCACCAGCAGAAGCCCCTTGGCGGCCGCCTCGGGATAGACCATGCCGAAGGGCTCGTCGAGGGTCAGCAGGGCGAACACGTCGCAGATCTCGTAGACCCTCCGGAGATCCTGGTCGGACAGGTACCCGTGGAAGAACACGCTGTTCCCGGGGCAGAGCTCCTGGGCGAGGCCCCTCAGCAGCCCCTTCAGCGGCCCCTCCCCGACCACATGAAGCTCGCAGGGCACGGGGCTCTTCTTCGCGAATCCGCTGAAGCCCCGGAGGACGGTGTCGATGTTCTTCATGACTTCGAGCCTGGAGTGGATCAGGATCCGCCGCACGGTCCGGTCCAGCCCCCGCCGGGCGAAGCCCCCCTCCGGAAAGCGCACGATGGGATAGATCACCCGGTCCTCGCAGCGGCCGTAGATGCGCCGGGCATTGTCCCGGGAGAATTCGCTGATGGCATAGATCTGATCGATGTTCCGGATGGATTCCAGGTCGAACTCCTTCCGGGCCCGGGCGCTGGTGTCCCGACCCAGCTTCTTGTCATGAATGGCCAGGTTCTTCTGGAACTGCCGGGTGGCTTCTTCCCCACAGTGGCCCCCCGAGGCCTGGAGCCGGGCCGTCAGCGCGGGGTTCGCCTCCCGCATGTGGATGCTCCGGGGCGGCTCATTGCACTGCCAGATCTTGCGCCCCGGGACGGCAGCCGCTCCCAGCAGGGTGCTGGCGGGAAAGTTGTGGGCCACCACCAGGTCGTAGTCCTTCAGCACCTGGGCGGCACGTTTCCCCCGCACCCGCAGCTTCCCCACCCGGTCCAGCCCCAGGAAGAGGTCCGTCCAGTGCCGTTTCTCCACCACCCGCACCGGGATCCCGGCCAACCTCGCGGCCCAGCGTTCGGGGTCGTAGCCCAGGGTCACCAGGTCCGGGGCCATCCCCTCGTCCCGATAGAAAGCGGCCTGCGTCGCGGCCAGGATCTCGGCTCCGCCCACCGATTCGAAGGCTGGATGGAACAAGGCCATGCGCATGGACACCTCAGGAAACGTCGACTTTAACAGGCTGGCGGCCCCGTTCGCGTGCCCCCGGTCCATGGGCGCCCACGGCAGATCTGACATACTGAAAAGTCCATTTGGAGCCACGATGCCCCTGCTTGGCTTCCCAGCCGCGAAGCGACCCGTCTGCCGGTGCCACCCGGGCCCGGGGGAAGGCTGCCTCTCTTGAGCCGGCGATCCATCCTCCTCACGGGTGCCTCAGGCTTCGTGGGCTGCCACCTGGCCGAGGCGCTGCTCCGGCGGGGGGACCGCGTGGTGGCCCTGGACCGGGCCACGGGCCTGGATCTTCCCGAGGGCGTCGAGCCCCTGGTCATGGACCTCCAGGATTCCGCCTCGCTGATGGACCTGCCCCGCCACTGGGATGGGGTCATCCACCTGGCGGGCGCCTCCATACCGAGCCTCTTCGCCACCCCCGCGCCCGTGCTCTTCAACCTGGAGATCACGCTCAAGCTGCTGGAGCACCTGCGGGACAGCAAGGTCCTCCTGGTGAGCAGCTGCCATGTCTACGCCCCCTCCGACCGGCGCCGGAAGGAGACCGACCCCATCGTCCCCCAGGGGCGCTACGGCCTCTCCAAGCACCTCACGGAACAGCTGGCTCCCCACTACCAGGGCCGGCTCGACATCCGGGTGGCCCGCCCCTTCAACCACCTGGGGCCGGGGCTCCGGCCTGAGCTCATGGTGCCCTCCCTGCTTCGCCGCCTGTCCTCGGCCTCACCGGGCGACGGGTCGCCAGTCCAGATGGCGGGCTGGAACAGCGTGCGCGATTTCATCGACATCCGCGACGTGGTCTCGGCCTACCTGGCCATCCTGGACCTCGAGGCGCCGAGCCAGACCACTTTCAACGTCTGTACCGGCCGCGCCACCAGCATCGAGGCGGTGGTCCAGGCCGTGCTCGACCTGCAGGGCCTGCGCCGGGAGATCGTGTTCCAGGGCCACCCCAATTCCACCGACGACATCCCCTACCTGGTGGGCGATCCCGCGCGACTCGCGGAAGCCTCCGGGTGGACCGCCCAGCACACCCTGGCCGACAGCCTGCGCACCATGCTGCAGGCCCTTCATTCCTGAGAGGTTCCCATGACCCGTACCGCGCTCATCACCGGCATCACCGGCCAGGACGGCAGCTACCTGGCGGAGCTGCTGCTGGCCAAGGGCTACCAGGTGCATGGCATCGTGCGCCGGGCCAGCCTCTTCAACACGGACCGCATCGACCACCTGCACGTGGGCGAGGCGCCGAATCCGAATTTCTTCCTCCACTACGGGGATCTCTCCGACGCGGGCGCCCTGCGCAATGTGCTCGATGATGTCCAGCCCGACGAGGTCTACAACCTGGGGGCTCAAAGCCACGTGCGGGTGAGCTTCGACCAGCCCGAGTACACCGTGGACGTGGTGGGCGTGGGTGTCATCCGACTGCTGGAGGCCATCCGCAGCTACATGAAGCACAGCGGCAAGACCATCCGTTTCTACCAGGCCGGCAGCTCCGAGATGTTCGGCAGCGCCAAGCCCCGGCAGCACGAGGGCACCCGCTTCGAGCCCCGCAGCCCCTACGCCTGCGCCAAGGTCTACGCCCACTACCAGGTGATCAACCACCGGGAGAGCTACGGCCTCTTCGCCTGCAAC
>JARLGO010000042.1 GCA_031292655.1 Geothrix sp.
CCCTGGGGGCTGGCCTTGGGGCCTCGGGCCGCTTCCAGCCCACCAGCGCATGCTCGAAGACCTCCTCCACGTGCTTCACCGGGTGGAAGCGCAGCTGCTTGCGCAGTTCGGGGTCGATCTCTTCAAGGTCCTTCTGGTTGGCGTGGGGGATGAGGATGTCCTTGATGCCCACCCGCAGGGCGGCCAGGGACTTCTCCTTGAGGCCGCCGATGGCCAGGGCCTCGCCCCGCAGATCGATCTCGCCGGTCATGGCCAGCGTGTTCCTCACGGGGACGCCCTTCAGCACCGACAGGAGCACGGTGGCGATGGCGAGGCCCGCGCTGGGGCCGTCCTTGGGGATGGCGCCCTCGGGGAAGTGGACGTGGATATCCTGCTTCTGGAACACCTCGGGGTCGATCTGGAAGGCCTCGCCCCGGCTCCGGATGTAGCTGAGGGCGGCCTGGGCGCTTTCCTTCATGACGTCGCCCAGCTGCCCCGTGAGGGTGAGCAGGCCCTTGCCTGGCATCCTGAGGGCCTCGACGAAGAGCACGTCGCCTCCCACCGCGGTCCAGGCCAGGCCCGTGACCACGCCCACCCGGGGGGCCTTCAGGCGCTCGTCCTGGAGGAACTTCACGGGGCCCAGCAGCTCGTGGATGCTGGCGTCATCCAGGGTGAACTTCTTCTTCAGGCGGTTTTCCGCGACCCGGCGGGCCACCTTGCGGCAGACGGCGCCGATCTCGCGCTCCAGCTGGCGCAGGCCCGCCTCCCGCGTGTAGCCCGTGATGATGGCTTTCAGGGCCTTCTTGGGAATCGCGACTTGCTGGCGCGTGACGCCATGTTTCTCCAGCTGCTTGGGGATCAGGTGCTGCTCGGCGATGCCGATCTTCTCCTCCAGCGTGTAGCTGCTGAGGTAGATGACCTCCATGCGGTCCCGGAAGGCCGGATGGATGGGCTCCAGCTCGTTGGCGTTGGCCAGGAAGAGCACCTGGGAGAGGTCCAGGGGCACGTTCAGGTAGTGGTCGCGAAAGGTGTGGTTCTGCTCGGGATCCAACACCTCGAGCAGGGCGGCGCTGGGGTCGCCCCGCATGTCGCGCCCGATCTTGTCCACCTCGTCGAGCATGATCACGGGGTTCATGCTCTTGATCTGGTGCAGGGCCTGCACGATGCGGCCGGGCATGGCGCCCACGTAGGTGCGGCGGTGGCCGCGGATCTCGCTTTCATCGTGGACGCCCCCCAGCGAAATGCGGGCGTACTTGCGGCCCAGGGCCCGGGCGATGGACTTGCCGAGGCTCGTCTTGCCCACCCCCGGCGGACCCACGAAGCAGAGGATGGTGCCGCGCAGATCGGGTTTCAGCTTGCGCACCGCCAGGAATTCCAGCAGGCGGTCCTTGATCTTGGCCAGCCCGAAGTGGTCCTCGTCCAGCACTTCTTGGGCCTGCTTGAGGTCCAGGTTGTCCTCGGTCTGGACGCCCCAGGGCAACTCGGTCATCCATTCCAGGTAGGTCCGGGTCACGGCGGTTTCGCTGGAATCCGGGTGCATGCGCTCGAGCTTTTTGAGGTTGCGCTCGATCTCGACCAGCGGTTCCTCGGGCACCTTCATCTTGGCCAGCTTGTCCCGGAAGGCCGTGATTTCCTCGGTCAGCTCCGAGCCCTCGCCCAGCTCCTGCTGGATGGCCTTGAGCTGCTGGCGGAGGTAGTACTCGCGCTGGCTCTTGTCCATCTCGCCGCGGGCTTCCATGGTGATCTTCTGCTGGACCTCCAGCAGCTGGATTTCCCGCTGGAGCAGCTCGTTCACGCGCTTGAGGCGCAGGCCGGGGTGGGCGATCTCCAGCACTTCCTGGGTCTGCTGGAGCTTGAGGTCCAGGTTGGACGCCACCAGGTCCGCCAGGCGGCCCGGATTATCCAGGTTGCTCGCGATGACCAGCACCTCCTGGGGCAGCGTCTTGCCCAGGGCCACGGCCTTTTCCAGGGTCTGCTTCACGCTGCGCAGGAGGGCGTCCTGCTCCAGGTCCGGCGACTTCATTTCCGGCTCGGCCAGGGGCTCCACCCGGGCCTTGAAGAGGTTGTCCGTCTCGGTGAAGTACTCCACGCGGACCCGCTGGAGCCCCTGCACCAGGGCGCGGATGCGGCCGTCCGGCAGCTTCAGCACCCGCATGATGAGCGCCGCCGTGCCCACCTGGTAGAGGTCCTCGGGCCGGGGGTTGTCCATTTCCGTCTGCTTCTGGGAAAGCAGCAGGATCATCCGGTTCTCCACCAGGGCCGTGTCCACGGCGCGGATGGACTTCTCGCGGCTGATGCTGAGGGGCAGGATCACATAGGGGTAGACCACCACGTCGCGAAGGGGGAGCACCGGCAGTTCTTCCGGCAGCTTGGGCGTTTCATCGGGTGGGGGGGGCAGCAGGATGTCGTCAGCCACGGAAAAACCTCGACTCCCAGGATAGCGCTACTTCTTGCGCGTCCTCGGGGCCGGGGCCTCCGTTTCGCCCGGAAACAGGGCCTGGGCCACGGGTTTGACGGATCCAGATTCCGGCGCGGGCGGCTGGGTCCTGGCGAGGGGATCCTGCCCGGAGGAGGCCTCCTTGTGCATGAGGCCCTCCAGGGCCTTCACGAAATCCGGGAGGTCCTTGAAGTCGCGGTAGACGCTGGCGAAGCGCACATAGGCCACCTGATCGAGCCCCTTCAGCTCATCCATGATCAGCTCGCCCAGCTCGCGGCTGCGGATCTCGCGATCGGGCCGCTCCATGAGCCGGGACTGGATGTCGCCCACCATCTCCTCGATGCGCGCCAGGGACACGGGCCGCTTCTGGCAGGCCAGCATGAGCCCCTTCATGAGCTTCTGCCGGTCGAAGGGCTCGCGCCGCCCGTCCTTCTTGAGGATGACCAGGGGCACCTCCTCCACCCGCTCGTAGCTGGTGAAGCGGCGGGCGCAGGACAGGCATTCCCGGCGGCGACGGATAGAATCGCCCTCGCGGGACTCCCGGGAGTCCACCACCTTGTCCTCGAGGTGCCCGCAAAAGGGACAGCGCATGGGGGGGCTAGACCTCCACGACGCGGGGTTCCATCACGGCTTCGCAGGTGACGGAATTGGCCACGAAGCAGTACTTGTGGGCCTTTTCGAACAGGTCGACGACCTTGGCCATGCTGGTGCCGCGGGTCACGCGGATGACGGGGCGCAGGTAGACCTGCGTGATGCGCGAGACCTTGTCCACGGTGTCCAGCAC
>JARLGO010000277.1 GCA_031292655.1 Geothrix sp.
CGCAGGCCGGCCTCGGCCTGGCGCAGCTCGACCGCATCGCCGTCACCCGGGGGCCGGGCCTGGTGGGCAGCCTGCTGGCCACCTTCAGCGCCAGCAAGGCCGTGGCCTGGCGCCAGGGCCTCCCCTGGGTGGGCGTCCACCATCTGCTGGGGCACCTCAACGCCGCCCGCTTCGCCTCGCCGGATCTCTCCTTCCCCGCCCTGGTCCTGCTGGTCTCCGGCGGCCACACCCACCTGTACCTCGCGCAGGATTGGACCTCGCTCCAGCTGCTCCAGAAGACCCGCGATGACGCCGCCGGCGAGGCCTTCGACAAGACCGCCCGCCTGCTGAACCTGGGCTATCCCGGGGGCCCCCTGGTGGACGCCTGCGCCCAGGCCGCGCCCCAGGCCGCCGATCCCTTCACGCCGCCGAAGTTCCGGGACGGCAAGGCCTCCTGGAGCTTCTCCGGCCTGAAGACCGGGGTAAAGCTGAGGGTGGAGCGGAACCCCCATCTGGCCCTGGCGGGCGCGGCGGACCCCCAGGTCCAGGCCCTCTGCCGCAGCCTGCAGGAGGCCATCGCCACCTGGCTCCTGAAACCCGTTCCGGAATGGGCCGAGGCGCACCGCGCCCGGAGCCTGGTGATCAGCGGCGGCGTGGCCTGCAACTCGCGCCTTCGATCTGAAGCCGCGATCCTGGCCGCCCGCCTGGGCCTGGCGCTGGCCATCCCCGAGCCCCGCCTCTGCACGGACAACGGCGCCATGGTCGCCGCCGCCGGAGCCCTGCTGGAGCCGGACGCCGATCCCTGGATCCAGAACGCCGATGCCGACTTGAAACTGGGAGCCTGACATGGAAGTCACCCGAGAGGACGTCCTTCGCTGCGCGGCCCTGGCCCACCTGAGCCTGCGGGAGGAGGAGGTCGAGCCCATGCGGCTGGCCATGGCCCGCATGCTGACCCACGCCGCCAGCCTCGATGAACTGCCCCTGGATCAGGTCGAGCCCATGCTCGCGGGCCAAGGGCGGCCCCTGCCCCGCCGCGAGGACGAGCCGCGGGACACCTTCACTCAGGAGCAGGCCCTCGCCAACGCCCCGGCCCAGGACCGGGGCTATTTCGTGGTGCCCAAGGTGCTGTAGGACGGCCTCCCGAGTCGCGCAGGATCCCCTTCTACCAGTCCCCGCCGGAATCTCCGCCTCCGGAGTCGCCGCCGGAATCCCCCCAATCGCTGGAGCCGGAGCTGGACTCGCCCCAGTCGCTGGAGGAGCCGTCCGACGCATCGCCGTTCCAGCCGTCCTCGGAGTGCTCGTGGTGGTGGGATCCGCCGCCCATCATGCTGCCGAGCATCATGCCCGTGAGCAGCCCCCCCATGCCGCCCCCGGGCTGGCCGTAACCGCCCTGCTGCATGGGGACGGAGCCCGGCATGGGCGCATCCAGGCCCAGCTGCCGCCGGGACGAGGGCGGAAGTTCCTCGTCCCTGAGGGCCTGGACCCCCGCCAGGGCCCCGCAGTAGCCGCAGGTCCACTTCACCGAGCGCAGGCCATCCCAATCCTGTTTCATCTTGTCGCCCGAGGCGCCACAGGCGGGGCATTTGGGGTAGGGACAGGGAAATACATGCGGCTCCAGCGAGCCCGTGGGGAGGCCCCGATGGGCGGAGCCCAGCTGCTCGGGCTGATCCCGCTTGCCGCGGAGCGCGAAATAGACCACCGCGCCGATGATGAGAAGGACGATGAGTGTCGTCATGGGGACTCCCGGGACGACCCAAGGGTACCCGGAAGAGGCAGCCGTCGGTACTTGCTGGCATCATCAGCAGCATGCAGCCCCGCCTCCTGATCCCGGATGACCGGCCCTGGCGCGTGCTGGGCCTGATGTCGGGCACCAGTGCGGATGGCGTGGATGTCGTGGCCATCGAGGTGGATCCAGCGGGCTTCCAGGCGGGAAGGCCCTTCCGTCGCCTCCTGGGACACCATGCGGCGGCCTACCCGGCCGAGCTCCGGGACCCGGTGCTGGCCGCCGCCTCGAATCGCCTCCCGCCCGAGGAGCTGTGCATCCTCCAGCGCGGCCTGGGGGACCACCACGCCCAGGCCGCCCGAACCCTCTGCGAGGGCCTGGCCCTCCGGCCGGACCTGGCTTCCCTGCACGGGCAGACCGTCCAGCACCACCCATCCAGGGGTGCGAGCCTCCAGCTGGCGGATCCCTATGTGCTGGCGGAGATCCTGGGCTGCCCGGTGGTCTGGGATCTCCGCCGCCGAGATCTCGCCCTGGGCGGACAGGGGGCCCCCCTCGTCCCCCTGCCCGAACGCTGGCTGCACGGAGCCGGACCCTGGCTGGCCCTGAACCTGGGCGGCATCGCCAACCTGACCCTCTGGGACGGGCACAGGACCCGGGCCTGGGACACGGGGCCCGGCATGTCCCTGCTGGACCTCGCGGCGCAGCGGTGGCTGGGCCTCCCCTTCGATCCCGAGGGCGCTTCCGCCGAGGGCGCGGTGGCGGAGGCCCTCCTGGAGCGCTGGCTCCGCCACCCCTATTTCCAGCTGCCACCACCGAAATCCACGGGGCGGGAGGTCTTCGGCGAAGCCTGGCTGAGCGGTGAAGCCCCCCGCCTCGAGGCCCTTCCCCTGGGGGATCGGCTGGCCACCTTGGCCGCCTTCACCGCCGCTGCCGTGTCGATGGAGGCCGCGCGCTGCGCCCCCTGGCCCCCAGGCCTGCGGGGCCTGGTCAGCGGCGGCGGCGCCCGCCATCGCCGCCTGCGCGCGGAACTGGCGGCCCGGCTGCCTCTGCCCCTGGAGGAGGACCCGACCCTCCCGCCCGGGTCCCGGGAGGCCGTAAGCTGGGCCCTGCTGGGCGCCGCCAGCGCCCTGGGGATCCCGGGCAACCTCCCTGAAGTCACGGGAGCCTCCCGGGCCGCGGTGCTGGGGAGCTGGGTGTGGCCTTGAGGGGTTGGGGCCGCTGGATCGACCACCTGCCCCTGTGGATCGCGCTGGGCGCCACGGTGTCCTCGGGCATCTATGAACCCGGGGAGCTGGTGGTCATGGCCCTGCCCCTGGGGGTGGCCGCAGGGGTGGAGGCGCTGCGCTGGGATCTCGACCGGTACCATCGCTGGCTCGAGGTCGGGGCCCTGCTCTTCTTCCTGGGGGACCTGTCCCGGGGCCACGGGGTCTTCACCGTGGCGATCCATACCTTGTTCGTGCTGGCCGGGGCCCGCCTCGCCCTCTCGAGGGACCCGTCGCACCGGCGTCAGCTGCTCCTGATCGGTTTCATGCTCTTCCTGACCACGGCCCTGGGAACCACCGACATCACGTTCCTGGTCTGGGCGCTGGCCTGGTCCTGCGCCACGGCCATGGCCCTGCTCCAGCAGAGCTGGGAACCTTCCGCCGCCCTCCGGCGGGGGGCGGCGGCCCCGCCCCCCTATGCCCAGGTGCCCCTGTGGGTGGGGGCCGCCCTGGTGTTCGGCGCGGGGTTCTTCATCCTCCTGCCCCGCCTGAGCCTGGGCCTGCGCCCGGGCTTCCTCCTGGGCGCATCGCGGACCTTCGGGCAGGCCGGGCTGGGGGATCGACTGGACCTCTCCGGGGGCGGTCCCATCGAGCCCAACCCCGAGGTGGCCATGCGGATCCGGCCGCCCGCCGGCATCGATCCGGCCCTGGGCCCCCAGTGGACCCGGGGGCTCGAACTCCTGCGGGGGATCACGCTGGAGGCCGTCCACGGCCAGCGCTGGGAGGTCGCAGGGCTCACCCCCGCCCTCCCCCTGGCGGCGGACCGGGGCAACCAGGCCCGCGTGGCGGAGTTCCTCTACTACCCCAGCCCCCAGGGCATCCTCGCCCTGCCGGCGGGGCTGGTCCGGATGGAGCCCTCCGATCCCCTGATCGTGCCGGGCTCCGGGGCCAGCCGCCGCTGGCGGTTCCTGAGGGCCCGGCCGGTCCCCGTGACCCTCACCTGGGATCCAAGGCAGCAAGAACCCGGCGAGGCCCGCCTCCCGCCCCGCCGCTTGGAGCTCCTGACCCACCTGGAACCGGAGCACGAAGCGGCGCGCCGGGCCAGCTTCCGTTTCGTCCCGGGCATTCTCCCCGCCCCCCAGCTCGCGAAGGCCCTGGAAACATCCCTGCGGGGATTCGGCTACACCCTCGACAATCCCTCGGGCCGGGCCCCCAATCCCCTGGAGGATTTCCTGGAGCGCACGCGGGCGGGTCACTGCGAGTACTTCGCCTCGGCCATGGCCCTGATGCTGCGGGCCCGCGGGGTCCCGGCCCGGGTGGTGAACGGCTATCGGCTGGGCCCGTGGATTCCCGA
>JARLGO010000278.1 GCA_031292655.1 Geothrix sp.
AGGTCTTCGCCGTCGATCTCGGTCATGCCTTGCAGTTCTTCGACGTGCTGGGCCATGCGGGCGTATTCGTCGTCGAAGTCGTCGCCGCCGGTGAACTCGTTGAGGCTGGGCTCGGGGTACTCGCCCTCCTCGATCTCCAGGTTCCGGTAGTGGGCCATGCCGGTGCCGGCGGGGATCAGGCGGCCCAGGATCACGTTCTCCTTGAGCCCGCGCAGGTAGTCCACGCGACCTTCCAGGGCAGCCTCGGTGAGGACGCGGGTGGTCTCCTGGAAGCTGGCGGCCGAGATGAAGCTCTCGGAGGTCAGCGCGGCCTTGGTGATGCCCAGCAGCAGGGGTTCGCAGGTGGCGGGCTGGCCGCCGTCCTTGAGAGCCTGCTCGTTGATCTCCTTGAAGCGGTGCTTGTCGACCTTCTCCTCGACGATGAGCGGGGTATCGCCCACGTCGGTGATGAGGACCCAGCGCATCATCTGGCGGATGATCACCTCGATGTGCTTGTCGTTGATGACCACGCCCTGGGCCCGGTAGACCTCCTGGACCTCGTTGACGAGGAAGGCCTGGAGGGCCCGGTCGCCCTGGACCTTGAGCAGGTCGTGGGGGCTGACGGCGCCTTCGGTGAGCTTCTCGCCAGCGCGGATCTCATCGCCGTCCTGGACCTGGATGTGCTTGCCGCGGGGGATCAGGTACTCGCCCTTCTCGCCCGTCTCCGCCTCCACCACGACCTTCTGGTTGCCGCGGACGCGGTTGCCGTAGCGGGCGATGCCGGTGACTTCGCTGATGATGGCGGGCTCCTTGGGCTTGCGGCCCTCGAAGAGCTCGGTCACGCGCGGCAGGCCGCCCGTGATGTCGCTGGTCTTGGCCTGCTGGCGGCTGGTCTTGGCGATGACGTCGCCGGGCAGCAGTTCCTGGCCTTCTTCCACTTCGATGTAGGCGCCGGTGGGGATGTTGTAGCGCTTGAGCACCTTGTGGTTCTCCCCCTTGATGTTGATGTGGGGGTGGATCTTGTCGTCGGTGGGATCGATGACCTTCTTGCGGAAGTTGCCGGAGATCGGGTCCTTCTCTTCCTGGTAGGAGACGTTGACTTCGAATTCCTTGAAGTCGGCGATGCCGCCCGCCTCGGTGAGCAGCACGTCGTTGTAGGGATCCCACTCGGCGAGCACCGTGCGGGGCTCGACCTGCTCCTTGTCCTTGACCTTGAGGATGGCGCCGGAGGTGATCTTGTAGCGCTCGCGCTCATTGCCGTCCTCGTCGGTGACGAGGAGGTAGCCGTTGCGGGTGAGGGCCACGGTCTCGCCCTTGCGGTTGACCACCGTCTTGCGCTGATCCTTGGTGTTCTCCAGGCCTTCGTACTTCACGATGCCCGCGATCTGGGCCTCGTGGGTGCTCTTCTCGGAGGTGCGGCTCGCGGCGCCGCCCACGTGGAAGGTCCGCATGGTGAGCTGGGTGCCGGGCTCGCCGATGGACTGGGCGGCGATGACGCCCACGGCCTCGCCCAGGTCCACCAGGCGGCCGGTGCTGAGGTTCAGGCCGTAGCACTTGGCGCAGATGCCGCGGCGGGCCTCGCAGGTGAGGGTGGAGCGGATCTTGACCTTGGCGATGCCGCTGGTCTCGATCTTGAACGCCAGGTCCTCGGAAATGAGGGTGCCGGCGGGCGCGATGGCCTTGGTGGCGTCGTAGGGATCCACGATGTCATCGAGGCAGACACGGCCCATGATGCGGTCGCGGAGGCGGGAGCGGATGGTGCCGTCGCTGTTGACGATGGACTCGACCTCGATGCCGCTGATGGTCTCGCAGTCGTCCTCGTTGACGATGACATCCTGGGCCACATCCACCAGCTTGCGGGTGAGGTAGCCGGAATCCGCCGTCTTGAGCGCGGTGTCCGCCAGGCCCTTGCGGGCGCCGTGGGTGGAGATGAAGTAGTCGAGGACGGAGAGGCCTTCCTTGAAGTTGGCCGTGATCGGGGTCTCGATGATGTCGCCGCTGGGGCGGGCCATGAGGCCGCGCATGCCGGCGACCTGGCGGATCTGGGTCTTGGAGCCGCGGGCGCCGGAGTCGGCCAGGATGTAGATGGAGTTGAGGAATTCGCCGGTCTCGTTGCGCTTCTCCAGCTCCTTCATCATGTCCGTGGCGACCTGGTCGCTGGTCTTGCCCCACACCTCGAGGATGCGGTTGTAGCGGGTGGAGGCGTCGAGCCGGCCCTCGTAGGATTCCTTTTCGATGGCCCGGACTTCGTCCGAGGCGGTCTTCAGCAGCTTGGCCTTGGACGCGGGCACCACCAGGTCGTCGATGCCCACGGACACGCCGGCGCGCATGGCCCACTGGAAGCCGGAGTCCTTCATGGCGTCCAGCATGCGGATGGTCACCTCGGGGCCGTTCAGCTTGTAGGCGCGGTTCACGAGGGAGAGCAGGCCCTCCTTCTTGAGGAGGCCGTTAATGAAGGGCACTTCCGCGGGCAGGCTGCGGTTGAAGAGCACCCGGCCCACGGTGGTGGTCTTGAGCTGGCCGTTGACGGTTTCCGCGGGAGCCTCGAAGACCTCCTGCTCGGAGTTCTTCTTGGGGTCCTTGGCGTGCCAGGCCTCGGTGTCCACCCATTCGCCGGTGTGGCGGATCTGGATGATGGCGTGGGTGTCCACCACGCCGGCCTCGTGGGCGGCGACGACGTCATTGACGTTGGCAAAGACCATGCCCTCGCCCTTGCGGCCGACGCGCTTCTTGGTCAGGTAGTAGCCGCCGAGGACGATGTCCTGGCTGGGCACCACGTTGGGGCGGCCGTTGGCGGGGTTGAGGATGTTTTGCGTGGACATCATCAGCACCTTGGCCTCGATTTGCGCCATGGGGCTGAGGGGCACGTGCACGGCCATCTGGTCGCCGTCGAAGTCCGCGTTGAAGGCGGTGCAGACGAGGGGATGGAGGCGGATGGCCTTGCCTTCCACCAGCACGGGCTGGAAGGCCTGGATGCCCAGGCGGTGGAGGGTCGGGGCGCGGTTCAGCAGGACCGGATGGTCCTTGATGACCTCTTCCAGCACGTCCCAGACCTCGGGACGGCCTTCCTCGACCATCTCCTTGGCCTGGCGGATGGTGGCGGCGTAGCCCTTGTGCTCGAGCCGGTTGAAGATAAAGGGCTTGAAGAGCTCGAGGGCCATCTTCTTGGGCAGGCCGCACTGGTGCAGCTTGAGGTCGGGGCCCACCACGATGACGGAGCGGCCCGAGTAGTCCACGCGCTTGCCCAGCAGGTTCTGGCGGAACCGGCCCTGCTTGCCCTTGAGGGCGTCGCTGAGGGACTTGAGGGGACGGTTGCTGACGCCCCGGAGGAGCCGGCCGCGCTTGCCGTTCTCGAAGAGGGCGTCCACGGCCTCCTGCAGCATGCGCTTCTCGTTGCGCACGATGACGTCGGGGGCCTTCAGCTCGAGGAGCTTCTTGAGGCGGTTGTTGCGGTTGATGACGCGGCGGTAGAGGTCATTGAGGTCGGAGGTGGCGAAGCGGCCGCCGTCGAGGGGCACCAGGGGGCGCAGCTCGGGGGGCAGCACAGGCACCACGTCCAGGATCATCCACTCGGGCTTGTTGCCGGAGCGGTGGAAGGACTCCGCCACCTTGAGGCGCTTGGCGACCTTGCTGCGCTTCTGGCTGGAAGTCTCTTTCTTCATCACGTCGCGAAGCTCGATGGTGAGTGCTTCGATGTCCACCTGCTTGAGCAGTTCCTTGATGGCCTCGGCGCCCATCTGGGCCTTGAAGCCCTCGCCGTACTGGGTGCGGTACTCGCGGTACTTGTCCTCGTTGAGGATCTCGCCTTCCTTCAGGGGGGTGCCGCCGCTCTCCGTGACCGTGTAGGCCTCGAAGTAGAGCACGCGCTCCAGGTCCTTCAGTGGGATGTCCAGCAGGTAGCCGATGCGGCTGGGAACGCCCTTGAAGAACCACACGTGGCTGACGGGTGAAGCCAGCTGGATGTGGCCCATGCGCTCGCGGCGCACGGACTTCTTGGTGACTTCCACGCCGCACTTGTCGCAGGTGACGCCCTTGAACTTCTGGCGCTTGTACTTGCCGCACAGGCATTCCCAGTCGTTCACGGGCCCGAAGATGCGGGCGCAGAAGAGGCCGTCGCGCTCGGGCTTCAGGCTGCGGTAGTTGATGGTCTCGGGCTTGGTGACCTCGCCCTTGGACCAGGAACGCATCTTGTCCGGGCTGGCCAGGGACACCCGGATGCACTCGTAGGCGTTGATGTTCTGCTGCTCTGGATACATGGAGACCTCGTCTGATTCGTCGGGAGCGGAAGCGGTGGGAGATCAGCCTTCGATGGAGAAGGCCGCGGGTTCTTCCTCCGCCAGGGCCGGATCCAGTTCTTCGCGGGTGAGCATCTCGACATCGATGCAGAGCGCGTTGAGTTCCTTCTTGACGACGTTGAAGCTCTCGGGGAGGCCGGGATCCTTGATGGTCTCGCCCTTGATGATGGCCTGGTAGATCTGGGTGCGGCCGTGCATGTCGTCGGACTTGTAGGTGAGGAGCTCCTGCAGCACGTGGGCGGCGCCGTAGGCCTCGAGGGCCCACACTTCCATCTCGCCGAAGCGCTGGCCGCCGAACTGGGCCTTGCCGCCGAGGGGCTGCTGGGTGATGAGGCTGTAGGGCCCGATGCTCCGGGCGTGGATTTTGTTGTCGACGAGGTGGTGCAGCTTGAGCATGTAGACGCAGCCCACGTTGACGGGCTGTTCGAAGGCCTCGCCGGTCATGCCGTCATAGAGCTTGGTCTTGCCCGTGACGTCGGGGCCCAACTTGTGGTTCTTTTCCCAGGCCTGGGTCAGGTAGCCCTTGATGTCGGCTTCCCGGGCGCCGTCAAATACCGGCGTGGAGAAATGGATGCCCAGGGTCTTGCCGGCCCAGCCGAGGTGGCACTCGAGCACCTGCCCGATGTTCATACGGGAAGGCACGCCGAGGGGATTCAGCACGATGTCGACGGGGCGGCCGTCGGGCAGGTAGGGCATGTCCTCCACGGGGAGGATGCGGCTGACCACACCCTTGTTGCCGTGGCGGCCGGCCATCTTGTCGCCGACCTGCAGCTTGCGCTTCACGGCCACGTAGCACTTCACGGTCTTGAGGACGCCGGGCATGAGCTCGTCGCCCTTGAGCAGGCGCTCCATGCGCTCGTTCAGGATGTCGCGGAGCACCTTCAGCTGGCTTTCGGTCTTGTCGAGGATGTCGAGCACTTCGGCGTTGATGCGGTTCTTGGCGGCGGCCACGGAGACCTGGCGGAAGCGGTGGTAGGGCACGGCCTCCAGCATGTTCTGGGTGAGTTTCTTGCCCTTGGGCAGCAGCTCCTTGCCCTTGTCGTCGGCGAGGACCTCGTCCAGCTCCTTGCCCTTGAGCAGGGCCACGACCTTCTTCTTGGCCTCGGCGCGGATGATCCGCTCCTCGTCGGAGAGATCCTTCTCCCACTTGGCCATCTGGTCGCGCTCGATCTGCTGGGTGCGGAGGTCCTTCTCCTGGCCCTTGCGGGTGAAGACCTTGATGTCCACCACGGTGCCTTCGATGCCCGGGGGCACCGTGAGGCTGGCGTCCTTCACGTCGCTGGCCTTCTCGCCGAAGATGGCGCGAAGCAGCTTCTCCTCGGGGGAGAGGATGGTCTCGCCCTTGGGTGTGACCTTGCCCACCAGGATGTCGCCGTGCTTGACGGTGGCGCCGGTGCGGATGATGCCGCTGTCATCGAGGTTCTTGAGGGCTTCCTCCCGGACCTGGGGGATGTCGCGGGTGATCTCTTCGGGGCCCAGCTTGGTGTCGCGGGCGTGGACCTCGAACTCCTCGATGTGGATGGTGGTGTAGAGGTCCTCCTTCACGACGCGCTCGGAGATCAGGATCGCGTCCTCGAAGTTGTAGCCGCGCCAGGGCATGTAGGCCACGACCAGGTTGCGGCCCAGGGCCAGTTCGCCGTGGTCGGTGCAGGGACCATCGGCCAGGATCTGGCCCTCGGTGACGTACTCACCCTTCTTCACCAGCGGGGTCTGGTTGAGGCAGGTGTTCTGGTTGCTGCGGGCGAACTTGACCAGGGTGTAGATGTCCACGCCGGACTCGATGCCCTCGGTCTCGGGGTCATCCTCGACGCGGACCACGATGCGGTTGGCGTCCACGGTCTCGACGATGCCGGAGCGGCGGCAGACCACGCAGGCGCCGGAGTCCTTGGCGGCCACGTACTCCATGCCGGTGCCCACGATGGGGGCCTCGGTGCGGATGAGGGGCACGGCCTGGCGCTGCATGTTGGCGCCCATGAGGGCCCGGTTGGCGTCGTCGTTCTCGAGGAAGGGGATGAGGCTGGCGGCCACGGAGACCACCTGCTTCGGGCTCACGTCCATGAGGGTGACCTTGTCGCGGGAGACGATCTTGGTCTCACCGGCGACCCGCACCGTGACGTCCTCGTCCTGGATGGCGCCGTCCTTGTCCACGCGGACGTTGGCCTGGGCGATGATGTGGGCGTCCTCCTCCCACGCGGAGAGGTAGAAGGCGTGCATCTCGTACTTGGCGGGACGCTTGCCCGCTTTCACGAGCTTCTTGTTCTCCTCCTCGAGGTCGGCGAGGCGCACCACTTCCATGTAGCCCAGCTTGGAATCGCCCACGCTGGTGACCTTGGCGAAGTGGACGATCTTGCCGTTCTCCACCTTGAGGTAGGGGCTCTCGATGAAGCCGAACTCGTTGATGCGGGCGTAGCACGACAGCGAGCTGATGAGGCCGATGTTCGGGCCTTCCGGCGTCTCGATGGGGCAGATGCGGCCGTAGTGGGAGGTGTGCACGTCGCGCACCTCGAAGCCCGCGCGGTCGCGACTCAGGCCGCCCGGTCCGAGGGCCGACAGGCGACGCTTGTGGGTGATCTCGGACAGGGGGTTGGTCTGGTCCATGAACTGGGAGAGCTGGCTGCTGCCGAAGAACTCCTTCATGGCCGCGATGACCGGCTTGCTGTTGATGAGGTCGTGGGCCTGCACGGGATTGTTGGGATCCTGCGCGATGCTGAACTTCTCCTTGATGGCCCGCTGGACGCGCACGAGGCCCACCCGGAAGCCGTTCTCGAGGAGTTCACCCACGGATCGCACGCGGCGGTTGCCCAGGTGGTCGATGTCATCGGCCCGGACGGGGGCGATCTCGCCGATGTCCTGGCGGGTGGTGTCGTACTTCTTCAGGCGCAGCAGGTAGTGGATGGTCTGGATGAAGTCGTCGGTGCCCAGGGTGCGGTAGTCCAGGTCCGTGGCGAGGCCCAGCTTGGCGTTGATCTTGTGGCGGCCCACCTTGCTGAGGTCGTACTTCTGGGGGTCGAAGAACATGCCGAAGAGCAGCTTCTTGCTGGACTCCAGCGTGGCGGGCTCGCCGGGCCGGATCTTCTTGAAGAGCTCTTTGGCGGCCTCCTCGCTGTCCTCGGTGTGGTCCTTGGCCAGGGTCTCGGAGAGGACCTTGCCGGTCACGTCCGCCTCGGGGAAGCACACGTCGAAGGCGTGGATGTCGTTGGCCAGGAACATCTCGAGGTGGGTCTGGAGGAAGGGCTCGTTGGCTTCCATGAGCACTTCACCGGTGCTCATGTTCACGATGTCCTGCAGGAGGACGGCTCCGTCCAGCATCTCGCGGGAGACGGGCACATCCTTGATCCCGGCCTTCTCCATGTGCTCGAGGATGCGGCGGGTGATCTTCTTGTCCTTGGCCAGCACCACTTCCTTGGTCTTGGGGTGCTTCACGTCCTCTTCGGTCTTCTTGCCCTGGAGGTGCTCGCCCACGGCGACGCTCAGCTTGCCCTTCTTCAGGAAGAAGGTGGCGGGGGTGTAGAAGTGGCGGAGCATGGGCTCGTTGGCGTTCAGGCTTTCGCTGAAGAGGCCCAGGGCCCGCAGGAAGGTGGCGCCGAGGAACTTGCGCTTGCGGTCGATGCGGGCGTAGAGCAGGCCCTTGGCGTCCAGCTCGAACTCGATCCAGGAGCCGCGGTAGGGGATGATCTGGGCGCTGTAGAGGCTCTTGTCCGGGGCGATGCTGAAGAAGACGCCGGGACTGCGGTGCAGCTGGCTCACGATCACGCGCTCGGTGCCGTTGATGATGAAGGTGCCGCGGTCGGTCATGATCGGCAGGTCGCCGAAATAGACTTCCGAGTCCTGGCTCTGCTTGAAGCGGCGGTTGCCCTTGTCGTCCTTGTCGAACTGGTTGAGGCGCACGCGAATCTTCAGGGGGGCGGCCATGGTCGAGCCGCGCTCGACGCACTCGTCCATGCCCATCTTCTGCTTCATGGCCACGGGTTCCTGGCACACGTCGCAGATGGTCGCCGCGTTCTTGTTGCGGGTGCCACACTTGGGGCAGTCCACCGTGGGATCCTTCGGGTGGTCCGACACGATGCTGTGGCCGCAGTGCTTGCACTGGGTGCGGAGATGGTCCAGGCCCAGGTATT
Organism: Geothrix sp.; assembly: GCA_031292655.1. Lineage (GTDB taxonomy): Bacteria > Acidobacteriota > Holophagae > Holophagales > Holophagaceae > Geothrix. The sequence continues at coordinate 8,393 of JARLGO010000278.1, forward strand.
TCTCGCACTTGCAGGCCCAGTGGCCCACGGTGTAGTCGAGGAACTCCACCTCGAGGCTGGCGTCGCTGCCATCGGCGTTCTTGCCGTTGTGCACGGGGAACATGGACTCGAACACGGCCTTGAGGCCGCGCGGTTCCCGCTCGCTGTGCAGCAGGTTCATCTGGAGGAATTCGTCGTAGCTCCGCTTCTGGATGTCGATCAGGTTCGGGATGGGAACCAGGGAACGGATCTTCGAGAAGTTGTGGCGCTGGCGGTAGATGTTCTGCTGAACACTCATGGTTCGCTCCAGGTGAAGTAGGCGGAACCTTCTATGGTCGGCACGCGGCGTGGCAATTCATGGCTGCGGGCCTTGAGCAAAGACGGCTTTGTCCCAGGACCGCGGCCCCGGGACGGATTCACATGCGTTGGTGCGGCAGGTCCTGGTACGAACCGATGGCCACCCTTCCACGCGGCGGCGGAAGGAACGGCCCAGGAACGAGAATGGCGCTGCGACGGCGGGCGTTTGGCAACCAGGGGCCTTTATGGAGGCGGAGTCCGTACGGGAATCCGGACGGAAGGAATAATCGTACCACATCCAGACAAAACCGCAAAGCGTAAGGTGCGAGACGCACCCCACGCTTTGCGTTATTGCTGTTATAGAAGCTACTTGATCTCGACCTTGGCGCCGGCGGCCTCGAGCTTTTCCTTGATCTTGGCGGCCTCGTCCTTGGCCACGCCTTCCTTGACGGCCTTGGGAGCGCCGTCGACCAGGTCCTTGGCTTCCTTGAGACCGAGTCCAGCAACGATCTCGCGAACGGCCTTGATGACGTTCAGCTTGTTGGCGCCAGCTTCCATCAGCATGACGTTGAATTCCGTCTGCTCCTCGACGGCGGCGGCGGGAGCGGCGCCACCGGCGGCGGGAGCAGCGGCGGCGGCGGCGGAAACGCCGAAGCGGTCCTCGAGGGCCTTGACCAGGTTGGCCAGGTCGAGCACGGTCATGGTTTCGATTTCAGCGATGAGCTGATCGGCAGTGAGAGCCATGATGGCCTCCTAAAATTCGAAATGGGGTTTTGGATTCGGGGTTGAGGTGCTACTCGCCGGCCTTCTGCTTGCGGATGCCATCGAGGGCGACCGCCAGACCGGAAATGGGGTACTGCATGAGGTAGAGCAGCTTGGCGATGAGCACTTCGCGGCTGGGCAGGTCTGCGAGGACCTGGAGCTGCTTGGCATCGAACAGTTTGCCATCCATGACGCCGGCCTTGAAGGTCGCGGCGGGATTGTCCTTCAGGAAACCGTTGACGGCCTTGGCCAGGGCGATGACATCGGCGCTGGTGGTGGCGATGGCGCTGGAGCCCTTGAAGGAATCGCCCAGGGCCTCGAAGGAGGTGTCCTTCACGGCCAGACGGAGCAGGGTGTTCTTGCTGACGCGGTACTGGGCCCTGCTCTCGCGAACGCTCTTGCGGAAGGCAGTGTCCTTCTCGACCACGAGGCCCTTGAATTCGATCACGACCGCCGAGGTGGCGGACGCGAAGGTCTCCTTGAGCACGGCGACTTCGGCGATCTTCTGGTTCTTTTCCATGGTCAGCCTCCTACTTCTCAACAGCGGTGTTGAGGGTGACCGAGGGGCCCATGGTGGAGGCGATGTACATCGTCTTCACGTACTTGCCCTTCGCCGTGGCGGGCTTGGCCTTGTGGACGGCATCGATGAGCGCCTTGGCGTTCTCTTCGAGCTTCTCGACACCGAAGGAGAGCTTGCCGACGGGCGCGTGGATGATGCCGGTCTTGTCGACCCGGTACTCCACCTTGCCGGCCTTGATCTCCTTGATGGCCTTGACCACGTCGAAGGTCACGGTTCCGGTCTTGGGGTTGGGCATGAGGCCTCGGGGACCGAGCACCTTACCCAGCCGGCCGACGCCCTTCATCATGTCGGGGGTCGCGACCAGGGCATCGAAGTCGAGGAATCCCCCGGCGATCTTCTCCACCAGATCATCCCCGCCCACGATCTCGGCGCCCGCCGCTTCCGCTTCCTTGATCTTTTCGCCACCGGCGATCACCGCCACACGCATGGTCTTGCCCGTTCCGTGCGGCAGGACGATGGTGCCGCGGACCATCTGGTCCGCGTGCCGGGGATCCACACCGAGCCGCATGTGGACTTCAACCGTCTCGTCGAACTTGGCAAATGCCGCGTCCTTCACAACGGTGAGGCCTTCCTTGAGCTCGTAGGGGCGATCTTCGATCTTGGCCGCGGCAGCCCGGTACTTCTTTCCAGGTTTTGCCATGTTGGCTCCATTCGAACAATCTCCCGCGATGACGGTCGCGGTGGCCGGGATCGCCGCACGACGCGGCTTTCCAACAAAAAATCAAAATGCGGCTCGCACGGGCCGAGGCCCGCGCGGGAAATCAAAGGCTAATCGACGACGTCGACACCCATGGAGCGGGCGGAACCGGCGATGGAACGGACGGCGGCCTCGAGGCTGCCGGCGGTGAGGTCGGGCATCTTCACCTTGGCGATCTCGGCGAGCTGGGCCTTGGTGATCTTGCCCACCTTCTGCTTGTTGGGCGTGGGGCTGCCCTTGTCCAGGCCGAGCTTCTTCTTGATCAGCACGGCGGCGGGCGGGGTCTTCAGGATGAAGCTGAAGCTGCGATCGCCGTAGACTGTGATGACGACAGGCAGGGTCGTGCCCTTCTCGACGGCGCCCACGGACTTCGCGTTGAACTGCTTCACGAACTCCATGATGTTGACGCCGTGCTGGCCCAGGGCGGGACCGACGGGAGGGGCCGGGGTGGCCTCGCCCGCGGGCAGCTGCAGCTTGATGTAGCCAGTGATCTTCTTTGCCAAGTGAATGCTCCCGCGGAGGATTCCGGCGCATGCCGGCGACGTCCGCCTTGTGGGTCACGGGCCCCTTTGGGACCGCCGACCGGGTTAAAAAGGTCCCGATCCGAAGGGACCGGGACTGAAAAGTCTAGCAAAAGGACTCCGAAAAGTCCTTAGGAGATATGAAATCCTTACCTCTTTTCGACCTGGATGAAGTCCAGTTCGACGGGGGTGGAGCGTCCGAAGACGGTCACCATCACCTTGATGGTGGAGCGCTCCTCGTGGATCTCATCCACATCCCCCTCGAAGTTCGCAAAGGGTCCATCGATGATGCGGACCTTTTCGCCCTTCTCGAAGTGGTATTTGGGCTTGGGCTTCTCCTGGGTCTCTTCGGTGTGGTGCATGATCTGGCGGACTTCCTCGTCCGTCAGGGGCGTGGGCCGCTTCTTGTTGGCCCCCACGAAGCTCGTGACCTTGGGCGTGTTCCGCACCAGGTGCCAGTCGGCATCGGCCATCTCCACGGAGCCGTCGGGCTTGCGCTCCACCTGGATCTGGACCAGCAGATAGCCAGGGAACGACTTGCGCTTCTTGATGACGCGTTCCTTCTTGCCGGACTTGGCGTCGACCTTCATTTCCTCGTAGGTCTCCTCGGGGATCTGGATGTCCCCGAAGTTCTCCGAGCGCTCCTCCATCTTGATGCGCTGGCGGAGGTGCTCCATCACCTTGGCTTCGTAGCCGGAGTAGGTGTGGATGATGAACCACTTCAGCTCGCGGCCCTGGGGCTGCGTCAAGGCATCCGGGGAGGCTTCCTGGGGGGTGCTGACGAGATCGGTCATGTCTGCCTCCGCTTCAGCGGGTCTTCAGGAAGAAGAACGCGAAGCCCTTCGAGAGGATCCAATCGGCGGACCAGAGGTAGGCCCCCACGAATACGGAGATGATCGCCACCGTCCAGGCGGAGGTCATCACCTTCTCCTTGCTGGGCCAATCCACCCGATTGAGCTCGGCCGCTAGATCTTTAGCCTGCTGCTTGATGGCACCGATCACGATGGACCCCGTGGAAAGGATGTGGATCAGAAAAACCTGGCCCCGAGCGGAAGCGCCGGGGCCGGAAAGTGGCAGGGGAGACAGGCTTCGAACCCGCGACCTGCGGATTTGGAGTCCGCTGCTCTACCAACTGAGCTACTCCCCTGTGGGAACCGCCCGGCTGTTGGTATAGCCGGACGGGCGCCCTCGGCACCGGAGCCTTACTTCGACTCGCGGTGGATCTTGTAACCGCCACAGAAGCGGCAGAACTTGTTGAATTCAAGCTTGCCCGTGGTGGTCTTCTTGTTCTTGGTGGTGCTGTAGTTCTTGCGTTTGCACTCTTGGCACTGCAAGTGAACGATGTCGCGCATCTGGACCTCCTGAGTCGGAGGGCGGACTGGTTGTTAAGCCAGGATCTCGCCCACGTTGCCGGCACCCACCGTACGACCACCCTCGCGGATGGCGAACTTCAGGCCCTTGACCATGGCGATGGGCTGGATCAGCTCCACCGTCAGGGTGACGTTATCGCCGGGCATCACCATTTCGCGGCCGGCCTCGAGCTCGATGGAGCCGGTCACGTCGGTGGTGCGGAAGTAGAACTGGGGGCGGTACTTGTTGAAGAAGGGGGTGTGGCGGCCGCCCTCCTCCTTGGTCAGCACGTAGACCTGGGCGTTGAACTTGGTGTGCGGGGTGATGCTGCCGGGCTTGGCGAGCACCTGGCCGCGCTCCACGTCCTTGCGCTCCACGCCGCGGAGCAGGATGCCGGCGTTGTCGCCAGCCTGGCCCTGGTCCAGGGACTTGCGGAACATCTCGACGCCGGTGACGACCTTCTTGACGGTGTCCTTGAGGCCGACGATCTCGATCTCCTCGCCGACCTTGACGACGCCCGCTTCGATGCGGCCGGTCACCACGGTGCCGCGGCCGGTGATGGTGAACACGTCCTCGACGGGCATGATGAAGGGCTTGTCGATGGCGCGGACCGGATCGGGGATGTAGGCGTCGACGGCGGCCATGAGCTCATGGATGCAGGCGCAGTCCGGGTGGCTCGGGTCGTCGGCGTGGTCGAGGGCCAGACGGGCGGAACCCTTGATGATGGGGATCTCGTCGCCGGGGAACTGGTAGGAGGACAGCAGGTCGCGGATCTCCATCTCGACCAGCTCGGTCAGTTCGGGATCGGCGATGTCCACCTTGTTCATGAAGACGACGATGTAGGGCACACCGACCTGACGGGCCAGCAGGATGTGCTCGCGGGTCTGGGGCATGGGACCGTCGGTGGCGGCCACCACGAGGATGGCGCCGTCCATCTGGGCCGCGCCGGTGATCATGTTCTTGATGTAGTCGGCGTGACCGGGGCAGTCCACGTGGGCGTAGTGCCGCTTCTCGGTCTGGTACTCGACGTGGGCGGTGTTGATCGTGATCCCGCGGGCCTTCTCTTCGGGCGCGGAGTCGATCTGGTCGTAGGACTTCGTCTCGCCGCCGAACTTCTTGGCCAGCACGTAGGTGATGGCGGCGGTCAAGGTGGTTTTGCCATGGTCGACGTGGCCAATGGTGCCGATGTTGACGTGGGTCTTCGAGCGATCGAATTTCTCTTTGGCCACGGATGCCTCCTGAAAGGTGGGAGAGAAGATGAAGGGGAACTGTGCAAAAGGGTGGAGCCCACAACCGGGCTTGAACCGGTGACCTCTTCCTTACCAAGGAAGTGCTCTACCACTGAGCTATGTGGGCTTGGTGCCTTCCCGCCGCCTGGCGGGTGACTGGACCGTCCGGCCGGTGGAAACGGCGGGCGGGGAGGGTGGAGCGGGAAACGGGGTTCGAACCCGCGACATTCAGCTTGGAAGGCTGACGCTCTACCAACTGAGCTATTCCCGCGGTGGAACTCTGGAACGGGACCCGGTGCTCCGGATGGACTCCGGGGAACTGGTGCCGAGAGAAGGATTCGAACCTCCGTAACGCGTTGCGTGGCAGATTTACAGTCTGCTGCCATTAACCACTCGGCCATCTCGGCATGCTTTTCCGGCGCCCCTCCCGGGGCTTGTCAATGCTTCCCAACGGAGCCCCTGTCGGGGCTTCGTGTCAGGGTCACTGCGAGGCAGGGCTTTCCTGACAGGGAACTCGAAAGGTATCACGGCAACGGAACCCCCTCAAGAGGAAACTTTGGAAGTGCCGTTGCCCCGTCGCGCCAGCACGCGGAACAACGTCACCGCGGCGGCGGCGGACACGTTCAGGCTTTCGACGCCGCCGGGCATGGGAATGTGGAGCAGGAGGTCGCAGCGTTCCCGGATCTTGAGGTGCAGCCCCTCCCCTTCGGCGCCCATGACGAGCACCGTGGCGCGATCGAAGGGCTCGCCCAGGTAGTCCTGGCTGCCCTCCCCGGCCGCCAGCCCGTAGATCCAGGCCCCGGCCTGCTTCAGGTCGTCGAGGGCCCGGCCCAGGTTCACCACGCGGCAGACCGGCACCCGGCCCGCCGTGCCTGCACTGGCGCGGATCACCGTCTCGTTCACCATCGCGGACCGGCGCTCGGGGAGCAGCACACCATCCACCGCCGCCGCCGCCGCGGAGCGCAGGATGGCCCCCAGGTTGTGGGGATCGGTGATGCCATCCAGGGCCAGGATCAGCGCGGCGTCCCCCCGGTCTCGCAGGCGGGCGGCCACTTCCTCGATGGACGCGTAAGCAAAGGGGCCGCCCTCCCCCAGGACGCCCTGGTGCCGCTGTCCCTGGCTGCGGCGATCCAGGCTCTCCATGGGATCGCGGTGGACGACCACCCCCGCGGCGCGGGCCTCGGAAATCAGCTTCGCGACCCGGCCGAAGGCGGCGGGGGCGACCCAGAGGGAGTGCAGTTCGCCCCGGGCCAGGGCCTCCTCGCAGGCATGAGGTCCCAGGAATTTCATGGCTAGAAGGTCATCTTGTAGCCGAGGGCCATGAGGTGCCCCATGCCCTCCATCCGGATGCGGGTGCCGATCGACCGATAGCCTGTCGAACTCCAGTCGCCGTTCAAGCGGGTGGTGTCCTGGTCCTGGCTCTGCCGGTACTGGTAGCCGAAGTTCAGTTCGCCGCCCCAGAGCTTGTAGCCCGCGCCGATGGAGAAGGCCGCGGTGGGCGCCCCGCCGAGCAGGGGCTCGGTGGAGGTCGCGTCGATGCTCCGTTGGTCCAAGGACATTCCGGCCCGGAGGGTCCAGACTTTCCCCAGTTCCAGTTCCGTGGAGGCGCTCAACCCGAGGTGGCTCCTGCCGTGGGGGAGTTCCCAGGGGGTGGAGACCACGCCCGAGGGCGTCTGGACGGCGGCGAAGGAAGGCACCCTCAGGCTGGCCGACGTCCAGCGGAGGTCGGCCTCCCACGTCATGAAGGGCATGTTGCGGTGGCGGATGCCGATGGTGGCCTGGGAGGGCAGTTCCAGGGTCGAGGCCCCCGCAGCCACGGGCTGGGAGGCCGCCAGGAGGGTGGCGGCCCGGGTGTCGATGGCGAGGGGAGGCGAACTCAGCCCATCGTTGCCGAAGTAGCCCAAGTTCGCATTCCTGAACCCGGCCTTCATGTCCAGGTCCGCCTTCAAGGCCGACTGGTAGGCAAAACCCATGGTCCAGCGGGTGTTGAGGGCCCAGCGGAGGCCCAGCGAGTAGCTGGGCACCACCTTGTCGGCGCTCTGCCCGACCCGCTGCTCCACCAGGCCGTTCACGGGGTTCCCCGCGGAGGCCGGCAGCGTCGGATCGTTGGGGACGTCGAAGCGCATCACGCTGGTGGAGGCATAGGAGAGCCGCGCCACCCCGATCCCGAATCCGATGGACAGGTTGGGATTCAAGGCCCAGGCGGCCTGGGCTTCCATCCGGCGGGCTGAGATATCGATGCCGTCGCCCAGGTACCGGCTCGGCGCCTCATCCGGAAGGCTGCCGTGGCGCAGGAAGGGGTCGTCCACCTTCAAGCCGAGGGTGAGGGAAGGCGTCAGCCGTGCGGCCAGCCCGAAGGCGACGAGGGCCCGGTTGCGGTCGGAGCTGAACAGGCTCTGCTGGGTGGACTCCATGGTCTGCTGGGTGGAGGACATCTCCACGCCGGCGGACAGGTAGACCCCGCCCTTTTCCTTCAGGGAGGCCAGCAGCGCGGGATTGGTGGCCGCCGCCTCCAGGCTGTAGCCGTAGGCCACCTGGGCGCCGCTTCGGGCGATGCCCACGGGGTCTGCAGCCGGCAGGGCCATGCTCTGGGCGGCGGCGGGAAGGGCGCCCACGCCCAGCAGCAGTCCCACCCCGATGACTTCACGAACCACTTGGGCCATACCCCACGCCTCCCGAGACACGCTTCTTGAATGGCCCGAACCGCGGAAGGGTTCAAGCCCAAGGCTCCAGGATCGCCAAAAGAGCCCGAATCACCAAGCAAAGTGTTCCGGACAGTGCCTCTCTCAGTGCTCCGCCTCGCCCATGAAGCGCACCAGGAGGCGGTCCACCAGTTCCCACACTTCCAGCAGGGCGGCCAGACCCATCACCAGTCCCAGCCCCAGGGCCAGGGCCCGGCCCCAGGGGCCCATGAGGGCCCGGCAGAGACCCGGCCAGTGCCAGAAGGGGGCCGGCAGACGCAGCCGCCCGTAAATGGCCAGCGTGGACAGAAGCATCCCGCCCCAGAGCAGGTAGAAGAACCGCAGCGCTCGAATGAGGACGTCCCGGATGAAGGGACGAGGACGGGGGAAGGTCATGAAGGGACCAGCATACCGTGAGCGGTCAGGTGTGCAGGATCTGCCACCCCAGGCGGAGGATCAGGGCTCCCACGACCCCGATGAACACGCCCCGGACCCAGCGGCTGCCCTTGCTCAAGGCCACCCGGGCCCCCACGTAGCCGCCCAGGCCGTTGGCCGCGGCCATGCTGAGGGCCATGGAGGGGATCCAGCTTCCCTGCCAGAGGAAGAGCCCCATGGCCGTGAGGTTCGAGGCCCAGTTCACGCTCTTGGCCAGGGCCGAGGCCCGCAGGAAATCGAAGCCCAGCACCGCCACGAAGAGGAAGATGAGCAGCGAGCCCGTGCCCGGTCCGAAGAACCCGTCGTAAAAGCCCAGGCCCAGCGCAAGGAGGTTCGCCAGGCCCCGCTGGTGGCTGAGGCCGAACCGGGGCGCGTGGATGTGCCCCAGGTCGGGCTTGAGCAGGGTGAAGGCCAGCATGGCCACCAGGAGGCCCAGCATGACGGGCCGAAGGAAGTCCCCGTGCATCCGGTAGGTGAGCCAGACCCCGCCGGAGGCCCCGAGGGCTGAAGCCACCACGGGCCCGACCATCTCCCGCCAGGCCAGGGTCCCCGACCGCAGGAATTCTCCCGCCGCCATCGTCGTGCCCGTGCAGGCCACCACCTTGTTCGTGCCGAGGAGCGTGGGGAGGGGCGTCCCCGGCGGCAGGGCGATCATCAGCGCCGGCACCGTGATCAGCCCGCCCCCGCCCACGATGGCGTCGATGAAGCCCGCCAGGAGCGCGGCGAGCATGAGGAGGGCGAGGGCGGGAAGAGAGGGCACGTGGCATGATCCTGTTCAATTCCCTCGCCGGACCACGTCCCACTCAGGCGTTATTCTGGCCCTCGCCGGGTCCCGGCTCCACGCCCTGCACCGCAGCGCGCTCCGCCACCCGGCGGGGTCAGACCTTCAGTATCTCCGCTTCCTTGTGCTTCATGGCCTCGTCGACCTCCTTGACGTGCGCGTCCGTCAGCTTCTGGATGTCATCCAGGAGCTTCTTCGCGGCATCCTCGGAGATGTGGGCTTCCTTGGCCTTTTCGAGCTTCTTCACGTCCTCGTTGGCGTCGCGGCGGATGTTGCGCACGCCGGTCTTGATCTCCTCGCCCAGGCGGTGGAGCACTTTCACGAGCTCCCGGCGGCGCTCCTCCGTGAGCATGGGGATGGGCAGGCGGATCACATTGCCATCGTTGGAGGGATTGATGCCCAGGTCCGACTTGAGGATGGCGGTCTCCACGGCCTTGATGGCGCTCTTGTCGAAGGGCGTCACCACCAGCATCCCGGCCTCGGGGACGGACACCGTACCCATCTGGTTCAGGGGCACCATCGACCCGTAGTACTCCACGTGCACGTTGTCCAGCAGGCTGGCATTGGCCCGCCCCGTGCGGATGGTGGCCATCTCCTTCTTCAAGGCCTCCACGGACGCATGCATGCGGCGCTTCGTCTCCTGCAGGATGGCATCGGGGGTCTGGACGGACATGGGCACCTCTGGAGTTGTACAACTTTCCTTTATACAACAGGGGGACCCCGCCGCAGGTCCTCGCCTGAGTCGAGGGCGGATCCAAGTATTCGAATGCCGGGCATTCCAATTGCCCGAGCAGGCTCCTAGAGTGAAGGCACGCCCCCGAGGTCCCCATGCGCACGCCCCACCTGCTGGCCCCCTTGGCAACCCTGGCCCTGGTCGCCGCCCCCGCCAACCCTCCCTCTTCAACAGAGATGGCCCTCACCAGCTCAGATGGGTTTGCGCTCAAGGGCACGCTCCGCCTTCCCGAGGCGAAGGGCAAGGTCCCCGTCGTGATCCTGGCCCACCAGTTCCACTCGGATCGCTCCGGGTGGGATCCCCTGGTCGTGCGCCTGGCCGCCCTCGGCATCGGCACCCTGGCCCTGGACCTCCGCGGACACGGCGCCAGCACCATGAAGGGTGGGGCCGAGGTGGCCGTCTCGGACGATTTCGCCGCGTCGGCGAAAGCCGTGGGCTTCGACCTGATTCCCGCCGATCTCGCCCAGGCCGCCACCTGGCTTCGCGCCCAGGCCGGCGTGGATGCCCGCCGGATCGGCCTCGCGGGCTCCAGCGTGGGTGCCCTGTCGGTGCTGCTCGCCGCCCCCGGGGTGAAGCCGGTGGCCGTCCTCAGCCTCAGCCCCGCGGGCGCCGTCGCCTTTGGTGAAGGCGTCCAGGAAAAGCTGAGGGGCGCCGTGGTCCAGGGCCGGGCCACGACCCTGGTGCTCGCCTCCAGCGGCGACAAGAATGCCTACGAGAATGCCCTGGCCCTGAAGGATCAGCCGGGGGTGTCCCTGGTGCTCCTGGAAGGCAATGAACACGGCTTCGCCTACTTCAAGGAGCACGCGGACCTCATGGCCGGGTTCTTCGGCGAGTACCTGACCTACCACCACACCGGCGAGGCCCACGCGGCCCCGGCGGCCAAGAAGCCCGCCATGACCGGGAACGTCATCAACGATCAGACCCTGGCCGACAAGAAGAAGGCTGTGGACGCACCGAAGTAGCGCCCACAGCCCACAGCCTAGTGAAACTGCTGGGCCTCCGTGGAGCCCGCCAGCGCCAGTGTGGAGGCCAGTCCGCCGCTGATGGCCTGGGCGACCTCATCGAAGTAACCGGTGCCCACCTCGCGCTGATGCTTGGTGGCGGTGTAGCCGCGTTCCTCGGAGGCGAACTCCGCCTCCTGGAGCCGGGAATAGGCCGTCATGTGCTCGGTGCGGTAGGCGCTGGCCAGCTCGAACATGCCGTGGTTGAGGCTGTGGAAGCCCGCCAGGGTGATGAACTGGAACCGGTAGCCCATGGCCCCCAGCTCCTTCTGGAAGGTGGCGATCTCCCCGTCCGACAGCTTCTTCTTCCAGTTGAACGAGGGTGAGCAGTTGTAGGCCAGCAGCTTGCCGGGGAACTCCGCGTGGACGCCCTCGGCGAATTCCCGGGCCTCCTTGAGGTCCGGCGTGGAGGTCTCGCACCAGATCAGGTCCGCATAGGGCGCGTAGGCCTTGGCCCGGGCGATGGCCATCGAGACGCCGCCCGTGATGCGGTGGAAGCCTTCGGGGGTGCGCTCCCCTGTGAGGAAGGGCCGGTCCCGCTCGTCGATGTCCGAGGTGATGAGCCGGGCCGAATCCGCGTCCGTGCGGGCGATGATGAGGCTGGGCACGTCCATCACGTCCGACGCCAAGCGGGCCGCCACGAGGGTGCGGATGAAGTGGCCCGTGGGGATGAGCACCTTGCCGCCGAGATGCCCGCACTTCTTTTCGCTGGAGAGCTGGTCCTCGAAGTGGACCCCCGCGGCGCCGGCCTCGATCATGCCCTTCATGAGCTCGTAGGCGTTCAGGGGGCCGCCGAAGCCGGCCTCGGCATCGGCCACGATGGGCAGGAACCAGTCCCGGCTCACGCCACCCTCGCCATGCTCGATCTGATCGGCCCGCTGGAGGGCGCCGTTCAGGCGCTTCACCAGGGCGGGGACCGAATTGGCGGGGTACAGGCTCTGATCCGGGTAGGTCTGGCCCGACAGGTTGGCGTCCGCCGCCACCTGCCAGCCAGAGCAGTAGATGGCCTTCAGGCCCGCCTTGGCCATCTGGACCGCCTGGCCGCCGCTGAGGGCCCCCAGGGCCCGGGTGGGCTCCTCTTCCTGGAGCAGCTTCCAGAGCTTCCGGGCGCCCATCTGGGCCAGGGTGTGCTCGATGCGGATGCTGCCGCGGAGCCGCTTCACCGTCTCGGCATTGTAGGGGCGGGTGATCCCTTCCCAGCGGCGGGCGGAGAAGTCGTCTTCGATGGGGGGGATGGGGAAGCGGGGGGTCATGGAACACCTCGGAAAGGGTTGGGGGTGGCGCTGTGTCAAAGATTGACCTATTCTGATTCGAGTCAATGAACACGTGATTTGATAGGGGTTGAAGTGAAAATTTCAGTCAATTATTTTCATAGAAATTGTAAATTGATGTAAACGAGGCCCCATGCCGTCCGCCGCCCCCACCAAGCCCGCCGCCCGTCTCGGCGCCAAGATCCGCCTCCTCCGCCGCCAGGAGGGCCTCAGTCAGGTCCAGCTGGCGGAGGCCCTGGGCATCAGCCCCAGCTACCTGAACCTCATCGAGGGCAACAAGCGGCCCCTCACCGCGCCGCTGCTGATCCGCCTCGCCCAGCAGTTCAAGCTGGACCTCAAGGCCCTGGCGCCCGAAGAGGACCAGCGCCTGTCCGACGACCTCATGGAGGTCTTCGGCGATCCGCTCTTCGAACCCCTCGGCCTCCAGGCCCAGGACGTGCGCGAACTCGTCCAGAACAGCCCCGACCTGGCCCGGGGCGTCTTCGAGCTCTACCGGGCCTACCAGCATGCCCAGGACAGCCTCGGCACCCTCTCGTCCAAGCTCAGCGACGGCCAGGGCTTCGATCCGGACGCCACCCGGCTGCCCTCCGAGGAGGTCGGGGACTTCATCCAGCACGAGATGAACCACTTTCCGGAGCTGGAATCCGCCGCGGAATCCTTCTGGACCAGCATGGCCCTGGACGCCGACCAGCCCTATCCCGGGCTCGTCTCGGCCTTCGAGATGCGCGGGATCACGGTCCGCATCCACCGGGTGTCGGAAGGCCCGGGCCTCTTGCGCCGCTTCGATCCGGAACGCAGGATCCTCAGCCTCTCCGAGCTGCTCCCCCAGCGCAGCCGCACCTTCCAGCTGGCCCACCAGCTGGCCCTCCTGGAGCACAGCGATCTCCTGGACCGGCTCACCCGCCACCCGCTGCTGCGCACCGGCGCCTCCCTGGCCCTGGCCCGGGTGGCCCTGGCCAACTACTTCGCCGGCGCCGTGCTCATGCCCTACGACCGCTTCCTCCGGGCGGCCAGGACCGAGCGCTATGACATCGATATCCTGGCCCGGCGCTTCCAGGCCAGCTTCGAGCAGGTCTGCCACCGCCTCACCACCCTGCGCCGCCCCGGCGCCGAGGGCGTCCCCCTCCACTTCCTGCGCCTCGACATCGCCGGAAACATTTCCAAGAGCTTTTCCGCTTCGGGCATCCGCTTCGCCCGCTTTTCCGGCGCCTGCCCCCGCTGGAACGCCCACGCCGCCTTCCTCACCCCGGGCCTGATCCGCACGCAAATCAGCGAGATGCCCGATGGTCGGAAGTACTTCTGCATCGCCCGCACCCTGCAGAAGGACACCGGCGGCTACCGGGGCCAGCACGCCATGCAAGCGGTGGGACTCGGCTGCGAGATGGGCCACGCCAAGGAGCTCATCTACTCCGACGGCCTGCGCCTGGACCAGCCGCCGGTCCCCATCGGGGTCACCTGCCGCCTCTGCGAGCGCACGGACTGCGAGCAGCGGGCCTTCCCGCCCATGCAGCAGGCCTTCAAGGTGGAGGAGAACCTGCGCCGGACCAGCTTCTATGCGCAAATCGAGGGGACCACCTGATCACCGGCCCGCTCCGCCTCCCCCGCGGCGTCCCAGCCGCTCCATGGGTTCCTCGATCCAGCGGTGCGCCAGGGCCGCGCCCAGGATGGCCAGGCCCAGCGAGAGGCTGAAGCCCAACCCGCCGGACAGGTGGGGCGCCACCAGCCTCATGGTGAACGGGTGCAGCAGGTAGAGGCCGTAGCTCCAGTCGCCCAGCCAGGAGAGCAGCTTTCCCATCCCGCGGGGTTCACCGTTTCGGGTGAAGGCGGCCAGGGCCACCAGGAGGGTGACGATCAGCACGTAGCCGTACCGGAGCCAGCCCGTCAGCGCCGCCAGGTGGTCGAAGAACTGGGGGGCGGGTCGCAGCAGCAGCCCCAGCAGCGGCAGGGCCAGCAGCAGGGCCAGCTTGGGCTCCAGCCGCTTCTCCGTGCGGGCGTGGAAGCCCGCCAGCAGCCCGCCCCAGGCCAGCAGGAAGACCTGGTTGGGGGCCAGCACGTAGGCGTGGAAGCGGTTCCACGGGGCCTGCTCCATGACGCCATGCAGCGTGGGGGGGAGGCTCCAGAGCCAGAGGCCCAGGGCCAGGGTTCCGAGGAACCAGAGCCCGCCCCGCTCCTGCGCCCAGGCCAGCGCCGGGTAGACGAAGTAAAGCAGGGCCACCAGCCCCACGTACCAGCCCCCCGTCACCAGGGCATGGTTGGGATGGATCGCGCCGAAGGTGAGCGTGAGGTTCTCCAGGACGAACCGCCAGGAGGGAGCGGGGCCCATGCCCAGGCGGAAGGCGAGGTTCATGGCGCAGGCCAGGTAGAACACGGGCGCCAGGCGCAGGTAGCGCCGCAGCCAGAAGCGCCCGAAGCCCTCATTTTGGAGGCGGGACCAGGGAGAGGTCCGGAACAGCAGGAAGCCGCTCAGCACGAAGAAGGCCGAGACACCGTAGTTCCCCAGCTTTGCCGTGGCCATGTTCAGGCCCGAGCCCGAGCGCGTCAGGTCGAACCACACGCTGAGGTGGTAGACCGCCACGCAAAGCACCAGGATGCCCCGAAGGGGGTCCAGGAAGCCGAGGCGGCCGGAGGCCCTAGCGGTAGCGGACAACGCCCGAACCAGAGGTCAGGCGCCCCAACACCCAGGCGGGTTCTTCGGCCGCGTGGAGGTCGGCAAGCACGTCCTCCGCCCGGTCGGCCTTCGCCACCAGCACCATGCCCACGCCCAGATTCAGGGCCTGGCGGGCATCCTCGAGGCTCAGGGCCCCCTTCTCCATAAGGAAGCGGAAGAGGGCCGGGATCTGCCAGCTGGCGGTGTCGATCTCGGCGTCGAGGGTCTTGGGCAGCACCCGGGGGAGGTTGTCCGTGAGGCCGCCCCCCGTGATGTGGGCCATGGCCACCAGCTTGCGCGCCTTCACC
>JARLGO010000279.1 GCA_031292655.1 Geothrix sp.
CTGGACGAGGGGGCCCTGGCGGAGCTCCTCCTGGAGAACTCGGACGAACCCCACGCGGCGGTCATCGCCAAGGAAGTCCATGGCCGGGAGATCCGCACCACCCGCGACCTCGCGGAGCGCATACGCTCGGCGCTGCGCGCCGAGCGACTGGATGACGATGACGTGAAGCGTGCCCTGCAGCGCACCTTCCAGGCCCTGCGCATCGCCGTGAACGACGAGTTCACGGTGCTGGACCAGTTCCTCTCCCTGCTGCCGGACTGCTTGAACCCTGGCGGCCGGGTGGCGATCCTCACCTTCCACTCGGGCGAGGACCGCCGGGTGAAGAAGGCCTTCCTCCAGGGGCTCCGGGATGGGGTCTATGCCGAGGCGGCGCCGGAGCCCCTCCGGGCCTCACCGGAGGAGCGGCGGGCCAATCCCCGCTCCACCAGCGCGAAGCTGCGGTGGGCACGGGCCTCCGCAAGGTGAGCCCTCCCCCGGAAGACCCATCCCCGTGGCTCATCTTCCATGGCATGGGACCGACCCCATTTCGGGGGACGGCGCTTGCCGGCCCCAAGATCCCGCTCAACGCGGAGGGACCCGAAAGCGTATGCTTCCTGGACCCCTCATGAGCCCGGAGAGCCGTATGCGACTTTTTCCTTCCTTGGCTTTGGCAATGTTGCTGTCGGCATCGATGTGCGCCATGGCGCAGATCGATGCCCGGCTGATGCGCTATCCCGACGTATCGGCCACCCAGATCGCATTCACCTACGCCAACGACATCTGGCTGGTCCCCAAGTCCGGAGGGGTGGCCCAGCGATTGTCCACGCCCAAGGGAGAGGAATCCTTCGCGCGCTTCTCTCCCGACGGGAAGGAACTGGCGTTCAGCGGCGACTACGACGGCAGCCTCGACCTCTACGTCCTGCCCGTGACGGGCGGCATCCCCGTCCGGGTCACCCACCACCCCATGGCGAGCCGCATGGTGGACTGGACCCCCGACGGGAAGTCCCTGCTCTTTGCATCCGACATGGAGTCCGGCAAGAACCGGTTCGACAAGCTGTTCCGGGTGCCCAAGGGGGGCGGCCTGCCCGAGGCCCTGCCCCTGCCCTACGCGGAATTCGGGGCCCTTTCCCCGGACGGGCGCATCCTCGCCTATCAGCCCATCAGCCGGGAGTTCCGGACCTGGAAGCGGTACCGCGGGGGCATGGCCTCGGAGATCTGGTTTTTCGACCTCGAGAAGCGGACCGCGAGCCGGCTGCCCAGCGCCGGGGGCTCCAATGATTCCCTGCCCATGTGGTACGGCGGGAAGGTCTACTTCCTCTCGGACCGGGATGCCGTGAAGCGGAGCAACATCTGGTCCTACGAACCGGCCACCGGGGCCTTCAAGCAGGTCACCTTCTTCAAGGAGTACGACGCCCACTTCCCCGCCATCGGCCCCTCGGACATCGTGCTCGAGGCCGGCGGCCGCCTGTTCCGCGTCGAGCTGCCCTCCGAGAAGGTGGTGGAAGTGAAGGTGCAAGTGGTGACGGACCAGGCCACCCTCAAGCCCCGGGAGGAGAATGCCAGCAAACTGATCCGGAGCGCCGACCTCTCCGCCCAGGGCAAGCGGGCCATCTTCGAGGCCCGGGGGGAGATCTTCTCGGTGCCCGCGGAAAAGGGCTACGTCCTCGACCTGACCCGGACTCCGGGCGCCGCCGAGCGGTTTCCCGCCCTGTCGCCGGACGGGAAGCAGGTGGCCTACTTCAGCGACCGCAGCGGCGAGTACGAACTGTGTGTCAGGCCCGCCGATGGCTCCGGCGCCGAGCGGCAGGTCACCCACCTGGGGCCGGGGTTCCGCTACCACATCGCCTGGTCCCCCGATGGGAAGCATGCCGTCTTCGCGGATCAGGCCATGCGCATCAATCTCTGCGACCTGGACACCGGCCAGGTCCGGGAGGTGGACCGGGGCCTGCGCTTCTTCGAGGGGGCCCTGGAGGGCTTCCGAGCCAGATGGTCACCGGACAGCCGCTGGTTCGCCTACTCCCGGGACACCGCCAACCGGAACCGCGTCATCGTCCTCTACGACACGACGTCCCACCAGGGCCATGACGTGACCTCCCCCTTCTACGACGCCGGCTCCCCTGTCTTCGACCCCGAAGGGAAGTACCTCTTCCTCACCACCGGCCAGCAGTTCAGCCCCACCTACAGCGACCTCGACAACACCTGGATCTACGCGGCCACCACCCGCCTCGCCGCACTCCCCCTGCGGAAGGATGGGGCCTCTCCGCTGGCCCCCCGCAACGACGCGGATGCCGCCAAGGACGAGAAGGGGAAGGCCGATAACAAGGCCGAATCCGACAAGAAGGAGGGCGGTGAAAAGAAAGAGGCCAGGCCCGTCGAGATCGATCTGGACGGGATCGAATCCCGCATGGTGCTGCTGCCGCCCGTGGCGGGCTACTACATGGACCTGGCCGCCGCCAAGGGCAAGCTGGCCTACCGCCGGGCCACTCAGCAGGACCGCGATGGGGGGACCAAGGCCACGCTCTATGTCTATGACCTGGAGGAGCGCGAGGAAAAGGCCGTCCTGGCCGATCTGGATGGCGCCCTCCTGAGCGGGGACGGGAACAAGGTGCTCGTGAACCGGAAGCTGGAGTTCGCCCTCATCGATCTCAAGCCCGACCAGAAATTCGACAAGAAGCTGCCCACGGGCGAGCTGATGATGACCGTGGATCCGCCGGCGGAATGGCAGCAGATCTACAACGATGCCTGGCGCCTGGAGCGGGACATGTTCTACGACCCTGGCATGCACGGCGTCGACTGGAAGGCCATGAAGGCCCGCTACGGCAAGTTGCTCAAGGACTGCGTCACCCGCGAAGACGTGAATTTCGTCATCGGCGAGCTCATCGGCGAGCTCAACTCCTCGCATACCTACCGCGGCGGCGGCGACCTCGAGGTGCCCTTGAAGGGGGCCACCGGCCTGCTGGGGGCGGACTTCTCCCTGGAGAACGGCGCCTTTCGCATCAAGACCATCCTTCGCGGCGCGGCCTGGGACGCCCAGACCAGGGGCCCCCTGGCTCAGCCCGGCCTGAAGGTGAAGGAGGGCGACTATCTCCTCGCGGTGAACCGCATTCCCCTCGACACCCACCAGGACCCCTGGGCCGCCTTCTCGGGGCTGGCGGGCAAGACGGTCCTCATCACCATCAACGACAAGCCCACCCTGGAGGGCGCCTGGGATCTCCTCGTGGCCACCGTGCGCAGCGAGTACCCGCTCCGCCACGCCGCCTGGGTCGAGGCCAAGCGGGCCTATGTCGAGAAGGCCACCCAGGGTCGCCTCGGGTATGTCTATGTGCCGGATACGGGCCTCGGCGGGCAGACGGACCTGGTCCGCCAGTTCCGCGCCCAGTGGAACAAGGCCGGCCTGATCATCGATGAACGCTTCAACAGCGGCGGCCAGATCCCCGACCGCTTCGTCGAGCTGCTGGGGCGCAAGACCCTCAACTACTACGGGGTGCGGGATGGCCAGGACTGGCAGTGGCCCGCCATCGCCCACGACGGACCCATGGCCATGCTCATCAATGGCTGGAGCGGCTCCGGCGGGGACTGCTTCCCCTTCCTCTTCAAGCAGGCGGGCCTGGGACCGCTCATCGGCCAGCGCACTTGGGGCGGGCTCATCGGCATGACCGGGGCCCCCGCCCTCATCGACGGAGGCTCTGTGACGGTGCCCACCTTCGGCATCTACTCCAGGGAGGGCCGGTGGATTATCGAAGGGCACGGCGTGGACCCCGACATCGAGGTGCTGGACGATCCCGCCCTCCTGGTCCAGGGCAAGGACCCCCAGCTGGACCGGGCCATCCAGGAGGTGGAAGCGGCCCTCAAGCGGCATCCCCAAGCGGCCACCCCCAAGCCCGCCTATCCCGACCGCTCGGGGTACTGACATGAAGGCCTTCCGCGTCCTCTCCCTTGCCCTGGTGATGCTGTCTACCGGGTTCCTTTCGGCGCAGACGCCCGCCGAGGGCGATGTCCTCCTCCGGGACTTCCATTTCCAGTCGGGGGAAGTCCTGGCGGAGCTGAAGGTCCACTACCGCACCTATGGTTCCCCCCGGCGAGATGCCGCCGGGGTGGTGCGGAACGCCGTGCTCATCCTCCATGGCACCACCGGCAGCGGGGCCCAGTTCGTCCGTCCCGAATTTTCGGGCCGCCTCTTCGGCCCCGGCCAGCCCCTGGACGCCGAGCGCTATTTCATCGTC
>JARLGO010000280.1 GCA_031292655.1 Geothrix sp.
GAGCCCCTCGAGGAGTACGGGAACTACTACCTGCTGGAGAAGATCGCTGTGGGCGGCATGGCCGAGCTCTTCAAGGCCCAGCAGCGGGGGGTGCAGGGCTTCCAGAAGATCGTGGCCATCAAGCGCATCCTGCCGAACTACAGCGACAACGAAGACTTCGTCACCATGTTCATCGACGAGGCCAAGCTGGCGGCCCAGCTGACGCATCCGAACATCGTGCAGATCTTCGACCTCGGAAAGGCCGGCAGTTCCTATTACATCGCCATGGAGTACGTGAATGGCCACGATCTCCGCACCCTGCTGAGGAAGGTGCGCGAGTACGGCGTGCCCCTCCCGGAACAGGTGGCCGCCTTCGTGGCGATGAAGGTGGCGGCGGCGCTGGATTATGCCCATCGCAAGCGGGGCTTCGACGACCGGGAGCTGAAGCTGGTCCACCGGGACATCAGCCCCCAGAACGTGATCCTCTCCACCGAAGGCGCCGTGAAGCTGGTGGACTTCGGCATCGCCAAGGCCGCCAGCAAGGCCAGCCACACCGTCGCCGGGGCGCTCAAGGGGAAGCTGCTGTACATGAGCCCCGAGCAGGCCACGGGCCAGCCCCTGGACAACCGCTCGGATCTGTATTCCCTGGGCCTCGTGCTGTTCGAACTGCTCACGGGAGAGCGGTGCTTCCAGGCCGATTCGGAATTGGGTGTGCTGGAGAAGGTGCGCCTGGGCCGAGTCGCCAATCTGGCGGCCCTGAATCCCAATGTGTCCCGGGACATGACCGCCATCGTGAACCGGGCCCTCCAGAAGAGCGTGGAACACCGCTATCCTTCGGCGCGCTTCATGGAGCGGGACCTGCGCGAGTACCTCCAGCGGCAGGGAACCCACATCACGGAGCACGATGTGGCCGAGTACGTGAGCGCCCTGTACAAGGGGTCCCGGGAAAACCTGGAGCAGCTGGTATCCGCCCGGTTCCCCCTCCCCACCAGCCTCACCAGCGGGACCCACCGGGTCCTAGGGGGCCTGGCGGGCGCCAGCCATCCTCACGGGTCCTTCTCCCAGCAGGAGACGGTCCTGAGGCCGGCTCCGGAGGAGGTTCCGGCCGAGGTTCCAGAGGAGATCCCCGAGGGGGCCGCGCCCCCTCGCCCCCGCTGGCTCCTCCCCGTCATCCTGGCGCTGGCTGTGATCCTGGTCATCATGCTGGCGGTGGCTGGCTGGTCTTGAAGCCGGATAGACTCGACTCCCTTACCTTTATCATGTTGTTCCCCGCATCATGTCGTTCACCGCTCCGGAGCACCCCATGGATTTGAGCCAGGACCAGAAGGCCTTCTACGAAACCACCCGGGAGCGCTGCCGCTCCGAGGTGTCCCAGATCAACAACACCATCGCTTCCGAAGTCCAGCGGGTGAAGGATCTGCTCACCAGCCTGAGCAACCGCAAGACGGCCGTGCTTCAGATGTACGGGGCCGCCTGCGAGGTGCTGGGCGAGGAGAACGACCTCGCGGAAGAGTCCATCGACATCGAATTCTAGATGGGCTGTGGGCTATAGGCTGTGGGCTGTGGGTAACGCCGCAGCCCATCGTACGGCCTGGGCTTATCATCCCGCGGTTTCACTGATTGTTTGGTCAGGCTGAAAGACGGTTGCTGGGCTTTTCCTACAGCCCACAGCCTACAGCCTATCCATCAGCGGCGCCGCGCACTTCTGGCAGTTGCTCTGGTGGGGGGGGTTCTTCTTCCCGCAGTGGCTGCAAATCTGGATCCGGGCCTGTTTCCGCCGCCAGATGCGCAGGTAGAGGATGCCCAGCAGCACGATCAGCAGGGCGCCCTTCTGCCAGGGCTGGAGAAAGAGGCCCGTGGGGCTTTCAGCCTTGGGTTTCGCGGGCTGGGCTTCGAGGCTGAGGGTGGGTTGGCTCATTCGGCAGGGTCTTCCTCAAGGGGCGTTGGTTCCGGGTCCGCGATCAGGGCGCCGGCCCCGAAGAGGCCGTCCTCGGGCAGGGGCGGCTCCAGGGCGGCCAGGGCCTCGGCCTCCAGGCGGCCCTCGCCGAAGTCCTCGAGCCGGGGGAGATCCTGCAGGCTCTTCAAACCGAAGTGGAGCAGGAAGGCCTGGGTGGTGGCGTAGGTCATGGGCCGGCCCACCACGGGCTTGCGGCCCGCGGCGGTGATGAGCTGGCGCTCCATGAGGCTCTTGACCTGGTTGGCGCTGCTGGTGACGCCCCGGATGGCGTTCAGCTCGGTGATGGTGACGGGCTGGCGGTAGGCGATGATGGCCAGCGCCTCGATCTGGGCCGGGGTGAGCTTGCCGCTACGCGTGGTGGTCACCAGGCGGGAGACCATCTCCTTGTAGACGGGGCTGGTGGCCATGCGCCAGCCCCCGCCCACTTCCAGCAGGCGCAGGCCGGAGGCCCCCTGGAGCCGCTCCTGCAGCTTTTCGATGCCCTGCTGCAGGGCGCCATCGCCCAGGCCCGTCAGCTCCCGGAGCCGGGCCAGGTCCAGCACCTCGCCCGCGGCCGTGAAGAGCGCCTCCAGGGCGCCCGGCAGGTCGCCGCCCTCCTCCCAGAGGGGTTCCTGATGGAAGAGGTCCATGTCGTTCACCGGTAGGCCCCCAGCCGCTGTCCCATTTTCACGTCGCCCTCCGTCCGGGCCGGGGACCAGTCGGCGGCCCTGGGCCCCCCGATCAGGAGCACCACGGTCGAGCCGAATTCGAAGGTGCCGAGGTCGTCGCCGGCGGCGCAGGGCAGCCGATCCACGGCCAGGCCCCCGTCCTCGGGCAGGGTCCGCCCCCCCAGCCAGCGGGCGTCGATCACGACGCCGCCCACATGGGTGGCGCCCACCAGCACCGCGGCCACCTCCAGGCCCTCACAGGGCCCCGTGCCCAGGGCGGTCCAGCTGGCCCGGCGGTTGCGCTCGTAGAGCCTCGGGACATGGCCAGTGCTGGCGTCGTTCACGGGCCACAGCTCGCCTTCCACGCGGCTCACGGCGCTGACCTGGCCCTGCAGCGGCACATGGATGCGGTGGTAGTCCCTGGGCGAGAGGTAGAGGGTGAGGAACTGCCCGCCCTCGAAGCGCCCCGCGGCGGGATCGTGCTTGAGCAGCTCGGAGAGGCGGTAGGGCAGGCCCTTGGCCTGGATGGCGAGGCCGGCCTCGATGCGGCCGCTGGCGATCAGGCGCCCGTCCACCGGGCTGTTCACGAAACCGGGGACCGGCGGCGCCTGGGGCCGGAGCCCCGGCTTCAGGCGGCGGGTGAAGAGGGCCTGGAGGCTGGGGTAGTCCGCCAGGGGGCGTTCCGCCTCGCCCAAGTCGATGCTGTAGTGGCCCGCGAAGCGGCCGAGGAGGGGCCCGCGCCAGGAGGACGGCAGCGTTCGAGTGGCGGCCCAGCCCACGATCCGGGAGCCCAGCCGCTTCGGGTAGAACCCGAGGATCCTCAGGGAGAGGGGACCCGGCGTCCAGAGCAGCACATAGGCCACCCAGAGCAGGGCGAACACAAGCGCGAGGCGCGCGGGCTGGGGCCAGGACCAGTGCATCCCATCAGGATAACCGGGCCCCGGATGGTCCCGGAGCGCCGGTTCGCCCACAATCGACCCATGGGTCCCGCCGCCGCCAGCCTGATAGCGCTTTCCCTCGCGTGGATCGCCTACGGGGCCCTGCACTCCGCGCTGGCCTCGGCGGGGGCCAAGCGCCGGGTGGCCGCGGGCCTGCCCCGCCTGATGCCGGCCTACCGGCTGCTCTACAACCTCTTCGCCGGGGCGGCGCTCCTTCCCATCCTATGGCTGCTGTGGCACGATCCCGGTCCCTGGCTGTGGCGATGGCAGGGGGGCCTGGCCTGGGTGACGCGGGGCCTCAGCCTGCTGGCGGCCGCTCTCCTGCTGGCGGGGCCGGGGCTCTATGACCTGTCGGAGTTCCTGGGCCTCCGGCAGCTCCGGGATCGCCGGGCCGGGCCCGAGGACCAGGGGCCCTTCCGGATTTCCACCCTCCATCGGTACGTGCGCCATCCCTGGTACGCCCTGTCGCTGGTGATCCTCTGGACCCAGGACATGAACGCCGCCCGGCTCGTGTCGGCCATGTGGATCACGGTCTATTTCATCCTTGGATCCAGGCTGGAGGAGCGGAAGCTCCTCACCCGGTTCGGGGAGGCCTATCGGGAGTACCAGACCCGGGTGCCGGGCCTGCTGCCCCGGCCCTGGAAGACCCTGAACCGGGACGAGGCCCGAAGGCTCGGGGGCGGTTGAGGCGCCGTTCGCGGCGGGCTTCTGAACGGCCCGGAGACATGTCATCGTGGTAGGCATGCACATCTGGAAACTGCTCACCGTCATGGCCGCCGCCTTCCTCGCCGGGGCGATCAATTCCATCGCGGGAGGCGGCACGCTCGTGTCCTTCCCCTCC
>JARLGO010000043.1 GCA_031292655.1 Geothrix sp.
CCATTAAAGCTATTTTCAATGCTCTTAAACCTGGTGGAAGGTGCATCACTGATGAACCTGGCGTGGGGCATGGCACAAGTAAAGTGTCGCTGGATGCCATGACAAGGTTCGGAGTCACGGAACGCGACATGCCCCCTTCCCGGATCATGCGGGCAGGGAAGGAAGCCGGTTTTAAAACATTCCTTGTTTATCCGCATGCTTATAATTTTCTCCAGCTTACCTATAGATATCGTGGCGGCGGATTTCAAGCTGTGATTCGACGGATCGCCAATAAGTTGAAATTATTTGGCCGTAACCACAATTTAAGACTTGGTGGCATCACCCTCATGGTGAAGTAGTCCATCGGAGGAGGCGAAGGCCCATATGGGGCCTGTTTTTGAGCGCGCGACACGACAGTGGCTCCGCGCTATTCTGGCGGCTGACCCCCCAAACCATCGGCCGCCTTTGCATGTCCCGGGAGTGCCCATGTCGCTCGAAATGAAGATCGAGAAACTGAAGGCCAAGCATGCCCAGGTCATGGCCGCCGGTGGCGAGGCCCGTATCAAGAAGCAGCGTGAAGGGGGCAAGCTCACGGCCCGGGAGCGGGTGGCCGCCTTCCTGGACGAAGGGTCCTTCGAGGAGATGGACGCGCTCATGGTCCATCGCAACGCGGGGGCCGAGAAGATCCCCGGCGACGGGGTGGTGACGGGCATCGGCCGCGTGGATGGCCGCCCCGTGGCCATCTTCGCCCAGGACTTCACCGTGTTCGGCGGCTCCCTGTCCGAGGCCTATGCCAAGAAGATCTGCAAGGTGATGGACCTGGCCATGAAGGTCGGCTGCCCCGTCATCGGCCTCAACGACAGTGGCGGCGCCCGCATCCAGGAGGGGGTGGTTTCCCTCGGCGGCTATGCCGACATCTTCCTTCGCAACACCCTGGCCAGCGGCGTCATCCCCCAGATCAGCCTCATCATGGGACCCTGCGCCGGCGGCGCGGTGTACAGCCCGGCCATCACCGACTTCATCACCATGGTGAAGGGCACGAGCTACATGTTCGTGACGGGCCCCGATGTCATCAAGACCGTCACCCACGAAGAGGTGACCAAGGAGGAGCTGGGCGGCGCCCACACCCATGCCGCCAAGAGCGGCGTGGCCCAGTTCGTCTGCGCCAGCGACCTGGCGGCCCTGGCCCACACGCGGGAGCTCCTCTCCTTCCTGCCCAGCAACAACCTGGGCGAAGCCCCGCGGCGGGCGCCCAAGCGGGAGATGCCCCTCGAGAATCCCGACCTCGACAAGGTGGTGCCGGACGATCCCAGCAAGCCCTACGACATCCGAGACATCATCAAGGGCGTGGTGGACGACGCCCACTTCTTCGAGGTCGCCGAAGCCTTCGCGCCCAACCTGGTGGTGGGCTTCGCCCGCATCGATGGCCGGAGCATCGGCATCGTGGCCAACCAGCCCGCCTTCTACGCCGGTGTGCTGGACATCGCCTCCAGCGAGAAGGGGGCCCGCTTCGTGCGCTTCTGCGACGCCTTCAACATCCCGCTCATCACCTTCGAGGACGTGCCGGGCTTCCTGCCGGGCGTGACCCAGGAGCACGGCGGCATCATCCGGCACGGCGCCAAGCTGCTCTACGCCTTCTGCGAGGCCACGGTGCCGAAGATCACCGTCATCACCCGCAAGGCCTACGGCGGCGCCTACTGCGTCATGGCCAGCAAGCACATCCGCACGGACTTCAACTTCGCCTACCCCACGGCCGAGATCGCCGTCATGGGCGCCGAGGGGGCCATGAACGTGCTTCACGGCAAGGCCATCGCCTCGGCCCCGGACCCCCTCGCCAAGAAGGCGGAGCTGGTGGCCGAGTACAACGAGAAGTTCGCCAACCCCTACATCGCCGCGGAATTCGGCTACATCGACGAGGTGATCCTGCCCCGCGACACCCGGCTGAAGCTGGTCAAGGCCCTGGCCTTCCTCGACACCAAGCGCGAAAGCACCCCGCCCAAGAAGCATGGGAACATCCCGCTCTAGGGCCGATTCTCCCGAGAGGACCATGGAACGTTGGTTCATCAGTGATCAGGGCACCTTGCGCTGCGGCTGGAAGGTGCTCGGGTTCTACCTGCTGCTCACCGCCCTGGTCGTGGCCGCGGCCCTGGGCCTCTACCGCCTTGGACGACCGCCCAACATGGGACCCTGGCTGGGGGCCGGCCTCGGGGCCCTGGCCAGCCTGCTCTGCGTGCGCCTGGAGGGCCGGCCCTTCAGCGGCCTGGGCTTCAGGCCCGGCTGGCGCTGGCTCTTCGAGTGCCTCGGGGGAGTCCTGGGCGGCATCCTGCTCATCCTGGCCACCGCCCTGGTGGTGCGGGGCCTGGGCGGCTTCCACTGGGAGCGCACCCCGGGCATGGGGGTCCGGCAGCTCCTGATCGCCGGCGGCCCCCTCCTGGGTGTGGCCTTCAACGAAGAGCTCTTCGCCCGGGGCTATCCCTTCCAGCGGCTAGTGGAGGGCGCGGGCCCCTGGGTGGGCCAGCTGGCCCTGGCCGCCCTGTTCGCGCTCATGCACTGGCGCAACCCCGGCATGCACGGGGCCACCAAGGCCTGGGCCACGCTGAACATCGGCCTGGCGGCCATCCTGCTGGGCTTCTGCTATCTCAGGACGAGGAGCCTGGCCCTGCCCATCGGCCTGCACCTGGGCTGGAACTGGGCCCAGGGCAGCCTGCTCGGCTTCGGCGTGAGCGGCACCACCGGGTTCAAGGGCGCCTGGACGCCGGTCTTTCACGGCCGTCCCGAATGGCTCACGGGTGGAGCCTTCGGCCTGGAGGCGAGCCTGCCCTGCGCCCTCCTGTGCGGCGCCGCCATCCTGGGGCTGTGGCGCTGGAGGGGTTCGAGCCCCCTCCGCAGGGCTTCCGGGGTCTCGATGCCCGCGTAGGGCCCGCCGGCCGCCCAGGCGGTATCCTGGGCCATGCACTATGCGGCGCTTGCCTCGGGTTCCAAGGGGAACTGCCATGCCCTGACGGACGGTGAGCGGACCCTCCTCATCGACGCGGGCATCTCCCTGCGCCAGATCCGCCAACGCCTCGATGCCCTGGGGTTCCAGGCCGGGGAGGTCCAGGGGCTGGCCCTGACGCACGAGCATTCCGATCACATCGGCGCCCTGGGAGTCATCCTGCGGCGCACGGACTGGGCCATCCTCGCCACCCGCGAGACCCGGCGGGCGGCCGAGAAGGCCCAGGATGTCGTGATCCCCACGGAGCGCTGGATCGAACTGGAGGCGGGCCGCGCCCTGGACTGGGAGGGCTGGCGGGTGCTGCCCTTCGCCCTGCCCCACGATGCCGCCGATCCCGTCGCCTTCCGGGTCGAGACCGGAGGCTGCGCCTGCGCCGTGGTCACGGACCTGGGCCAGCCCACGGCCCTGGTGGCGGACCACCTGCAGGACCTGGACCTCCTGGTGCTGGAAGCCAACCATGACGTGGACATGCTGCGCGAGGGGGACTACCCGCCCCAGCTCAAGGCCCGCATCTTGAGCCGGGTGGGCCACCTCAGCAATGCGGCCATGGCCGACCTGCTGGCCCGGGTCCTTTCGCCGCGCTTGAAGCGCCTGGTGCTGGCCCATCTCAGCGAAGCCAACAACCACCCCGATCTGGCCCGGTTTGCGGCCGAGGAGGTCCTTCGGGGCACGGCCGTGGCCCTGCACGTGGCCCACCAGCGGGAACCCCTTTCCCTCACCGCCATCTCCGACTAAGAGCCCCATGCTGCGATCCGCCCTCCTCCTCCTGCTCCTCGTCCTTCCCGCCACCGGGGAGGCCCTCCCCCCCCTGCGGGAGGTGGTGGAACGGTTCGACGCGGCCCAGGCCCAAGCGCGGACGATCCAGTGCCCCTTCACCCTGACCCTCCGCCGGGCCCTGCTGAGGACCCCTTCGGTCACGCGGGGCACCATGTACCTCCAAGGCTCAGAATTCGCCCATTTCGCCTTCCAGCCCCCGGAGGACCTGATCCTGCACCTCACCCCCAAGGCCCTCATCTCCTACAGCCCCGAGGCGCGCGAAGGCGAGCTCATGAAGATCGGCTTCATCAAGAATTCCGACCGGAAGTTCCTGGGCCTCGGCCAGAAGCTCAGCTACCTCTCGGACTACTTCCAGATCCTCCTGGGCGAGGCCAAGGATGTCCCCAACACCTGGTTCCTGGCCCTCTCGCCACGCACCCTCTCGCTGCGCAAGCGGATGCAGGCCCTGAATCTGTGGGTGGACAAGGACACCTGGCTGCCCAGGCAGGTCCAGTGGGTGGAGCGCAGCGGGGATTCCTGGCTCTTGGAGCTGGGAAACCTCAAGATCAACCAGCCCCTGCCTTCCACCGTCACGGGCTTCAAGCTGCCGGAGGGGATCCTCCTGCGAAATGAATTCAGCTTCTTCGCCACGCGCAAAAAGTAGGGGTACACTTCAACTGCTTTTCGAGGGCTCGATGATCGTGGTCTGCCTGGCCTGCCAGGCCCGCTTCCAGTATGACGACAGCCGATTCGGCGCCGTCCCTGCCAAGCGCTTCAAATGTCCCAAGTGCGGCCACGTGTTCGAAGTGGCAAATCCGGGTCTGTCTCCGGCGACCCCCAAGGAGCCCTTGGCCGAGGAGGGGTCCGCAGGCCCTCTTCCCACCCCCGCGGCCCGCACCACGGCCAAGCGGGATCGCGAGGCCATGCTCATGGCCGCAGGCCTCCACACCCCCGGGATGCCCCCCGGCCTGATCTTCAGCCTGGCCTTCCTCACCGGGCCCCAGGCCTCCATGGTGCAGGTGCTGGAGCGCCCCCAGACCATCATCGGCCGCGAAGAAGGGGACGTGATCACCCGGGATCCGGAGACCTCCCGCCGCCATGCGCTCATCGAGATCCACCGGGACGGCACCGTGTGGATCAGCGACCAGCAGTCCACCAATGGCACCCTGGTGAACGAGGAGCGCATCACGGGCCCCGTCCAGCTCCTCAGCCAGCAGGAATTCACCTGCGGGAACAGCACCTTCATGCTCCTCGTCCGCAACACGAACGAGTTCCCGCTGCACTGAGAACCGACAATGACCACCGATCCCTACCTGCCCTACCTCCGCCAGGCTGATGACCTCTTCGCCCAGGGGGAGACGGTCAAGGCCGGCCAGATCTGGCAGGCCATCCTCAAACAGCACCCCTCCCACGCGGAAGCCCGCACAGGCCTGATGGCCGTGAAGGAACGCCTCCTGGCCCTGCGGGAAGCCCAGAAGGCGGCGGCCTCCCCGACCCCGACCGCCGTCGTCCCCACAGCGGTCGCTCCGGCGCCGGCCCCCGCCGAGGCGCCCGAGTCCCCAGTCCCCCCCGTCGTGGATCCCCGCTCCACCGCCCCCGAGGCCCCCCTGTCCTTCGACCCCGCCGAGGTGATCACGGGCGCCCTCCCCTCGGACCCCGGGCGCGGCCAGGCCGAGGAGCCCGAGCCTCCTGTGCCTCCCGTCGTGGATCCCCGCTCCACCGCCCCCGAGGCCCCCCTGCCCATCGACCCCGCCGCGGTGACCACGGGCGCCCTCAACTTCGACCCCAACCGCCTCCTGGCCGAGGGCTGCACCCTCTATGACATGGGACAAACCGGGGACGCCCTGCAGAAATGGGAGCAGGCCATGGCGCTGAACCCGGACCTTGCCCTGGTCCGGGGCTACATCAACGGCGCCCGCCAGGAGCTGGGCCTGCCGCTCCTCCAGCCTCGCGCCACCTCGGCGCCCCCCAAGATAGACCTGCCCCCCGCGGACGAGGACATCGAGAAGCTCCTGCGGGAGGCCGTCCAGCTCTACGACATGGGGCTGGTCGAGGAGGCCATCTCGAAATGGGAGCGGGTCCTCGCCCTGGAGCCCCAGCGGCACGAAATCGCCGGCTACCTCCGCCAGGCCCGAATGGAGGTCGAATCGGCCCCCCCGCCTCCGGCCGCGGCCCCGGCGCCCGCGCCCGAGCCGGAGGCCCTGGAGCTGAAGCTGCGGCAGGCCGAGCACCTGCTGACCCTCCAGCGCCACGAAGAAGCCGCCTTCACCTTCCAGCAGGCCCTGAGCCTGGATCCCGGGAACGCCAGCGCCCTTCAGGGCCTGGAGCGGTGCCGGAGGCCCGGTGGCCCCCCTCCACCCGTGCCGGACTCCCGGCAGGCCGAACCCCCCGTGTCCATCTTGAATGCCCAAGGCCGCATCGACATGGCGGACGTGGAGGCCTTCCCCCCGCCGGAGTCCCAGGGCATCGAGCCCCCGGCCGCCCTGCTCAAGGCCACCCCAGCCCAGCGGCAGGGACCCTCCCTGCCGGATCGCCTGCGCCAGGCTGGCGAGCGGTGGCCCTGGCTGAAGAATCCCAGACTGCTCGCCATGGCGGGAGGCGGTCTCCTCGTCCTGGCCATCGGCTTCGGTGTCGTGCACAGCTACCGCAAGGACCAGGACCTGAAGGAGGAGGTCCGCACCGCCAAGGCCGCCGCCCTGGCTCCCGTGGCCCAGCAGGCCCAGGCCCCGGATCTCGCCGAGTCCCCCGAGGCCATCCGCCAGGAAGCCGAGGCCGCGCTGGTCACGGATCCCCTGCGGGCCTACCTCCGGGCCGAAACCCTGCTCAGTCTCATTCCAGGGGACTCGGCGGGCGCCCAGCTGCTGGAGAAGGCCCGCCTGGGTCTGGCCGGCGGGGTCACCGGGGCCAGCCTGCCCGAGTTCCAGAAGCACCTCCAAAGCGGCAACCTCGAAGCCGCCCTGAAGGTGATCGACGCCCTCCTCCGGGCCCAGCCTGATAATGCGGACCTCCGCTCGCGCGCGGGCCGCCTGCAACTGATCCTGTGCTTCGACCACGCCAGCCAGGCCAAGTGGGATGAGGCCCGGGAGGACCTGCTGCGGGGGCGGGCGCTCTTCCCCGGCGACAAGACCTGGCAGGCCCGCCTCAAGCTCCTCGAGCAGGTGAAGGCTCTGCCCAAGCAGCAGCAGGCCTCCTGGATCCCCCTGCTCAGCTGAGGGGGCCCTCGACCCAGATTTCCGGCGGCACGGGATGGCTCAGGAAGTGGGTCATGCCCTCGTTCAAGCCGTAGGCTCCGGTGCTGCCGAAGGCCAGCAGGTCGCCGGCGGCCAGTTCCGGGAGGCGCAC
>JARLGO010000281.1 GCA_031292655.1 Geothrix sp.
GCGGCGGATCATGGCGATGGTGCCCAGGCAGGGCGTGTAGATGAGCGTGAAGACCATGAAGGCCAGGGCGGTGAGGGGCGTCAGGCCGGATCCGTCCCG
This sequence comes from Geothrix sp., assembly GCA_031292655.1. Lineage (GTDB taxonomy): Bacteria > Acidobacteriota > Holophagae > Holophagales > Holophagaceae > Geothrix. The sequence continues at coordinate 100 of JARLGO010000281.1, forward strand.
GAGGGCCACCTGGAGCGGGCTGAGGCGCTCGCCCTCCTTGGGTTCCTCGCTGGCCTGGTGGATGACGGCCATGGTGGAAATGACGATCTCCTTGGCCACGAACCCGGCGGTGAGCGCGATGACATCCTTCCAGGCCTCGGCCCGCTTGTGGTCCGGGTCGAGGATGGGCCGCAGGACCGGTTCCACCTTCTGGCCCAGCCTCGCCGCCAGGCTCGTGTTCACGATCCGGCTTTCGTGGGCCAGCTGCAGCAGCTTGAGGCGCTCCTCGGACTCGACCGCCGGCAGGTTCAGGGCCGCCACGGCCTGGCGCTGCTGCTGGTACTCCAAGGTCCATTGGCGGTTGGCGATGCCCGGATAGCGCGACAGGAACCAGACCAGCGTGGCGCCCGCGAAGATCGTGGTGCCCGCCCGGGTGAGGAAGATGGAGCCCTTCTCCCACATGTGGATGAGCGTGGCCTTCAGCATGGGCATCCGGTAGGGCGGCAGCTCCATCACGAAGGGGGAGCTGGGGCCGCTGAACAGGGCGCTCCGCAGCACCCGGCCCATGAGCACGGCCAGGCCCAGACCCAGGAAGTGCATGGCGATGATGGCGAGGGCCGCCTTGAAGGGCGTGAAGAAGGTCCCGGCGATGACGATGTAGACCTGCAGGCGCGCCGAGCAGCTCACCAGGGGCGTCACCAGCATGGTGATGAGGCGGTCCTGGGGGCTTTCGATGGTGCGCGCGGCCTGGATGGCTGGCACGTTGCAGCCGCTGCCCATGATGAGGGGGATGAAGCTCTTCCCGTGGAGGCCCATGACGTGCATGAGCCGGTCCATGATGAAGGCCGCCCGGGCCATGTAGCCCGTGTCCTCCAGGAAGGCGATGCAGCCCATGAGGATCATGATCACGGGCACGAAGACGATCACGGCGCTCACGCCGGGGATGACCCCGTCCACCAGGAGGCTGGTCAGCTCGCCCGGGGGCAGGTGGGCGCCGGCAAAGGTCGAGAGGGCCTTGAAGGCGTCTGCGATCCAGTCCTGGGGGATCTTCCCCAGCACGAAGGAGAGCGAATAGATGAGGATCAGCACGCCCACGAAGATGGGCACCCCCAGGAGCCGGTTCGTGAGCACCGCATCCAGCCGGGCCGTGGGCGTGGTCTTCTCGTCCGCCGCCGTGGCCACTTCCTTCACCAGGCCGTGGGCGAATCCGTAGCGGCGTTCGGCCACCAGGGTGGCGCCGTCGGCGCCGAGGTGGGGCTCCAGGAAGGCGAAGCTCTTGGCCAGCTGGTGCCGGATGGCCTCGCTGGCATGGCTCTCGGCCACGATGCGCTTGGCTTCGGCGTTGTTCTCCAGCAACTGGAGGGCCAGCCAACGGGGGGGCATGGCCGCCTCGAGCAGCTCATCGCGGCGGATTTCGGTCTGCAGCTTTTCAAGCTCCCCCTCAATGTCGTGGCCGTAATCCACGGTGATCCGCCGGCACCGGCTGCATTCGCCCTCGGCCATGGCGGCCAGCAGGGCCTTGAGTTCCGTGATGCCCTGCTCGCGGTTGCCCACGGTGGGGATCACCGGGCCGCCGAGCAGCAGCTCCAGGGCCGGTACGTCGATGTGGACGCCGCGGTTCTCCGCGTCGTCCACCATGTTCAGCACGAAGGCCACGGGCTTGCCCAGTTCCAGGAGCTGGGTGCTGAGGTAGAGGTTGCGCTCCAGGTTCGAGGCGTCGAGCACGTTCAAGACCAGGTCCACCTCGGGCGAGGCCAGGAACTGGGAGGCCACCCGTTCGTCCTCACTGCGGGCCGACAGCGAATAGGTACCGGGCAGATCGACCACCTCCAGGGTGGTTCCGCCATGCTCGAAGGTCCCGCTGCGGCGCTCCACGGTGACGCCCGGCCAGTTGCCCACATGGTGCCGCGCCCCCGTGAGGGCGTTGAACAGGGTGGTCTTCCCGCAGTTGGGATTGCCGGCGAGGGCGATGGTCAGGGTCATCCGGCCACCGGCTGCACGAGGATGCAGGAGCTTTCCTCCCGCCTCAGGGAGAGGTGGTAGCCCTTGATCACCAGCTCCATGGGATCGCCCAGCGGCGCGAGCTTCTCGACCCGCAACCGGGCCCCGCGGATGAAGCCCATCTCCAGGAGCCGCTGGCGGATCTGCCCCTGGGCTTGCACCTGGACCACTTCTCCCTGGTCCCCTGGCTGAAGAAGACTTAGCGGGATTGGTAGATTTTGAGTCATATTCTCAACTCCATCCTCCAGTGTATCTCACCCCCATGGTCGGACAAGGTGCGAACTCGAGGATGTGATCTCCGTCTAGACTGGATCGTAATGAATGCTACCAGCCCTCTGACCCTGCCCAACGCGCTGACCCTGCTCCGGATCCTGGCGATCCCCTTTTTCGCCATCGCGGTCTGGTACGGCCACTACTGGCAGGCCTTCGTCCTGTTCGCCGCCGCGGGCTTCACGGACCTGCTGGACGGGTTCATCGCCCGGACCTTCAACCAGAGCTCGGACCTGGGCGCCGTGCTGGATCCCGCCGCCGACAAACTGCTGATGACGACCGCCTTCGTCCTCATGGCCTGGCGCACCCAGGGCATGACCGCGCCCATCCCCGTGTGGGTGGCGATCCTGGCCATCTCCCGGGACGGGCTGATCTCCTTTTATGCCTTCGCTTCCGTGGACCGGCTCAGCGACAGCAAGTTCCATCCGAGCCTCCTGGGGAAGCTCAGCACCGCCATGCAGCTGATCGCCGTCACCCTGGGACTGCTTTTCAACGCCCTCGGCTACCGGCCCTGGATGCACATCTTCCTCCCGCAGATGTACTGGGTCGTGGCGGGCCTGGCCCTGTTCTCGGGCATCCACTACTTCCTGCGGGCCACGCGAAGCGCGGTGGCCTGACCCGCTCTGCTAGACTGGTCCTTCCGCGTCGGGAGACGCCGAAGGA
>JARLGO010000282.1 GCA_031292655.1 Geothrix sp.
CCAGGTCACCACCGTGTCCGTGAGCTCGATGTCGTCGTAGCAGCCCGAGGGCTCGTCGATGCCGAAGGTCTGCATGAAGCCCGCCACCGCGGAGGCCATGCAGTGCCGCGCGTTGGGGTCGAGGTTGTTGGAGCGCCAGCCCGCCTTCACCAGCTTCACAGCGGCGTAGCCCTCCATGATCGTGTACTGGCCCGAGCCCATGACCGCCACGCCCGTGGGACCGAGGGCCCGGTGGGCCCTGGACCACTGGGCCTTCATGACGTCGAAGGCCTCCTGCCAGGACACCTCCTCGAAGTCGCCCTGCTTGTCGAACACCCCGTTCTTCTTGCGCAGGAGCGGGCGCTTCAGGCGGTCCTGGCCGTAGAGGATCTGGGCGCAGGCGTAGCCCTTGGCGCAGAGCAGGCCGCGGTTCACGGGGCTCTGGAGGTCCCCCTTCACGGCCACCACGCGGCCGTCCTTCGAGGCGATGCGGATGCCGCAGCCGGTGCCGCAGAAGCGGCATACGCCGCGTTCCCAGTTCCAGCCCTTGGCCTCGGCGGGAAGGGCCTCCAGGGGCAGGCCCGTGGCGCCGATGGCGGCGGTGGTGAAGCCGGCCTTCAGGAACGTCCGTCGGTTGAGCTTCAAGGTCATGGGTGACCTCCGGGGGGATGAATTAGGATACTACAGTCCGAAAATAATCAAAAATGATGATGCGGGCATCGGAAATGGTAATCCCCCTGGGGCCCTGGGGGCTCGCTTCAGAAGGTGCGCTGTCCAGGTCTCGGCTCCGGTTTCGGGCGCGGGGGTGGGTAGGCTGGTGGGGGAGGCCCCATGCTCTTGCAGGCCCGCGGGATCGTGAAACGGTACGGAACCCGGACGGTGCTTGGCGGGGTGGACCTGGCGGTGCGGCCCGGGGAGCGGGTGGCCCTCCTGGGGCCCTCCGGCTGCGGCAAGAGCACCCTCCTGAACCTGCTGGGGGGCATGGATCGCCCGGACGCGGGCAGCCTGAGCTTCCAGGGGGAGGATCTCGCCCTGGCGCGACCCGCGCGGCTGGCGGAGCTGCGCCGGGAGAAGATCGGGACGATCTTCCAGTTCTTCCACCTCATCCCCAGCCTCACCGCCCGCGAGAACGTGGAACTGCCGCTGAGGCTCCTCCGGCGCCCGGGCATCCGTGGCCGGGCCCAGGGGCTGCTGGACGCCGTCGGCATGGCCTCCCGCTCCGAAGCCTGGCCCGCGGAGCTGAGCGGCGGCGAGATGCAGCGCATCGCCGTGGCCCGCGCCCTGGCCGCCGCCCCGGCCCTCCTGCTGGCGGACGAGCCCACGGGCAACCTGGATCGGGAATCGGGGGAGGCGGTGCTGGCCCTGCTGTCCTCCCTCAGCGAGCGCGAGGGCGCGGCGCTGGTGCTGGTCACCCATTCCGAGACCGCCGCCGCCATCTGCCATCGGCGGCTGCGCCTGTTCGACGGCCGCCTGCAGGGGGAGCCTTGAGCTGGTTGGCCTGGCGCGTCATCGTCCGGGCCCTCTTCCTGGAGCGGGGGCGGGCCCTGCTTTCCATCGGCGCCGTGGCCCTGGGGGTCTCGGTCTTCCTGGCCATCCGCCTGGCCAATGCCGCCGCCGTCGCCAGCTTTGAGGGCTTCACCCGGGGCGTCGGGCAGGGGGCGGACCTGGTGCTCCGCTCTGAAGGCGGGGCCCTGCAGGAGGCGGAGCTGGGCCGGCTCCACGAACTCATGGATGTGGCCTGGGTCCGCCCGGTGCTGGAGGGCAGCTTCACCCGCCTGCCGTCCCAGGAGGGCTTCCTGCTGGTGGGCGTGGATCTCCTGGGCCTCGGAGACGCCCCGGCGCTCTCCTTCGCCGAAGGGCCCGCCCAGGACCCCCGCGCCGGTGAGGCCTTCCTCGCCAGCCTCCAGGACCCCCATGCGGTCCTGATCTCCGCCGCCCTGGCCCGGGCGGAGGGGCTCCGGCCGGGCGCTCTGCTCGACGGTGCGGTGGATGACCGCACCCTTCGCTTGAAGGTGGCCGCGGTCGTTCCGGACCCGCCGCGGCAGCCGGCCCTGCAGCGGCACCTGCTGGTGATGGACCTGCCCGCGGCCCAGGGGCTCCTGCGGCGGGAGGGCCAGCTGGACCGCGTGGAGTTCGGCTGCCGCCCGGGGCACACGCCCGCCGAGCTGGAGGCCCTGCTGCGGGCCCAGGCCAAGCCGGGCTGGGTGATCGAAGCCCCGGAACAGCGGGCGGAAAGCGGCCGCACCATGAGCGCCGCCTTCCGGTTCAACCTGGAAGTGCTGAGCCTCATCGCCCTCGCCGTGGGCGGCTACCTGCTCTTCCAGGCCTTCGACGCGGCCGTGAGCCGGCGCCGCGAGACCTGGGCCACCCTGCGCGCCCTGGGGCTCAGCGCCGGTCGACTGCGCGGCCTGGTCCTCGCGGAAGCCGCCTTGGTGGGCCTGGTGGGGAGCGGCCTCGGCGTGCTGCTCGGGTGGGCCCTGGCCCAGGGCGCGGTGCAGGCCGTCAGCCGCACGGTGGCGGCGCTCTATGGTCCCAGCGCCGCCACCGGTGCCGCGCTGGGGGCTTCCGAAGCGGGCCTGGCCCTGGGCCTGGGTCTGCTCGCCTGCCTGGCGGCGGCCTGGATCCCCGCCCGGCAGGCGGCCCAGACGCCCCCGCTGCAGCTGCTGGCCCGGGGCTCGGGCGGGCGCCCCATGCGCTGGCAGCGCGCCTGTGCCGCCGGCCTGCTCATGCTCGGCGCGGGGCTGGCCGTGGCCTTCGGACTGAAACGGCCGCCGGGCGTCGCCTGGCACGCCTACCTCGGCGCGCTGCTCATCCTCGGCGGCGGCAGCCTGGCTGGTCTGGGCCTGCTGCCGCTCCTGGGCCTGGCGGGGCGCACGGAGTCCTGGGGGCGGGCCCTCGCGCTGCGCCCCCTCCAGCGCCCCACGGGGCGGCACGCCTGGGCCACGGCGGCCCTCACGGTGGCCACGGGCATGGCCGTGGGCATGGGCGTGATGGTGTCCAGCTTCGAGGGCACGGTGATGGCCTGGACCGCCGCCGTGCTGCGGGCGGAGCTCTTCGTGGCGCCGCTGGGCTCCCAGGGGGCCTCGAGCCGCCACCGGCTGTCCGAGGCCACCGTCGCGGCCCTCCGCGCCGATCCCGCCGTGGCCGCGGTGGATCGCTTCCAGAGCCAGCCCATCTGGTTCCGGGGCCAGACCACGCTGGTGGGTTCCGGGGACCTGGACGTGCATGCCCGGCGGGGGCACCTGGTCATGGCCGCCGGGGGGTCCTCGGCCGCGGTCATGACCGCCATCCATGCCGCGGGGCTCCAGGATCCCGGCGCCCTGGCCAGCGAGACCTTCTGCCGCCGCTTCGGCGTGACCCTCGGCCAGACCCTTGACCTGCCCACGCCCGAGGGCCCGCGGCCGGTCCGCGTCCGGGGCATCTACGCCGATTACGGCAACGAGCGGGGCAGCCTCATCTTGGATCGCCCCCAGTTCCTGGCCTGGTTCAAGGATGCCCGCGTGGCCAGCGTGGCGGTCTACCTGCGGCCGGGCCTGGCGGCGGAAGCCGTGGCCGCGCGCTGGCGGCGGGAGCACCCCGGCCTCCAGGTGCGGAGCAACACGGGTCTGCGGGAGCAGGTGGCGACGATCTTCCACCAGACCTTCGCCCTCACCTATGCCCTCGAGATCATCGGGCTGGCGGTGGCCCTCGCGGGCCTGGTGGAGGCGCTGCTCGGCCTCGCCCTGGAACGCCGCGGCGAGCTGCACACCCTGCGGGCCCTCGGGGCGCGGCCGGGGGAGATCGCGGGCGTGCTGCTGGGCGAGGGCCTTGGCGTCGCCCTGGCGGGCCTGCTTGGCGGCCTGGGGGTGGGGCTCCTGCTGGCGCGGCTGCTGGTGTCCGTGCTGAACCCCCAGGTCTTCGGGTGGACCCTGGCCTTCCGGGTGCCGCTGGGGGCCCTGGCCGGGCTGCTGGGGCTGGGCCTGCTGGCCACGGTCCTGGCCCTCGGGCCCGCGGCCCGGTACGCGGCCCGGCTGCCCGCGGACCGGGAAGCGGAGGAGGGCGCATGAAGGCCTGGCTGCTCTGCTCCTGCCTCCTGGCGCAGGTTCCCGAGATGACGGCGGAGGGCTTCCTCGTGGCCCGGCCCGGCCACGCCTTCCGCTTCCCCGCGGACCACGGCAGCCATCCCGGCTTCCGCAGCGAGTGGTGGTACTACACGGGCCTGCTGGAGGATCCGGGAGGTCGCGTCTACGGCTTCCAGCTGACCTTCTTCCGCCAGGCCTCGCCCCCAGCGGCGTGGAAGGGCAACCGCCACTGGCAGAGCGACCAGCTCTACCTGGCTCACGCGGCCCTCACGGATGTGGCGGGGAGGCGGTTCGCCTACGACGAGCGCCTGAACCGGGGCGGCCTGCTGGCGGGGGCCGCCGAGGGCGACCTGGGGCTGTTCAATGGCGCCTGGTCCGCCCGGGAGGATGGCGGCCAGCAGCACCTGCGCTTCTCGGTGGAGGGCCGGAGCCTGGCCCTGGATCTGCGTCCCCTCAGCCCCCCCGTGGTATTCGGCGAGGGGGGCGTGAGCCGGAAGGGGGACGATCCCACCGCCGCCAGCCACTACGTCACCTTCCCGCGGATGGAGGCCCACGGGGAACTGGGCGAGGGGAGCCGGACCACGCCCCTCAAGGGCCAGGTGTGGATGGACCACGAGTGGAGTTCCAACCAGCTCAGCGCGGGCCAGGTGGGCTGGGACTGGGCCGGGCTGCGGCTCCGGGACGGCCGCAGCCTCATGGCCTATCGCATCCGCCGTGCCGATGGCAGCGCCGATCCCTGGTCCACCCTGACCGAGGTGGATGCCCAGGGCCAGGTCGCGCGCAGCACCCGCGCCTGGACGATGACCGCCCGGGGCCAGTGGCGGAGCCCCCGCTCGGGGACCACCTATCCGGCGTCCATGGCCATCCGCGCCTGGGGCGAGACCTGGGTGCTGGAACCCCTGCTGGCGGATCAGGAGCTGCGCACCCGCCGCAGCAATGGCATCAGCTACTGGGAGGGCGCCTGCCGCGTCCGCGACGGGGCCGGGGCCGAGGTGGGGGAAGGCTACCTCGAGCTCACGGGCTATGCCGGTTCCCTGAAGGGCCGGTTCTGAGCGGGTGGTGCGCGGAGGCCGCCCGCGCTCAGGAGACCAGGTAGAACAGCGCGGGCACGGTGACCAGGCTGAACAGGGTCGACAGGAAGATCGCCTGGGCCGCCAGCTGGGTGTCGCCCCCGTAGCGCTCGGCCATCACGCTGCAGACGATGGCCACGGGCATGGCCGCCACCAGGACCACGATCCGGCGGGGGATGTCCGGGAGGCCGAAGCCGGCGCGGGCGAGGGCCAGGCCCAGGCCCACCGTGACCAGGGGGGCGGCGACCAGGCGGGCGCTCACCACGCCCCAGAGGGGGACCGGGAGCCGGTGGATCGAGATGGGGATGGCGCCCAGCTGGGCCCCGATGGCCAGGAGGGACAGGGGGATGGTGAGGCTGCCCACCATCGCGAGGGCGTCGATCCCGGCGGCACCGGCCATTCCGCCCAGGGAAGCGGGGGCCGCGTGGAGGTTGCCCAGCTGGCGAAGGGCCGGGAAGGCCAGGGCCAGGGCGATGCCCCCGGCGGTGGCCCAGAGGCCGATGTTGGCGGCGAGCTGGCGCAGGGCCTGGGAGATCCGGCCGTGCAGGATCCACACGCCGATGGACCAGAGGGCCAGTTGCGCGCCCACGTTGCACAGGAGGATCACCCGCACCCCGGCGGCGCCGTACAGCGCCTCGGCGATGGGCAGGGGGAGGAAGACCCAGTTGGGGCTGGTGACGAGGAAGAGGACCGTGTTGCGCTGTGCCTTTCCGCCGAACAGGGGCGCCATCCCCAGGCCGACGAGGTAGGCGATGGCCACGAGGGGGAAGGGCAGGAGCGGCAGGAGCCAGTCCTGCCTCAGCGAGGCGGCGTCCACGGTCCGCAGCATCTGGGTGAAGACCAGGGCGGGAAAGGCCGCGTCCACCACGATCCGGCTCAGGATCCCGCTGGCCTCGTCCCGGAGGAAGCCGCGGCGGCGCGCCAGCCACCCGGCCAGGATGATGAGGAACATGCCTGCGATCTTGACGAGCACCACGCGGGATTCGGACATAGGCCGAACTGTAG
>JARLGO010000283.1 GCA_031292655.1 Geothrix sp.
CAGCATCAAGGGCTTCAGCGAGATCTGCGACGGCAAGTGGGACCACCTGCCCGAGCAGGCCTTCTACCTGGTGGGCACCATCGAGGAAGCCGTCGAGAAGGCCGAGAAGCTAGCAGCCGTGTAATTTTGCTTTTCCCATGCTCGGAATCCGCGATGCGGATTCCGAGTCTTTGAAAGAGATTGCCATGGCTCAATCAATCAAACTGGAAGTGGTGACCCCGGAACGGCCCGTCTTTGCGGCCGAGGTGGCGGAAGTGCAGTTCCCCACCGCCGCCCGGGGCTACTACGGCATCCTGCCGGGTCATACGCCCCTGATGACCGAGGTGGGCGATGGCCTGCTCTACTACGTCCTGGAGGGCCAGAGGCACTGGCTCACGGTCTTCGGCGGCTTCGCCGAGGTGGGCCCCGACCGGGTCACCATCCTGGCCCGGGAAAGCGAAACCGTGGACATGATCGACCTGGAGCGGGCCGAGGCCTCCCGCCAGCGGGCCCTGAGGCTCATCAAGGAGGCCCAGACCGAACACGACCTGGCCAATGCCCAGGCCAAGCTCGACGCTAGCCTCATCCGCCTCCAGGCGGCGGGACACCCCGCGGGACACGGATTCTGACCCGGTCGCCTGCCTTGAGCGATCTTCCGATCCTGGATCCCCGGCCCCTCCATGAGCTCCTCGACCTCGGGGGCTCGCCGGAACTGGTCCATGAATTGATCGCCCTGTTCGAGGAGGACGTTCCCCTCCGCCTGGCCGCCCTGAAGGCGGCCCTCGAAGCCGCCGATGCGACCCAGGCCATGATGGAAGCCCACCAGCTGAAGGGGGCCCTGAGCAACATGGGGCTGGTGCGCTTCGCGGAGCTGGCCTCCCGGATCGAGGCCCAGGCCAGGGATGGCCAGATGGACCGGGCCCCCGGGATGGCCGAAGGCTTCTCCGTCGCCTATGACGAGGCGCTGCAAGCGCTGAGGGCGGCCTACCCCCGGTCCTGAGCCCTTACCAGGTCAGGCGTTCATCCTGGTCGAGCAGGCTGACCCGGGGGTCCCGGAGCGCCTGCAGCTGGGGCAGCATGGTCGCCCTGTCCCCGGGCGTCAGATGATAGATCCGCACCGGGACCTGGCGCCGCAGCTTCCTCAGCTCGACCCCGAGTTTGGCGGGGGTGAGGTGCTTGGAGGCCTCGGCCAGCCGCGCCTGCTCGTTCGGGAAGCTGGCCTCGGTGATGACGAGCCGCAGGTTGGGCGTGCCGTTGGCCACTTCCCAGATGCGGTCCGTTTCAGCCGTATCGCTGGTGAAGATGAAGGCGTCCTGCTCGTCCTCCACCTTGAAGCCTACGCAAGGCACGAGGTGGTTCACGCGGATGGGCGTGATCCGGAGGCCGCAGACATGGTAGGCATGCTCCGCTTCGATGTCCGTGTAGCGGATGGTGGGGTCGTTGGGACTCGGGATCACGCTGAAGTCAGGCCAAAGCTCGTCGTTGAAGAGGTGGCGCCGAAGCACGTCGAGGGTCTCGGGCAGGGCGTGGATCTCCACCGCCTCGTGCGTGTGGCCGAAGATGTTCTTGGTGAAGAAGGGCAGGGTGCAGATGTGATCCAGGTGCGAGTGGCTGATGAAGACATGCTGGATCTTCACCTGCTCCTCCACCCGGAGGGCGGCGGTGATCGATCCGGCATCG
>JARLGO010000284.1 GCA_031292655.1 Geothrix sp.
AGTACCTGGTGCAGATCGAGGCCAGCGAGCTGAGCCGGGCCCGGGGCGGGCCCCGCTGCATGACCATGCCCCTCGCCCGGGAGGACGCGTGAGCCGGCATCCCGTGCTGGCGGAGCTGGACCGGGCCCTGGCCGGGGGCGCAGCGCCGGAGGTGTGGATCCGCTTCCCCCGCCTGCTGGGCGACGTGGTCATGACCATGCCCTTCCTCAACACCCTCCAGCGCCACTGGAATGCCGTGGCGGCGGCCCGGGGCCAGCAGCTGCGCTGGATCGCCGTGGGCCACACGGCCGGGGCGGCCCTCCTGTCCGAGGCCGCTCCGGCCTTCATCGCCGAGGTCATCCTCGAAGGGGGCGGAGCCGCCAAGCCGGACCCCTGGGCCCTGCTTCGACGCTGGCGCAAGCGTCCCCCCGCGGCCTTCCTGAACCTCTCCCAGAGCGCCCGGCTCCCCTTTGCCGCCTGGCTCAGCCGGGTGCCCATCCGGGCGGGCATCGCCGACAACCACCTGCGCCTGCTCTACCACCACAGCATCCGGTACCGGGACCTCCAGGAGCACATTGCCGTGCGGCTGGAGCCCCTGCTGCTGGCCCTCACCGGGGACGACCGGTCCCTGTGGCTGCCCCTGGGACCGGCGCTGCTGGGCGGCCTCAAGGGTCCCGACCGGCTCCGCGCCGCGGGCTGGGACGGGGGGGACTACGCCACCCTCGCCTTTGGCACCCGGGGCTACGGCAAGCGCTGGTTTCCCGAGCGCCACACCTGGCCGGAACTCATGCGCCTCCTGCTGGCCCGGGGCGTCCGTCCGGTCCTGCTGGGGGGCCCGGACGAGGTGTCCCTGGGGGCGGAACTGGCGGCCCTGGCGCCCGGGACCCTGAACCTGACCGGCCGGACCACCCTCCCCGAGGCCTGCGCCATCCAGGCCGGGGCCTGGGGCAACGTGGCCATCGACACGGGTCTGGCCCACCTGGCCGCCGCCACCGGGCGCCCCACCGTGACCATCTTCGGCCCCAGCCCGGAGCTGTGGGCCAACCCCATTGGGCCCCGGGCCATGACCGTGCGGGGCCCGGCCGTCGATTGCGATCCGGCGATCCGGGCGGACTTCCCCACCTACGGGTCCGCCGCCCACCGCCTCGCCCCTTCGAGGGTGATGCAAGTATTGGAACTGCTCACCAGGGAGCCCTGAGCCCCGTTTCTGCTAGACTTGCCCTTCGCGCCTCGTTCCACCGAGGCGCCCCTTTTTTTATGGCCTCTGTGAACCCGACCCCCGCCCCGACCCCCCGGCACCGCCTGGAGTACGGCCTGTTCCGCCTCCTGGATGGCGTGATCGGGCGCCTGCCCTGGGCCACGGTGCAGGCCCTGGGGGAGGCGGCGGGCACCCTCTTCTACCTGGTGGATCCCCGGCACCGCCGGATCGTCCGGGAGAACCTGCGCTTCGCGGACCTGGGCCTGGATGAGGCGCAGACCCGGGCCCTGTCCCGGGCCTGCTTCAAACACTTCGGGGCCCTCTTCGTGGGCCTGCTGCGCCTGCGCCGCGCCAGCCCGGAAGAACTCGACCGCTGGATCAAGGTCGAAGGGCTGGAGCACTTCGATGCCGCCCAGGCGGACGGGCGGGGCTTCATCCAGCTCACGGGCCACTACGGCAACTGGGAGGCCATCGCCCTGGCCCAGAGCCGCCGGGGCCGTACCTTGGATGCCATCGGGCGGGAGCTGGACAACCCCCTGCTGGAGCCCATTTCCTTGGGTTTCCGCACCCGGTTCGGCAACCGCGTGATCCTGAAGGACGGGGCCATGCGCGATACCCTCAAGGCCCTCAAGGCCGGCCGCGGCGTGGGCTTCCTGCTGGACCAGGATGCCCTCACCATGGGCGTGTGGGTGAAGTTCCTGGGCCAGTGGGCCTCCACCTTCGGCACCGCGGGCAGCCTGGCGGCGCGCTACGACCTGCCGGTGCTGCCGGTCTTCAGCTGGCCCAACCCCGACGGCACCACCACCGTGCGGTTCGAGCCCCCGTTTCGCGTGCCCGTGACCGGCGATGCCGCCCGGGACGGCTGGGTGGCCACCCAGCTCATGACGGCCCGCATCGAGGCCCAGATCCGCAAGGATCCCCGCTGGTGGTTCTGGATGCACCGCCGCTTCAAGACCCGGCCCGGGGAGGGGAACCCCCTTCCGGCTCCGCTTCCGCCCCGGGAGTGGGTAGAATCGGTTCAAACCCCCCTCGATTGACCGGGCCCATCGGCCCGCCTTTTTTTACCCCCTTTTCCCGGAAATCCCCATGCCCAAGCACGTGCTCGTGAAGCTCGAGAAAGAACTCAAGGACATCAAGCAGGCCCTCCTGGTGGACATCCCCCAGGAGATCGCCCGGGCGGCGGGGCAGGGCGACCTGTCCGAGAACGCCGAATACGAGCAGGCCCTGGCCAAGCGGGACATGTTCCAGAACAAGCTCGTCACCCTGGAGAAGCGCATTTCCGAGGTGGCCAGCCTGGACATCAGCCGCCTGCCCAAGACCCGGGCGGCCTACGGCTCCAAAGTCACGATCCTGGACCTGGATTCCGAGGAGGAGTTCACCTACACGCTGGTGCTTCCGGAGGAACTGGATGGCCATGCCCAGCATCTCAGCATCAGCTCCCCCATCGGCATGGCGCTGGTGGGCCAGGAACAGGGGAACGAGGTACGCGTCCAGATCCCCGCGGGGACCCGGCGCTTCGAGATCCTGGCACTCAAGACCATTCACGATGTAGCCTAAGCGAGCCCCAGGGGGGGAACAGTGAACAAATACAAGCGCGAGCAAAAATGCTCCTTCTGCGGCAAGGAGCCCCACGAGGTGGAGCAGCTGCTCGCCGGGCCCGAGGCCTTCATCTGCAACGAATGCCTGGAGGCCGGGCAGCTGCAGCTGCGCATGAGCCGCCAGGGCAAGCCCCTGGGCAAGCATGAGGCGCGCCTCAGCCGGCCCAAGGAAATCAAGGCCTTCCTGGACGACTACGTCATCGGCCAGGAGGCCGCCAAGAAGCGCCTGAGCGTGGCGGTCTACAACCACTACAAGCGCATCCTCACCCCCCGCAAGGCCCTGGGCGCCACCGAGGTGGAGCTCTCCAAGAGCAACATCCTGCTGTTGGGCCCCACGGGCACGGGCAAGACCCTCCTGGCCCAGACCCTGGCCCGGTTCCTGGACGTGCCCCTGGCCATGGCGGACGCCACCACGCTGACCGAAGCCGGCTATGTGGGCGAGGACGTGGAGAACATCCTCACCAAGCTGCTCCAGGCCGCCAACTACGATGTGGAGCGGGCCCAGCGGGGCATCGTCTTCATCGACGAGATCGACAAGGTGGGCCGGAAGAGCGAGAACCCCAGCATCACCCGCGACGTGAGCGGCGAGGGTGTGCAGCAGGCCCTGCTGAAGCTGGTGGAGGGCACCGTGGCCAACGTGCCGCCCCAGGGGGGCCGCAAGCACCCCCACCAGGAGTTCATCCAGCTGGACACCAGCAACATCCTGTTCATCTGCGGCGGCGCCTTCGTGGGCATCGAGGACATCATCAAGCAGCGCATCCGGGCCAAGGCCGTGGGCTTCGGCTCCACGCCCTCCTCGAAAGAAGACAAGGAGAACCTGCTCCGCCTAGTGGAGCCCGAGGACATCATCAAGTTCGGCCTCATCCCCGAGCTGGTGGGCCGTCTGCCGGTGGTGGCGGGCCTCACGCCCCTGGACCGCGAGGCCCTGGTGGCCATCCTCACCCAGCCCAAGAACGCCATCACCAAGCAGTTCGTGAAGCTCTTCGACATGGACGACGTGGACCTGAGCTTCGAGGAGGGCGCCATCGACGCCATCGCCGAGCAGGCCCTCACCCGCAAGCTGGGCGCCCGCGGCCTCCGCAGCCTGGTGGAGCAGATCCTGCTGGAGCCCATGTACGAGCTGCCCTCGGACAAGCGCACCTCCCGCGAGGCCCTCCGCATCACCCGCCAGAAGGTCGAGGAGGTCATGGGCCTTCCCACCCACCCGATCTCCGCCGCCGGATAAGCGGGCCCCATGGCCGTTCCAAAGACCCTCACCCTGCCCGCCATTCCCATCCGGGACATGGTGCTGTTTCCGGGCGCGCGGGTGCCCTTCGTGGTGGGCCGCTCGGCCTCGGTGCGGACGCTGGAGCTGGCCATCAAGGCCGGCGACCACCTGCTGATGCTCACGCAGAAGGACGCCAAGGTGGAGACGCCGGGCCAGGATGACCTCTACCCCATCGGCACCCTGGCCCTGGTGGAATCGGTCATCGCCCTGCCCAAGGACTACTACAAGGTGGGCGTGAAGGGCATCGCCCGGGTGAACCTGCGGCGCTACGACGACAGCGGGGAAGTCATCCAGGCCGAGGCCTACCTGCTGCCGGAGCCCTCCGCCGCGGGCGGATCCCTCCAGGCCTTCCACCAGGCGGTGGAGGCCTTCCTGGGCCGCAACTCCGACGCCTCGCGGCTGCTGAGCCTGGATCAGATCCGAGAACTGCCCCTGGGCAAGGCCATCGACACCGTGGCGGGGCTGGTGCCCGCCGAGGTGAAACAGAAGCAGGAGATCCTCGAGCAGCTGGAGATCGGGCCGCGCCTGGAGACCCTTCTCCACCTGCTGGAGCTGGATGCGGCCCGCTCCGAGGTGGACCGCACCCTGGATGAGAAGACCCGCCAGCGCCTGGACCAGGACCACAAGCAGTACGTGCTGAACGAGAAGATGCGCGTCATCCAGCAGGAGCTGGGCAAGAAGGAGGAGAAGGACGAATCCACCCGGCTGAAGGACCAGATCGAGGCGGCCGGGATGAGCGCCGAGGCCAGGGGGAAGGCCCTGGAGGAGCTGGAGCGCCTGGAGGCCATGCCCCCCCAGAGCGCCGAGGCCACCGTCAGCCGCACCTACCTGGACTGGCTGCTGGCCCTGCCCTGGAAGGCCATGGCCGATGAGCGCCTGGACCTCATGGAGGCCGAGCGGGTGCTGGATGAGGACCACTCGGGCCTCGACAAGATCAAGGCCCGCATCCTGGAGCACCTGGCCGTCATGGCCCGGCTGCAGAAGGATCCGGCCAAGGCCGAGAAAGGGTCCGAGAAGGGGGATGGCACCCAGCCGCCCCTCCGCGGTCCCATCCTCTGCCTGGTGGGCCCGCCGGGCGTGGGCAAGACCTCCCTGGCCCGCAGCATCGCCCGGGCCCTGAACCGGCCCTTCGTGCGGCTGTCCTTGGGCGGCGTGCGGGACGAGGCCGAGATCCGCGGCCACCGGCGCACCTACATCGGCTCCATGCCGGGCCGCATCATCTCGCTGATGAAGAAGGCCAAGGTCCGCAATCCGCTCATGCTGCTGGACGAGATCGACAAGATGGCCTCGGATTTCCGCGGCGACCCCAGCAGCGCCCTCCTGGAGGTGCTCGACCCCGAGCAGAATGCCGCCTTCCAGGACCACTACCTGGATGTGGGCTTCGACCTCAGCCAGGTGCTCTTCCTGGCCACGGCCAACGTGCGCCACCAGATCCCCGAGCCCCTGGAGGACCGCCTCGAGGTGCTGGAGCTCAGCGGCTACACCACCAAGGAGAAGCTGGCCATCGCCGAGCAGCACCTCCTCCCCCGCGCCCTCGAAGGCCACGGCATGAAGGACATGGGCGTGCAGTTCGAGAAGGCGGCCCTGGAGAAGCTCGTGCAGGCCTACACCCGCGAGGCGGGCGTGCGCCAGTTCGAGCGGGAGATCGCCAACATCCTCCGCAAGCTGGCGCGGCATACGCTGCAGCCGGAAAGGGGTGAGGCCTTCGACCCCATCATCACCGCGGAGCGCGTGCCGAAGCTGCTGGGGCCCGAGAAGATCCTGGAGACCCGTGCCGAGGACACGGTCCCGCCCGGGCTGGTGAACGGCCTGGCCTGGACCCCCACGGGCGGCGACCTGCTCACCATCGAGGCCGCGGTGCTGCCCGGCAAGGGCGTCCTCAAGCTCACGGGCAAGCTGGGCGAGGTCATGCAGGAGAGCGCCAACCTGGCCCTGAGCTACGTGCGCGCCCGGGCCGAGCGCCTGGGCCTGAAGCGCGACTTCCTCGATTCCGTGGACCTGCACGTCCACGTGCCCGAGGGCGCCATCCCCAAGGACGGTCCCAGCGCGGGCATCACCCTGGCCACGGCCCTGATCTCGGTGCTGACGGGGATCCCCGCCCGGGCGGACCTGGCCATGACCGGCGAGCTGACGCTGCGGGGCCGGGTGCTGCCCATCGGCGGGTTGAAGGAGAAGCTCCTGGCTGCCCACCGGCAGGGGCGCAAGGCCGTGCTCATCCCCAGCGAGAACGCCCGGCATCTCGAAGAGGTCCCCGCCGAAGTCCGCGAGCAGCTCAGCATCCACCTGGTCAGCCACATGGACGAGGTCATCCCGCTGGCCCTCACCCGCATGCCCGAACCTCTGGGGCCGGAAGCCGCCGCTCCGGCGCCCCCGAATCCCGCCCGGGAGAACCCGGCGACGCAGTAGCTGATGGGCTGCAGGCTATAGGCCGTGGGCTGTGGGAAATGCGGAGCCGTAAGATTGTGATCGGCCGTGCGGCTACCAGCGGCCCAAGGGCAAGATTGGCGCGGCCAAAGGCCGCTACCTATTCCACCCACAGCCCACGGCCTACAGCCTACCGTCAGCCTGCTACCCTGATTTCATGCGCTTTCTCTCGAGCCACGTCATCCACTTCTTCGTCATGGGCACGGGCATCGCCCTGGTGCTCGGGCTGCTGCACCCGACGACCCGGCCGGAGCGGACCCGGGCCTCGATCCTGAAGCACGTCGCCGGGCTCATCGGCATCGGGCTGGCCCTGGCCTGGCTGATGTACCTGCTGCCGAGGCATCCAGTCCGGTTCTAGGAGGGCGGATGGTCGAGCAGGTCCAGGGCCTCTGGGCCACGTCGAAGGCGGCCTGGGAACGAACCCGGCGAACCGCGGCGGAGCTGTGGCACGAACTCGCCCGGGCGGTGCCGCCGCTGGGCCGGGCCGGGGCCTTCATCGTCGAGGTGCTGGGCAAGTACCAGAAGGACGACTGCCTGAGCTACGCCGCGGGCCTCAGCTTCTGGGTCATCGTCAGCCTCGTGCCGCTCTCCACGCTGCTGTTCAAGCTGCTGGGCACCATCCTGGGCAGCCGCGCCTACGGTCCCGGGACCTTGAGGACGCTGCAGGAGATCGTGCCCTACCTCCCCCGGGAACTGGTCTACGACGCGGTGGCCAACAGCCAGAAGATCGGCGGCATGGGCCTCTCCTGGATCGTGCTGCTCTTCGGCAGCTACTGGGGCATCAGCCAGCTGGACACCAGCCTCGCCCACGTCTTCGGCTTGCGCATCAAGAAGTACCGCCAGACCCGCAAGAACCACCTGCTGCGCCAGGTGGCCTTCCTGGTGGTGGGCCTGCTCCTCATGGTGATCTTCCTCGCGCTGGTCCTCGGGGGCGCCCTCCGCAAATTCCTGCCCTGGAAGCAGGCGGACTTCCTGCCCTACCTGGGCCCCCTGCTGGGCCTCGTGGTGGTGACGATGGTGCTGCAGCACCTCCCCCGCCTGCATGTGAAGTTCCGCCACGCCTTCCTCGGCGCGGCCGTGTCCACGGCGCTCTGGTGGCTGGCCAAGTGGGGTTTCGGCCTCTATCTGAAGCACACCCTCACCTGGGGCATCATGTACGGTTCCCTGCTGGGCATCGTGGCCGGCCTCACCTTCCTCTACTACAGCTGCGCCATCCTGCTCCTGGGCGCCGAGATCACCGCGGCCTTCTACCGCCACGAAACCACGGGCACCACCGTCCCGCCCTGGTTGCGCGTGAAGGCCGGGGAGCCCAGGAAACCCTAGGGCCCATCTCCATCTGAACGCCTAAAAAAAACCGCCACCCGCCACCCGCAGACCTATCTTATTTAGCGCGGTTGCCTTGATAGGGGCTCCGCCTGCGAGGTCTCCCATGGCGGGATGCCGCGGAAGGGTCTGGACCGGCCTCCTTCTCGGTGCGCTTGCCCTGCTGCTGGCGGGGCCGGGCGGAGCGGGGGGGGATGCCGCCGACAAGGTCTGCGTGGCGAGGGTGCAGGGGACCATCGGCCCGGCCACGGCCGGCTACCTGGCCCGGGCCATCGGGGAGGCGGCGGGGCGGGGGGCCCAGTGTCTCGTCATCGAGCTGGACACGCCCGGCGGCCTCCTCGATTCCACCAAGCAGATCATCCAGAGCTTCCTCCGCTCCCCCGTCCCCACGGTGGTGTACGTATCGCCCCCGGGGGCCTGGGCGGGCAGCGCGGGGTGCTTCATCACGGTGGCGGCGGACGTGGCGGCGATGGCGCCCACCACCAGCATCGGCGCGGCCCATCCCGTCGGGATCGGCCCCGGCGGTGACAAGCCGGACGACGTCATGAAGCAGAAGCTGGAGAACTTCTCCTCCAGCTACATCGAGGCGGTGGCCGCCAAGCACCACCGCAATGCGGAGTGGGCCCGGGCCTCCGTGCGGGAAAGCGCCGCCATCACGGCGGACAAGGCGCTGGAACTGAACGTCATCGACCTCGTCGCCAGGGACCTGCCCGACCTGCTGCGGCAGATCGACGGGCGCGAGGTGAACGGCCGGACGCTGAAGACGGCCCGGGCGGAGCTCGTCGACATCCCGATGACCTTCCAGGAGAAGGCCTTTCAGGTCCTCGCCCACCCGCAGGTCATGCTGATCCTGATGCTGATCGTCATGTACGGCATCATCGGCGAACTGACCAGCCCCGGCGCGATCCTCCCGGGGGTGGCCGGGCTCATCGCCCTGGTGCTCCTCATGTACCTCGCCTCGGTCCTGCCCATGAACGCCGCGGGCCTGACCCTGATCGGCGTGGCCATCGCCCTGTTCCTCATCGATGTGTTCGCCCCGACCCACGGCGTACTGACGGCCGGGGGCCTCCTGGCGTTCTTCCTGGGGACCTTCATGCTCTTCGACCGGAGCGAGCCCTTCCTGCGGCTGTCCCTGGCCTGGGTCCTGCCCGCGACGGTGGTGACGGCCCTGTTCTTCCTGTTCATCGCCGGGGCGGGCCTCCGATCCCAGCGCCTCCCCGCGAAGACCGGCGTGGGAACGATGATCGGCCGGACGGTGATGGCCCTGGAACGCATCGACGCCGGGGGCGGCCGGGTCTTTCTCGAGGGGGAATACTGGAGCGCCGTGAGCCCGGAGCCGGTCGAGGCCGGGCAGCTGGCCGAGATCGTGGCCCTGGATGGACTGACCTTGAAGGTGCAACCCGCAACCGCTCGGAAGGAGGTACGGCCATGAATGACTTCCTGATTCACATCGGTCCCTGGGCCTTCATCATCCTGCTGCTGGTGGTGATCACCCTGCCCCAGGCGGCCCGCATCCTGCGCGAGTACGAGCGGGGGGTGATCTTCCGCTGGGGCAAGCTCAAGCGCGCCAAGGGGCCCGGCCTGATCTTCCTGATCCCCTTCATCGACCGCATGGTGAGGATGGACCTGCGGGTGGTGACCATCGATGTCCCCAAGCAGGAGATCATGACCCGCGACAACGTCCCCGCGACCGTGGACGCCGTGGTCTATTTCCGTGTCGTGGATCCGGAAGCCGCGGTGGTGAAGGTCGAGAACTTCCTCAAGGCCTCCTCCCTGATCTCCCAGACCACGCTGCGCAAGGTGCTCGGCCAGTCGGAGCTGGATGAGCTGCTGGCCCACCGCGAGAAGATCAACCTCCAGCTGCAGGAGATCATCGACCGCCAGACCGCGCCCTGGGGCGTGAAGGTGAGCACGGTGGAGGTGCGCGACGTGGTGCTGCCCGACGGGATGAAGCGGGCCATGGCCAAGCAGGCCGAGGCCGAGCGGGAACGCCGGGCGAAGGTCGTCAACGCCGAAGGGGAATTCCAGGCCGCCGAGAAGATGGTGGGGGCCGCCGCCATGATCGCGGAACAGCCCATCGCGCTCCAGCTGCGGTTCCTCCAGACGATGGTGGAGATCGCCAGCGAGCACAACACCACCACCTTCGTCCCGCTCCCCAGCGAGCTGTTCGGCCCGTTCATGAAGAAGAGCGGCTAGGGCCCGCTGGAACGGTTCCTAGCGGGTGAAACCGCCAAGTTTCACTCGTCGTCCCGTCCGCGCTGGCTCACGGGGATGCTGTAGCCGTCGACCTTGTACTCGTTGATCTTGTTGCGCACGGTGCGCAGCGCGATGTCGAGCTGCTCGGCGCAGTGGGTGCGGTTGCCCTTGAGGGCGCTGAGGGTGGAGAGCAGCCAGAAGCGCTCGAGCTCGGGGAGGCTCAGGCCCAGGGGCAGCACCACGGGGGTGCCCATGGGCACGCCCACCAGGGGCTTCCTGGGATCGGCCACCACGGCGCCGCCGGCCGGGGACTCCCTGCGGATGGGCGCGACGGGCGGGGTCCAGGCCTCGATGACGGGGTTTTCCGGAGGGTCCTCGGGCAGTCCCTCGAAGGCCTCGGCCGGCAGCAGCCAGCGCAGGTCCTGCTGGCTGAGGCGGCGGCCCTGGCTCAGCACCACGCAGCGCTGGATGACATTTTCCAGCTCGCGGATATTGCCGGCCCAGGCGTGGCGAGCCAGGGCGGCGAAGAAGCTGGGCACGAGCTCGGGCACGGGCCGGTCGTTCTCCCGGGCATAGCGCTCCACGAAATGGGCGGCCAGCAGGCCCAGGTCGCCCGGCCGGTCGCGGAGGGGCGGGAGGTCCAGGGGGATGACGTTCAGGCGGTAGTAGAGATCCTCCCGGAAGCGCCCGGCCTTCACCTCGGTCTGGAGGTCGCGGTTGGTGAGCGCGATGAGGCGCACGTCCACGGCGATGGGCCGGGTGCCGCCCAGGCGGTCCACGGTGCGCTCCTGAAGCACGCGCAGCAGCTTGCCCTGGAGGCTTAAGGGCAGCTCGCCCACCTCGTCGAGGACCAGGGTGCCGCCGTCGGCCTGTTCGAAGCGGCCCTGCTTCATGCCCGTGGCGCCGGTGAAGGCGCCCTTCTCGTAGCCGAAGAGCTCGGATTCCAGCAGGTTCTCGGGGATGGCGGCGCAGTTGATGGCCACGAAGGCGCGGTTCCGGCGGGGGCTGGCGCCGTGGATGAGCTTGGCCAGCAGCTCCTTGCCGGTGCCGCTCTCGGCCTGGATGAGGATGGTGGCGCGGCTGTCCGCGGCGCGGCGGGCCAGGGCCAGGGTTTCCCCCAGCACCGGATCCTGGGTGAGGATCACGGGGGCCTCGGAAGCCTCCTCGGCCTTGAGGTGGCCTTCGGCCTTCAGCGCTTTGTGGAGGGCGGTGATGAGCTCCTCGGGACTGAAGGGCTTGGACAGGAAGTCGAAGGCGCCCAGGCGCATGGCTTCGCGGGCGGACTCCAGGCTGCCGAAGGCGGTGATGAGGAGCACGGGCAGGCCGGGATCGATCGCCTTCAGCCGGGCCGTGAGCTGCAGCCCGTCCATGCCCGGCATGCGCAGGTCCGTGACCACGGCGTCATAGGCGCCGGGCCGCACCATGCGGAGGGCCTCCTCGCCGCCCCGGGCCTGTTCCGCGAAGAAGCCGGACCGCTTGAGGCTCATGGCCATGCCGTCCCGCATCCCGGGATCGTCGTCCACCACCAGCACCCGAAGGGGAGTCGCCATAGCTGAGCTTCCATGCGGCCAGGACGGCCGCTCCACTCGTTATCGGATGTCCAGACCCGGACTGGAGTTTTGCGCCGGGAGCCGCTTTTTGACGCGCTGCGGCAGGTCCCCGGCGGCGGCCTCCCCGCGCACGGGGTCGCCATGGCGGCGGATGAGCAGGTAGAGCTGGCGGCGGCTCACGCCCAGGCGCCGGGCCGCCTCCACGCGGTTGCCGTAGGACCGCCGCAGGGCCTGGTGCAGGAGGAACCGCTCCAGTTCATGCAGGTTGGAGGCCAGGTCCTCGGCCTCGAAGCTGGGCGGACCGGCGGGCGCGGCCGTGGGCAGCTGGCCCATCAGCTTCCAGCGCAGCAGGCGGTTCCGCAGCTCCCGCAGGTTGCCCGGGCAGGGCAGGGCACCCAGGGCGCTGGGCAGGGGGCCTTCCAGCCCTTCGGCCACCGCAAAGGCGGCCAGGAGACCCATGACGGCCTCGGGATGCTCATCCAGGCCCGGCAGGCGCAGCGTCAGGCAGGGCAGGGCTTCCGGCGCGGGAACCCGGGCGGCCACGCAACCGCGGGGATGGGCGGCCAGCCAGGTGCCGGCCCGGTCCACCTCCACGGCGTCCAGCCACGCCACCCCGCGCTTCTGGGCGAGGGCTGCGGCCAGGGTGGAAACGCCGGAGCCCGCGGGCCCGTGGATCCAGAGGGCCTCGGGCCGCGCCAGCAGCTCATCCAGATGGGCGCCCCACTGGGCGAAGCCCGGAAGGAGGGCCAGGGGGACCAGGGTCCTACCTCCCCGGAATCACGTGGAACAGCACGGCAAACACGTGGCAGGCGCTGCCTCCCACCACGAAGAGGTGCCAGCAGGCGTGGTGGAAGGGCAGCTTCTCCAGGCTGTAGACCGCCGCGCCCAGGCTGTAGAAGAGGCCGCCGCCGAAGAGCCAGTAGAGGCCGTGGGCGGACAGGGAACGCACCAAGGGACCCGCGGCGATGACGATGAGCCAGCCCATGAGCAGGTAGATGACCGTGGAGATCCAGCCCATGCGCCTCACGAAGGCGGCATCCACGGGTCTGACGAGGGGCGTGTGCAGGTGGTCCACCGGCGCCGGGCGGAGGGCCGACTGGGCGATCCTCCCGTAGTAGATGCCCTTGAAGGTGATGCCGAGGACCGCCAGTCCCCAGACGAGGCCGAAGACGGTCCAGCCCCAGCCAGGGTATTTACGGCCCAGGGCCGACAGGCAGAAGGGCGTGTAGGTGCCGGCGATGAGCACGAAGATGGCCGAGTGGTCGAAGACCTTGAAGACCAGCTTCACCTTCGGCCCGCGGAAGGCGTGGTAGAGGGTGGACATGGTGTAGAGCAGGATGAGGCTGGAGCCGAAGATGGTCGCGCCCACCACGTCTCGGGCCGTGCCGTGGGGACTTCGAGCGGCGAAGACCACCATGAGGACCAGGGCCGCCACCGACAGGGCCGCAGCCAGGCCGTGCGTGAGGCTGTTGGCCAGTTCCTCGCCGCGGGTCTGGGAGTGGGATGCCGGGAGGGAAGCCGTGCGGGACATGGCCCCAAGGATGACAGACTCTAGGGGCTCGATCCTCCGGAGCCGCCATGCGAAACCGTCTGCTGCTGTTCCTGCTTCTGGCCCTGGCGGTTTCGGCCCAGACGGTCCCCGGGGCCAGGGGGGGCCTGGTCGTGAGCCAGGAGCGCCTGGCGTCGGAGGCGGGCGCCCAGGTGCTGCGGGAGGGCGGCAGCGCCGTGGATGCGGCGGTGGCCACGGCCTTCGCCCTGGCCGTGGTGCATCCCGCCGCGGGCAACCTGGGGGGCGGCGGCTTCCTGCTGTCGAGGCCTCCGGCCGGCGGGCCTTCCTTCGTGGATTTCCGCGAGACGGCGCCGTCGTCGGCCGGGCCCCGCATGTGGCTGAAGGACGGCGCCTACGACGAGGAGCGCCACCACCGCAGCCTGGCTTCCGTGGGGGTCCCCGGTACCGTGGCGGGCCTGCACGAGGCCTGGAAGCGGGAGGGGCGCCTGCCCTGGGGGCGGCTGCTGCGTCCCGCCATCCGCCTCGCCCGGGACGGCTTCCGGCTGTCGGAAAACCAGGCGGCCAGCCTGGCGGAACAGCTGCCGGAGTTCCGGAAGCACGGCCCGACCCTGGCCCAGTTCAGCCGTCAAGGCGCGCCCCTGCGGGCCGGAGACCGGCTGGTGCAGCGGGAGCTGGCGGGGACGCTGGCCCGCGTGGCGAAGGACTGGACCGACTTCTACCGGGGCGAGACCGCGCGGCTGCTCGTGCGCGAGATGAAGGCCCACGGCGGCCTGATCCGGTCCGCCGACCTGCGCGCCTACCGGCCCGTGGAGCGCCAGGTGCTGCGGGGGAGCTACCGCGGCGTGGAGGTGCTGGCCGCGCCGCCGCCCAGCTCCGGCGGGCAGGTGCTGATCGAGGCCCTGAACATCCTCGAGGGCTACGACCTGAAGGCCGCCGGGGCCGGGTCGCCCGCGGCCGTCCACCTGGCCGCCGAGGCGCTGCGCCGGGCCTTCGCCGACCGGGCCCGGTTCCTGGGCGATCCGGCCTTCAACCCGGATCTCCCCCTGGACCGGCTCCTGTCCAAGGCCCACGGGGCGGAGCTGCGGGCCACGATCCGCCCGGACCGGGCCTCCGGGTCCGCGCCCGACCGCTTCACCTGGCCCCGGGACCGGCCCGACACCACACACCTTTCCGTGATCGACGCCCGGGGCGGCGCCGTGAGCCTCACCTACACCCTGGAGGACAGCTACGGCCTCAAGCGCATCGTGCCGGGCGCGGGCTTCCTGTTGAACAACGAGCTGGGCGACTTCAACGCCGCTCCGGGCCTGACGGACGCCACGGGCCTCATCGGCACCCCGCCGAACCTCGCGGGGCCCGGCAAGCGGCCCCTCTCCAGCATGTGCCCCGTGATCCTCGTGCGGGATGGGGCCGTGCTGCTCGTGAGCGGCAGTCCCGGCGGTCGCAGCATCCCCAGCACCGTGCTGAATACGGTGCTCAACGTGGTGGATTTCGGCCTGGCGGCCCGGGCCGCCGTGGACGCGCCCCGCTTCCACCACCAGTGGCTGCCGGACCGCCTCCAGGTGGAAGCGGGTCTTCCCGCGGCCACGAAGGAGGCGCTGAGGGCCATGGGCCATGACCTCCACGAGGTGAAGCAGCAGGGCTGCGCCCAGGTGATCCTGGTGCGCGGCGGCCGGGCCGAAGGCGCCGCCGACACGAAGCGCTGGGCGGACAGCGGGGCCGTGGCCGAGTAGGCCTGGCCGGGCCCCCGGGGGATCCCCTCAGGACACGCGAAACCGCGCGTGGCTGCCGCCGGGGCCTGGCGTGACCTCGAGGCGGGCGGGGATGCGGGCCTTCACTTCCTCCAGGTGGCTGATGAGGCCCACCAGGCGTCCCCCCTGGTTGAGGTCTTCGAGGGTGCGGAGGGCGAGGTCGAGGGCTTCGGGATCGAGGCTGCCGAAGCCCTCATCGATGAAGACCGTGTCGAGGCGGATGCCGCCCGCATGCCGCTGGACCACATCGGAAAGGCCCAGGGCCAGGGCCAGGCTCGCCTGGAAGCCCTCCCCCCCGGACAGCGAACTCACGGACCGGGCCCGGCCCGTGTGGGTATCCGTGATCTCCAGCTGCAGGCCCCCGGCCTTGCGCTGATCGGTGCTGAGGGCCATCCGGCGCAGGGCGTAGCGCTGCTTGCTCATGCGCCGCAGGCGTCCGGAGGCCGACACCAGCACTTCGTCGAGGATGGCCCCCTGCACATAGCGCTCGAAGGACACCCGCTCGCCGTCGTCCCCGCGGGCCACCCGGGCCAGATTGGCCACGGCCCGGAAGCGCCGGTCCTGGTCGCCCAGGGCCTGGGTCAGGCGGCCCAGCTCCGCCTCGAGGTGATCGAGGGCCGCCCGTTCGGATTGGGCCCGTCCAAAGGCCTCGGCAGCCTGGGCGAACCGGCTCTGGGCCTCGTTCCGGAGGGCCTGGAGGGCCTCCAGATCGGGTGTCGAAAGGCCCTCCGCCTGCTGCTCGGCCTGGGCGAGCCGCTGGGTGGCCGCGGCGAGGGCCGCGGCATGGGCCTCGAGGGCCTCCGAAAGGGACTGCATCTCCTCGGGGCTGCGGCGGGCCCGGTCGAAATCGGTGCGGCCGTGGAAATGGGCCGCGGCGAGGGCCTCCTCGAAGGCCTCGCTGAGGCCCCAGGACTCGGTGCGGACGGCCTCCAGCTGTTTCTGATGGGCCCTGAGGGTGGCCTGGGCCTCCAGGGCCGCCTGGTAGGCGGGGCCCCGCGCTTCCCGGGCGGTGGCCAGGTGGGTCTCCGAGGCCTCCAGTTCCTGCTCGGCCTCGCGCCGCTGGGTGGAGAGCGCCCCGGGGGCGCGGAGTTCCTGCAGCAGGTCCTCCTCGAGCATCTGCATGCGGGCCTTGGCCCCCGCTTCCTGCACCAGCAGGTCGGAGAGGCGCTGGTGGGTCTCGGAGAGCTTGGCCTCCGCCTGGTTCCGCGCCTCTTCCGCCTGCAGCATCTGGCGTTCGATGGAGAGGAGGTTGGCCGAGGCGGCGCGGCTCCGCTCCAGTTCCTCCCGGTGGCGGGACTCGATGATGATGAGGGTCTCGAGGCTCACGTTCGCATGCTCGCCCAGGGCCTCCAGCAGGTCCTGGCGCCGGGCTTGGGCGGTCTCCAGGGCGGCCCGGCGGGAGGCCGTGGCATCCTGGGCGCGCGCCAGGACGGTCTCCGCGTCCTCCAGCTGCTCCAGGGCCAGGCGCACGTCCTGTTCGTCGGGGAGTCCCACGGTGATCTGGGCCGGCTGGGGGTGGGTCGCGCTGCCGCAGACGGGACAGGCCTCCCCGTCCTTCAGGCCCTGGGCCAGCCGGGCGGCGTGGGCGGCGAAGCGCCGATCCTGGATGGCCCGGTGGCGCTCGCGGGCCCCCTGGACGGCCTTTTGGACCTCGAGCTGGGCTTCCTGAGCCGCTCCGAGGGCGGTCTGGGCCCGGGCGACCTCGTCGAGGGAGCGGTCCAGGTCCTCCCGCTGGGTGCGGCGCTTCTGCACCAGGTAGAGCAGGCCCTCGGCCCCCGCTTCCTGGGCGGCCAGGGTGCGGGCGTCCTGCAGGGCCAGGCGCGCCCTGGTCAGCTCCTGCTTGGAGGTTTCGAGCTGGCGCTTCTGATGCGTGGACAGATCCCCTAGGCGCCCCCGTCCGAGGGCCGCCTCGCGGGCCTCCTGCCGGG
The DNA here is from genome assembly GCA_031292655.1 of Geothrix sp. Lineage (GTDB taxonomy): Bacteria > Acidobacteriota > Holophagae > Holophagales > Holophagaceae > Geothrix. Next base: position 16,722 of record JARLGO010000284.1, read on the forward strand.
CGGCCTCCAGGGCCTCCAGCTTGGGCTCCAGATCCCGCAGGCGGGCGATGGTGCGGCGCAGTTCCTCCCGGCGCACCTCGTGCTGCGCCGCTTCCGCCAGGGCCGCTTCCGCCTGGGCCAGGGCCGCTTCCGCCGCCCGGACCCCCGCGGCGAGGACGGCCTCCTCGGCCTCCTGCGCCTGGATGCGCCCCAGGACCGCCTCCAGGCGTTCGGCCGCCGGCAGGACCGACGCGCAGCGGCGGGCGCGATCCAGCTCCGTGCGACGGGCCTCCATGAGGCGCGACTGGGCCAGGACCTGGTCCAGGCCGGCCCGGGCCGACTCGCGCTCGGCGAGGCGTTCGGCGGCCCGGGTGCCCTCCATCCAGGCGGCGGAGGTGCGGTCGAGCTCTCCGGCCGCCAAGGCCTGCTCCTGCTGCAGCCTCTCCACCTGGTCCGCGGCCTGCTGCCGCAGGGCGGGCAGGGTTTCGAAGGAGGCCACCCCGGCCTGGGCGAGGCGATGCTTGATCTCCGACTGGGTGGCCCGGATGGCTTCTTTCAGGGCCTTTTCTTCATCCGTGAGGGCGATGGCCAGACGGGCGTAGCGGGCGGTCTGGAAGAGAGTCTGGAGGATGGCCTGGCGTTCGGTGGATCCCGCCAGCATGAATTCCTGGAAGCGCCCCTGGGGCAGGAGCACCACCTGCCGGAACTGATCGGCCTTGAAGCCGATGAGCTCGGCCACCTTGGGATCGACGTGGGTGGGCTTCTCGGTGGCGAGGGGGATCTCCTGCCCGTCCTTCAGCTCCCAGAGGTTGGCGCTGTAGGGCTGGCGCTTGGTGCCCCCGCTCCGCTGCTTGGGGACTTGCTGTTCGGGCAGGCGGGCCACCCGGTAACGGCGTTCTCCCAGAGCGAAATCGAAGACCACGCGGGTGGGTGTGTCCATGGCCGCGAAGTGGCTCCGCAGGTCGCGGGTCTCGCGCTGCCCGCCGCTGGTCTCCCCATAGAGCGCGTAGCTGATGCCGTCGAGAATGCTGGTCTTGCCGGCCCCCGTGGGTCCGTGGATGAGGAAGAAGGCCTGGTCCTTGAGTTCGGAGAAATCCAGTTCCTGGCGCCCCGCGTAGGGTCCGAAGGCCTCGAGGGTGAGCTTCAGGGGCCTCACGGGTGGGCCTCGTCCCTGAGGATCCGCTGGGCGATCTCCTGGAAGAGGGCGGCTTCCTCCCCGTCCATGGGCCGTCCCTGGACGTCCTGGAAGAAGGACCGGAACAACAGCTCGGGATCCAGTTCGCGGGAGCGGATATCGATCACCTCTCCGCCGGGATCCGAGGTGGGGGCGGCGGGCTGGATGCCCAGCAGGTTGGGGTAGATCTGGCGCAGTCGGGCCATGGCGTCCAGCACCGGCCCGTCGTCGAGGAGGTCGAGGAAGAGGTAGTCTTCCGAGGGGCCGAGGGGGCCCTTCATCAGATCCTCGAAGGATCCCCGGAGACGCCTCAAATCGCGCCGGGGCGAGAGGGGCAGGGGCTCCGTCCGGGCCGGCCCCGTCTCGGGAAGCTCCACGAGCGTGAGGGCCTTCACGTGGCCGGCTTCGGAGGCGCTGTATTTCAGGAGGCTGCCCGCATAGCGGACATGGGCCTGGCCGGCCTCCTGGGGGCGGTG
>JARLGO010000044.1 GCA_031292655.1 Geothrix sp.
GGACGCCTCCGTGGCCATCCAGGTGAGCGGCACCTTCGGCTCCCGGCAGGAGGAGGCCCAGCGCCTGGGCCGCATCCTGCGTCCCAAGGGGGACCGGAACCTGAGCTACTTCTACTCGCTCATCAGCAGCGAGACCACAGAACAGGAGTTCGCCCGCAACCGCCAGCTCTTCCTCACGGAGCAGGGCTACCGCTACCTCATCGAAAGCCGCCGCTTCGACGAGCAGCACCGGCTCAGCGAGCCCGTCGTGTGGAAGCAGCTGCGCCTCGAGACCGCCGGCCCGCAGGCCTAGAGGGCTACAGGCCCCAGGCCCCCGGATGCAGCTGAGCCTGGGCGCCCAGCCATTGGACCAGGGGCCAGGTGAGGAGCCCGGCGAGGAGGCCCGCCAGCACATCGTCCAAGACGACGCCCCAGCCCCCGGGCAGCTCCTGGACGGCATCGACGAGACCCGGCTTCCAGATGTCGAAGAGGCGGAAGAGCGCGAAGGGCACCCCCAGCCGGGTGGCAAGGAGCAGCCAGGGCTGAGGCTGGGGGGGGACCATGAACAGCAGGGGCGTGAGCGCGAACCAGATGCCCGCCCACTCGTCGGCCACGATGAAGGAGGGGTCCTTCTGGCCCGTCTCCTTCACCACCCGGTCCGCAGCCCACACCGCCAGGAGGCTCAGCGCCAGTGGCGCGGGGATCAACAGCCAGGTTGCGCAGATCCAGCCCGTGTGCTTCAGGCCGCTCACCAGCAGCAGCCAGGCGAGCAGCCCCGAGAGGGTCCCCCAGGTGCCCGGGGCGGGCTTCAGGTAGCCGCTGCCGAAGCCCGTGGCGAGCCACCAGGCGAGACGGGGAGCCTTAAACATGCCGCAAGGCCTCCACGATGCGCAGTCGCGCGGCCTTCAGCCCCGGGAAGAGGGCACTCACCTGGATCGTGGCCTGCAGGCCGACGGCCACGAGGAGATAGACGATCGGCACGAGGTGGATGTCCAGCTCGTAGCCGTGGCTGGTGCCCGGCGGGGCGGGCATCTGGAGGTGCAGGGCGTTCAGGCCCGCCCGCAGCAGCAGGGTCGCCGCCAGCCCCA
>JARLGO010000045.1 GCA_031292655.1 Geothrix sp.
GCGCATGCCCGCGAAGACCACCAGGGGCAGGTGCAGCAGGCCGAGGCCCCAGGGCAGCGCGCGGTGGAATCCCTCGGGGAGCTCCAGGCGCAGCAGGCGCAGGTGGAGCCACTGGATGAGGAAGACGAGGATGAGGGCGATGAGGAAGGGCATGGGCTACCGGTCGGAGGATCAGGGTCGAAGGATCAGGCTCAGGGTTCCGATGGTGCGCCCCTTCATCACCCCATCCAACGGCCGATGCAAGCCCAGGGTGAAGGATAGATTGCCCGCGAGGCGGCGGAGCACATCCATGGGAAGGCCCAGGTTGCGGCTGTCGAGCTCCAGGCCGGCCACCCGCTGAGCCGCGGGCCTGGACAGGGTGTCCTCCCAGACCGCCGCGTGCTCCAGGTAGGCCGTGACGGGGCCGAGACCCAGGTCGCCCCGAAGGGTCCGGAGGCGGTTGCCGGTCGCGGTGTAGGCGGGAAGGGCGGGCTGGACGACCAGGTTGGCGTCCAGAGCGGAGGGGACGAGGGACGTGAGCACACCCCCGAGGTGGAACTGGTCGAAGGCCGTGGGGCTCCCACCCAGGCGGCCCTCCTCGGCCCGGAGGGTGACCGGGACCCAGGGGTTGATCCAGCCGGCGCTGAGGCCCAGCCGGGAGAGGGTCCAGGCGGAGCCATCGGTGTGTCCCTGGTAGGCCTGGAGGGCCGTGGATCCGCGAAAGCCCTCCCCGTCCCAGCTCCAGTGGTTTCCCAGGGTGGCCGCCCCGCCCGCCAGCGCCCGGGTGAAGCCGTCGGCGCCGACGGGCGTGATCTGTTCGAAGGCGGTCACGGGGCGGAGGTTGAACCAGGGCCGACCCTGATCCTCGAAATAGAGCGCCAGTTCGGCCCCCCGGCGCTCCCGGTCGAAGCCCCGCGGGGCGAGGGATTCTTGGCGGGAGGGATCCTCCAGCGAGGAGAACAGCTGGAGGGAGGGCGCCCAGGCCCAGCCGCGCCAGGCCAGGCCCAGCGTGCCTCCGCGGGGGCCGGCGTCGTTGCCGGGCCCCGCCAGGACCTGCCAGTTCAAGCGGCCCAGGATGTCGTTGCCGCCGCCGCCGATCTGGTAGCTGATGCCCGAAGGGGTGTTGCTGTAGCCCACGAGCGGGAAGACCCCGTGGCTTTCGGCCACCCGGTAGGGATGGGGCTCGACGGACACCGGTGCAGGAAGGGGATCGGGTTCATCGGCCTTCGGCAGCACCAGGTCCTTCACCAGGGGCGCGGGATCCTGGGGCAGCGGACCTCCCTCCAGGGGCGGGAGGCGGGCGTCCAGCTTTCGGATCTGCAGGCCGGAGGCGCTGAGCTGGGTGTAGTAAATCCACCGGCCATCGGGCGTGGCCACGGGGTTCCAGGCGGCGGCCAGGGTGCGCGTGAGGGGCCTCCCCTCCCCGTCCACCAGGTTCCAGATCCCCCCCACCTCGCGCCAACCGAGCCCGCCCGCAGCCGCGGGACGCGATTCCGCCTGAGGGGCGATCGATGGTCCGGGCAGGCGCCATCGCCTGGGTTCGGGTCTCAGGACGCCCTCCGAATCGGGCAGACGCAGTTGGTAGGCCACCGTGCTGGGCGAGGCCCACCGGGGCTTCCAGGGCAGGGCGCCATGGATGGGGCCCAGGCGGCGGGTGGGCGGCAGCACCGGCGACAGGGGTGGATGATCAGCCGGTTCGCCCGGGACCTGAACGGGGGGTTCGGGCCCTCCGCCCTTCAGGTCCCACTCATAGAGGCCCGGTTTCCCGGGATCCAGGACCCGGGCCAGGAGCCTCGAGCCATCCGGGCTGAGGGACAGGTCCGTGACCCATCCCTTCAACTGGGTGACGACCTCGCCTTCACGCAGGCCCTCGGCCTTGGCGCGGCGTTCGAGCTCCAGGGCGGTGTGGGTCAGCTCGGCGCAAAAGCGCTGGTAGCCGTCCCTGGGAGCGAAGCCAAAGGTGGCCTGGAAGGAGGCGTCGAAGTCGCGCTTGCCGGCCAGGCGGATCCACAGGGTCTGGAAGATCTTCGGATCCCCGGACCGGGTCTCCAGCCACTCCAGGTAGGCGCTGCCGCCCAGGTAGGCCATGCTGCCCCCCAGGAAGCCGTCCATGCGGTTCAGGGCCTCGTAGGGGGGCAGCTTGCCTTCGATGGCCCACTGGCGCAGCACCGAGGCGCGGATGGCGCTGTGGGGGCGGCCGCTGCCCGTGAGCTTGCCCTCGATGAGGGTGGCGTAGCCCTCGATGACCCACCGCGGGGATTTCCGGGTCAGGGGGCCTATTCCGATCCAGCGGTCCCACCAACTGGGGTTTCGGGCGGGCCGCAGCAGGTGGTGCATGTGCCCCAGTTCGTGGGCCAGAACCAGTTCCGCCCAACCCCGATGGTGGCCAATCCCCGAGTCCGGTTCCGGTTCGGTCTTCCACAGGACCACATGGGGCCGCGGGAAGAACGGGAGGGCCATGCCATTGGCCTCCAGGACGGGATCCAGGATCACAATGTCGATGGGCCGCTCATAGACGAATCCCACCAGGCCCAGGTACTGGGCGTGGATCCCCTCGGCCCGCCCCGCCACCTCGCGCCCGAAGGCCTCGAAGGCCTTGGGGCAGTGGATGCGGTAGTGCGGTGTGGTGAAGGTGATCCAGGGGGCCTCCGGGGACTGGATGCGCGGCGCGGCCTGAACCAGGGCCGGCAGCAGGGCGAGGCAGGAGGCAAGGGACCGGGGAAGCATGGCTCCAGTTTGCCCAGGGAGTGATGGGTGTCACTTTCTGAGATTACTTCTCAAAAATGGGGTTGAACCGCGGACAAAATCATTGAGACTGATTCTCATGTTCATATTTGTTCCCCTCCTCCTCGCGCTGGCGAGCCTGTCGCCTCAGCCGCCGGGGCCCGTCCCCGCGCCGGTCCTGGAGCGCACCGTGCTGGCCATGGGGACGGAACTGCACCTGCACCTCGAGGGTAGCGGGGACCTGGGCCGGGCCTCGGAAGCGGCCCTGGCGGAAGGGGCCCGGATCGAGGCGGCCTGCTCGACCTGGAACCCGGCCTCCTCCTGGAGCCGGCTGAACGCCTCCCACGGGGCGCCCGTGGCGCTGGCGAAGGAATGGATCGACCTGCTCGGCCAGATCCAGGCCTGGAACCAGCGGACCGAGGGGGCCTTCGACCCCGTGCTGATGGCCCTCATCCAGGCCTGGGGCACCCGGGAGGGAGGCAGGACCCCGGATCCGGAGGCCCTGGCCGAGGCCCGCCGGGCCTCGGGATCGGCCCTGCTGGTCCTGGACCGGAAGGGCGGCACCGCCCGGCTGCGGCATCCCGGGGCGGGCGTCGAGGAAGGGGGCTTTCTCAAGGGCTATGCCTTGGACGCCATGCGGAAGGCCTCGGGGGCCCCCGCAGGCTGGATGGACTTCGGGGGCCAGATCCTGGCTTGGGGCCGGCCCCTGACCGTGGCCGTCGCGGATCCGCAGGATCGGCGGCGGGCGCGCTGCACCTTCGTTCTGGAGGCGGCCTCCCTCTCCTGCAGCGGCACCTCGGAGCGGGGCCGGCACATCCTGGACCCCCGCAGCGGGGAGCCCTGCCCAGCCTGGGGCAGCACCGCCGTGGTGGCGGCCGATGGCCTTTCGGCGGACGTGCTGTCCACCGCGCTTTTCGTGCTGGGCCCGGACCGGGGGCTGACCTGGGCCGAACAACACGAGGTCGCAGCGGCCTTTCTCTTGAATGACGGAAGCCTCCGGATGACACGGGCCTTCCAATCGCTCCACCCCACCTCGATTTCCAGGGAGAACCGATGAAGCGGATCCTCACCCCCCTTGCTGGCGCCCTGCTGGCGACAGCCTTGGCGGCCCAGCAGCCCTCGGACACCGACAAGCGCGTGACGGAGCTGGAGCGCCGGCTGGACGCCCTCTCGCGACAGCTGGAGCAGCAGCAGACGGGCAGTGCGCCGCCCGCCGTCGAGGGGGAGGGAGGCAACTACGGGCTGGGCACCGCGGCGAGCAAGGTCTACTCCGCCCCGGTGGGCGTATCCATCGGCGGCTACGGGGAGATCCTCTACCAGAACTTCGACGGCAAGCTGCAAAACGGCACCTACGCGCCTCAGAACAACCAGATCGACACCCTGCGGGCGGTGTTCTACTTCGGCTACCACTTCAACGACTGGATCGTCTTCAACAGCGAGGTGGAGTTCGAGCACAGCGGCTACTCCGACGCCCATCCCGAGGGGGAGGCCATCGTGGAGTTCGCCTACCTCGACTTCCTGCTCCGGAAGGAGTTCAACATCCGGGCCGGCCAGCTGCTGCTGCCCCTCGGCTTCATCAACGAGATCCACGAACCCCCCGCAGTGCTGAGCACGGCCCGTCCCTTCGTGGAGCGGGAGGGGGGCATCATCCCCACCACCTGGCACGAGAACGGCGCGGGGATCCACGGCGAGCTGCCCGGGGACCTCGACTACCGGATCTACCTGGTGAATGGCTTGAACGCTGCGAACTTCAACGCGGGCGGGATCAGCGACGGCCGGCAGGACGGCAACCTGGCCAACGCGGAGCGCTTCGCCCTGACGGGACGGCTGGACTGGCACCCCCTGCTGGGGAGCACCCTGGGCTTCGGCTTCTACCGCGGCAACAGCGTGGTCGAAACCCCCTACGAGGCGCCCATCAGCGCCATCACCATTCCGACGACGCTGGCCGAGGTGCATGGCGAGTACCGGGCCCAGGGCTGGCAGTTCCGGGCCCTCTACGTCCGCACGACCCTGGGCCAAGCCGAGGTCGGAAGCCTCGGCTCCGCCGCGCCGGCCGCCGTGGGTACGAGACAGTGGGGCGGCTATCTGGAGGCGGGCTACGACCTGCTCAGCCACAGCGGCTCGCGGCAGGCGCTCATCCCCTTCCTGCGCTGGGAGCGGCTCAACCTCCAGCAGCAGGTGGCCCCCGGTGTCCTGGCCGATCCCGCCAACGACCAGACCGTGCACACCGGGGGCCTGAGCTGGAAACCCATCCCCCAGGTGGCCATCAAGGCCGATTATTCGCAGGTCCGCAACGGGGCCGGGACCGGACGGAACCAGTGGAACCTGGCCCTGGGCTACGAATTTTGAGCTGGCGAACCCCCCTTCCGGAGGCCCCATGATCCGAGTCCTTGCCCCCCTTGCCCTGTCCCTGCCGCTCTTCGCGACCCTGCCCACCTCCCAGGAGGCCCTGGCCCTGGCCTTTCCGGGGGCGCAGTTGCTGCGCAAGGAACATATCCTCAGCGAACCCCAGGCCGAACGGGTCCGGGCCCTCAGCCAGGGCGACCTGGCGGGGCGCTGGATCGTGGCCTATGAAGCCCGGCGGGAGGGGCGCCTGGTGGGGGTCGGGTTCTTCGACACGCACCGGGTGCGCACCTTGAACGAGACGCTCCTGGTGGCCATCTCGCCCGAGGGCCGCATCCTCCGGGTGGAGGCCGTGGTGTTTCGCGAGCCCGAGGAATACATGGCCAAGGAGGCCTGGATCCGCCAGTTCGAGGGGAAGGCGCTGGATGCGCAGCTCAGCCTCAAGGGGGCCATCCATCCGCTCGCCGGCGCCACGCTCACGGCCCACGCCATGACCGATGCGGCCCGCCGCTGCCTGGCCCTCCATCAGGTGCTCTACCGGGAGGCGAAATGAAGGGCTTAGAACGCTGGTGCCTCCACCTCGCGGCCCTCGCCACCGCGGGGACGGGCCTGTTGGACGGCCTGCTCCGCTGGTTCGGGGAACGGCCCGGGGAATTCGGGCCCGAAGCCCACCCCTGGCTGGGGACCGCCCAGCATCTGCATGTCCTCGTGGCGCCGGTCCTCGTGTTCACCCTGGGGATGATGGTGCGCGGCCACCTCTGGCCCCGGCTCCAATCGGGGGCGGAGGGGCGGCGCACGGGCCTCGGGGCGGCCTTCCTCATCGCCCCCATGGTGATCAGCGGGGTGGGCATCCAGGTGGTGACCAGCCCGGCCTGGCGCAGCGGGCTGGCCTGGGCCCACGGGATCGCCTCGGGCGCCTTCCTCCTGGCCTATCTCGGGCACCTCGCCCTTCGGGGTTGGCAGCCCAGCCTGATGGTGGTGCGGCGGCCCCAGGGCTGACCGCGGGGGATGGATAGCTGATAGCGTCTTACCCATGTCTCGAATCCGCGTCCTGCCCGACCAGGTGGCGAACCAGATCGCCGCGGGTGAGGTGGTGGAGCGGCCCTCCTCGGTGCTGAAGGAATTGGCGGAAAACGCCCTGGACGCCGGCGCGCGCCGCCTCGAGGTGAGCTGGGAGGAGGGGGGCAAGCGCCTGCTGGAGGTGACGGACGATGGTTCCGGCATGGCTCGGGACGAGCTGTACTTGGCCCTGGAGCGCCATGCCACCAGCAAGGTCCGCACCGCGGAGGACCTGGGGCACCTGGGCACCTTCGGCTTCCGCGGCGAGGCCCTGCCCAGCATCGCCAGCGTGAGCCGCTTCGACCTGGCCAGCGCCGAGGCGGACGGTGCGGGCCATCGTCTGCGCTGCGAATTCGGCGTCATCCGGGAGGTCGCGCCGGTCTCGCGCAGCCGTGGCACCACGGTGACCGTTCGAGACCTCTTCGCCCAGCTGCCGGCCCGGCGCCGCTTCCTCAAATCCACGGACACCGAACATGCCCAGCTCTGGGGGGCCGCGGTCCGACTGGCCCTCAGTTCCCCCGGCGTCCACTGGACCCTCCGGTCGGACCGGGGCGCGCCGCTGGTGCTGCCGCCCGTGGCGGATGCGGGCCAGCGCCTGGCCCCCCTGCTGGGCGAGAGGATGGGGCGGCTGGTGCCCTTCGTGAACGGCGAGCTCCCCTGGCGCCTGCGGGGCTTCGTCTCGCCGCCGGACCTCAGCTTCCGCGACCGGAACCACCTCTACCTCTTCGTGAACGGCCGGGCCGTGCGGGACCGCCTGCTGCTGGCCGCGCTTTCCGAGGCCTGGTCCGGCACCTTCGCCAAGGGCGCCTATCCGGCGGCCCTGATCTTCCTGGAACTGCCGCCCGAGGCCGTGGATGTGAACGTCCATCCCACCAAGGCCGAAGTCCGCTTCCGCGAACCCCAGCGCGTCTTCGCCTGGGTGCGGGGCGGCGCCGAGGAGGCCTGGGCCAGGCTCCGGGGGGGGCTGGCCTCGGTCCTGGAGCTGCCTCCCAAGCCCCTGGAGGCCGAGTTCGATCTGGACCCCTCCCGCCGGGCCCTGCCCCAGCATCCGCGCCTCTGGTCGGATCACTCCGGCGGGGCCCTGGGGGCCTACCAGGCCCTGGCCGACACCTTTGCGCCCCGTCCACTGGAGGCGCTCTACCCCTGGGAGCCCGAGCCTTCCCGTGTGGCCGAGGGGACGGATCTCGCCCCCGAGGTGCGGTACATCGGCGCCTTCGAGCAGACCTACCTGCTGGCGGAGATCCCGGGTCCCCAGGGGCCTGAGCTGTGGATCGTGGACCAGCACGTGGCCCACGAGCGGGTGCTCTTCGAACGGCTCTTCCTGCGTCGCCACCGCCCCGCCATCCAGCCTCTGATGCCCCCCCAGGTGGTCCAGGTGGGGCCCGGGGCCCTGGCCCGCCTCACGCCCTTTCTCAGCGAATTGGAGGCCGCCGGCGTGGAGGCGGAGCCCTTTGGCGACGACGCCCTGGTGGTGCGCGGCCTGCCGGATTTCCTCACGGACCGGGATCCCCAGGCCCTGCTGGAGGATCTGCTGGCCCGCCTGGAACGGGAAGGCCGCGTGGATCTCGACGCCTTCCGCCGCGACCTGAACGCCGAGCTGGCCTGCCGCGCCGCCATCAAGAAGCACCACGCCCTGCCCCCCGAACTGGCCCGTCGGCTCATCGAGGACCTGCTCGCCTGCGCCGTGCCGAACACGTGTCCCCACGGCCGCCCCATCCTCAAGAAACTGACCCTCGACGATCTGGAGCGGAGCTTCGGGCGTCGGATCTAGCTCCATGAGCGGCCTGCCGCTCGCGCCAGCGCTCGCGGGGGGACACCCCCGCGCGGCTCCGCCGACCACCCCCGGATCGCATCGTGCCCCGCACGATGCTCCCGTTCGGGCTTTGGGCCCTCACGGACGGGGCCCCGTCCCCACGGCCGCCCCATCCTCAAGAAGCTGACCCTCGACGATCTGGAGCGGAGCTTCGGGCGCAGCCTGTAGGAGCGGTCCGGACTTTCAGGACAGGGTGTGGATCCGCTCCGCCCGCAGATCCACCCCCAGCCGCTTGGCGGTGGCGTAGAGGGCGGGGCGGGCCAGTCCCAGGGCCTGGGCGGCATCGGCCATGCGGAACCCGCAGGCCTGGAGGGTCTCCCGCAGGAGGCGGCGCTGGAAGGTTCGCGTCGCCTCGTCCCAGGAGCGGGACTGGAGCACCGGGGCCTCCAGTTCGGGGAAGTGGCGGGGCCTCAGAAGGCCGTCCTCGCAGCGCAGGATGGCCCGTTCGAGGGCATGGAGCAGCTCCCGGACATTGCCGGGCCAGGGCAGCCTGGAGAGGGCCTGGGGCAGGCCCGGGGCCAGGGCGGGAACGGGGCGCTTCGCGGCCTGGGCGGCGCGAACCGCGAGCCGGGGCAGCAGGAAGGGGAATTCGTGGCGGCGTTCCGCCAGC
>JARLGO010000046.1 GCA_031292655.1 Geothrix sp.
CATCGATGTCCTGCGAGGCGTCGCCATCCTCATGGTCATGCTGCTGCATTTCACCCTGGCCTACCGCCTGGGGGACAGCCCGCTCACCTGGATGATTCCCAAGCCCTGGCTGCGGGCGGCCCTGATCAACGGCAATTACGGGGTCACGATGTTCTTCGTGATCTCGGGCTTCCTGATCACGTCCATCTCCGCGAACCGCTACGGGGGCCTGGAGCGCCTGAGCCTGAGGGGCTTCTACGCCTTCCGGTTCGCCCGGATCACGCCGCCCCTGCTGCTGGCCCTGGCGGTCATCGTCCCCCTGGGCCTGCTGGGGCTGCCCTCCTTCCGCAACGCCGCCCACGGCGTGGTCCTGTCCCGGGGCTTCTTCGTCCCCGTCCTGCTGTCGATCCTCACCTTCTGGCACAACGTCCTCATGGCCCTGCGCGGCTACTTCAACTACGCCTTGAACATCTACTGGTCCCTTTCCGTGGAGGAGGCCTTCTACCTGGCCTTTCCCCTGCTTTGCGTGGGCTGGAAGCGGCAGCGCCTGCTCATCGCCGGATGCCTCCTCGCCCTGGTGGCCGGGCCCCTCTACCGGCAGGTCCACCGGGCCGATGAGATTCGCTTCATGTACGGGTACCTGGCCTGCTTCGACGCCATCGCCCTGGGCTGCCTCACGGCGCTGCTGACCCGGCGCTTCGACTTGGGCGTCCTGCGGCAGTCCTGGGTGCAGGCCGCGGCCGTCCTGGCCCTCGCCTCCACCTGGCTGTGGGGCATCGACGGTCACGAGGCCCTGGGCTTTTCCCTGGTGGCCCTGGAGACCGCCGTCCTGCTGGTGGGGGCCCGGTCCTCGGGGGAAGGCCCGCAGCCCCCGGCCCGCCTTCCCGCGCGCCTGTTCCGCTGGTTCGGGGGGCACAGCTACGAGCTGTACCTGTTCCACATCGTCGTGCTCGGCCTCATGAAGGACCTCGTCCCCCGGGAGGCGCTGTCCTACGGCCTCAAGCTGCCCTGGCTCCTGCTCTACCTGGCCCTCTCCACCGCCGTGGCGGCCCTGGTCGCGGCCCGCTTTTCCGAACCCCTGAACGCGGCCCTCCGGCGCCGCCTCTCCCCGCAAGACACCTGATTTTTATAAATCACGCCATGTAAATCCTTGCGAGTAGATCTTCGAAGGCCTGGGCAGCGGTCGGCATCGGACCTACCCTTGAGTCCGCCCCCTGCGGAGGTCGCCTTTGCCAAGTCCCCAGACGCCGATCCATTCCGGGTTCGGGCCCACCACCACGGCTCGGGAGGTCCTGCGCGGGATCCACCTGGAGGGCCGGGTCGCCCTGGTCACGGGGGGCTCCGCCGGCCTGGGCCTGGAGACGACCCGGGCCCTGGCGGCGGCGGGGGCCACCGTGATCGTGCCGGCCCGCAACGTCGACAAGGCGGCCCGGGCCCTCGGCGGCCTCCCTCACGTGGAATGGGGCCCCCTGGACCTGCTGGACCCCGGGTCCATCGACGCCTTCGCCACCCGGTTCCTGGCCACGGGGCGGCCCCTGCACATGCTCATCAACAACGCCGGCATCATGGCCACGCCTCTGCAGCGGGACGGGCGGGGCTATGAGTCCCAGTTCGCCGCCAACCACCTGGGCCATTTCCAGCTCACGGCGCGGCTCTGGCCCGCCCTGAGGCTCGCCGCGAGCGCGCGGGTGGTGGCGCTCTCCTCCCGGGGCCACCAGCGCGGGGAGGTGGATTTCGCCGATCCCAACTTCCTCCATCGCCGCTACGACCGCTGGCAGGCCTACGGCCAATCCAAGACGGCCAACGTGCTCTTTGCAGTGGAGCTGGACCGGCGCGGCGAGGGCAGCGGCATCCGCGCCTTTGCGGTGCACCCCGGGGTCGTGCTCACGGACCTGGGCCGCCACATGACGGAGGAGGAGCTGCATGCCTTCGGCCTGACGCGGGCGGACCGCCCGGGCACCGTGCCGCGGGGCCGCTCCGTGGCCGAGGGCGGCGACTTCAAGACCCAGGCCCAGGGCGCCGCCACCAGCGTCTGGTGCGCCACCAGCCCCCAGCTGGCGGGTCTGGGCGGCGTCTACTGCCAGGACGTGGACGTGGCCCCGATCCTGCCCATGGAGGCCCCGGGCAACGTCGGCGTGCGGCCCTACGCCATCGATCCCAAGGCCGCCGCGCGGCTCTGGGGCCTGAGCGAAACCCTCACGGGCGTGCGGTTCGAGGCCTGACCCCCGGGGCACGGGGGCCCGCCCGGCGGCATCTCATGTCCACCCATCCAGGAGGAAGCCATGGTGACCCCGCAGGTTCAGGAAGGGACGACGGCCGCCTATCGGGCGAGGATCATGGGCTTCCTGGGCCACCAGGACCCCCTCGAGGTGCTGGGCCGGACCGCGGAGGCCCTGGCGGCCATCGTGCTCGAGCACGGCCGGAGGCGGATGCAGGTGCGGCCCATCGAGGGAAAGTGGACCCCCTGCGAGGTCCTGGGCCACCTCTGCGACTGCGAGTGGGTCTACGGCTACCGCGCCCGGCTCATCCTCTGCGAGGACAACCCCGCCATCCTGGGCATGGACCAGGACCGCTGGGTGGCGGGCCAGCGCTACAACGA
>JARLGO010000047.1 GCA_031292655.1 Geothrix sp.
CCCGCCACCACGTTGGCGAGGCCGAAGTGGGGCACCTTCACGATGCGCTTGGCCAGCTGGTAGGTGAGGGCGTTCAGCTTGTAGACGATGGCGAAGGGCGTGCCCAGCAGGGCCGTCTCCAGCGTGGCCGTGCCCGAAGCCACCAGGGCCGCGTCCGCGTAGGCGCGCGCCGCGTAGGTGCGGCCTTCCACCAGGGTCACGGGCGCCCCGCCCAGGTGGGCGCGGATGAAGGCGGGATCGAGCGTGGGGGCCACGGGCAGCACCCACTGGACCTCGGGCCGCTCCCGGCGCCAGCGCAGGGCCAGGTCCGCCATGGGGGGGAGCAGGCGCTCGATCTCGCCCCGGCGGCTGCCCGGAAGGAGGGCCACCAGGGGCCGCGCGGGATCCAGGCCCGCGTCCGCGAAGAAGGTCCCCCGGTCGCACTCGGGCTTCACCAGTTCCACCAGGGGGTGGCCCACGAAACGGGCATCCACGGGATAGCCGCGAAACAGATCGGGCTCGAAGTCGAAGAGGCAGTAGAGGGTGTCCAGCCCCGTGCCCAGCTGGGGGATGCGCCCCTTCTTCCAGGCCCACACCTGGGGGCACACGTACTGGTGCAGCTGCACCGCGGGCAGCTGCTGGCGCAGGGCCTTGGCCAGCCGCAGGTTGAAGCCCGGGTAGTCGATGAGGAGGGCGGCGGTGACGCCCTCCTCCCGGGCGGCGGCGAGGATCTCCTTGAAGAGCCGGTTCAGCCGCGGCAGGTGTTTGATGACCTCGATGAAGCCCACCACGGCGAGGTCCTTCACGTCCGCCAGCTTGCGGTCCAGGAGAGGGGTCATGCGCGGTCCGCCCACGCCGATGATCCGCAGGCCGGGGCGGCGGGCCTTCAGCTCGCGCAGCAGCTCCGCGCCATGGAGGTCGCCGGAGTCCTCGCCGGCGATCACGAGCAGGGTCTGGCTCATGAATGATCCCGCGGCCCCTCGGGCCGCAGGTGCCGGCCGAAGACCACGCTCTCGTCCGGCACCACCGGCCGGCCCAGGGCCGTGGCGGGCATCTCGGCGGGAAACAGCACCGGCGGGTGGGTGGCCTCCAGCGCGGCCGCCTGGACGCGGAAGGTGCCGGGGTCCGAGGCGGCCAGGGCCATGTCCCAGCGGTAGCCCAGGTCCTGCAGCGGACGGAGGTCGCTCCCCGGTGCGCAGAGGCCGCACCAGATCCGGTCCGCCAGCAGTTCCGCATCCAAAATGCCCGGATGCCAGCAGAAGCCCACGGCCTCGCCGTGGGCCTGGCGGAGCAGGTCCCGCACGGCCGCTTCGGTGCCCGCCTCCAGGTGCAGGGCCAGCTTCACGCCCCGCCCCGAGGTGGCCTCCAGCAGCATCTCCAGCTGCCCCAGGAGGCGGAACCCCGCCTCCCTCGTCTCCAGCCGCCCGACGGGGAGCACCAGGAAATCCGCGCCCAGGCCGTGGCGAAGCACCTCCAGCCCCTCCTCCGCCGGGGATTCCCCCGGAAGGTGCACGGCATGGATGGCCAACCCGCGCCGCACGGCCGGGCCCCATCCCGGGTGGAGGCTCCCGTCCCACCGGAGCATCAGGGGCGTGAGGGACAACCAGGGCTCGGGAGGAACGCTCGATGGAATCAGGGGCACGAACCGCATGGGTTTATCATGGGGTATCGGAGGCGCCATGGGCCGCATTTTCACGCTGGAAGAAGCGAAGGCCCTGATGCCCCGGGTGAAGGCCACCACGGAACCTGTCTACACACTGGCCGCCAGCCTCGCGGAGGAACTGAGCCAGGCGGAAGAGGCCGGCGACGAGCCCCGGGCCGAGGATCTGCGGGAGCGCCTGCAGACCCTGGTGCAGAGCTGGCAGCAGAGCATGCAGGACCTGGAGGCCGAAGTGAAGGGCCTCTGGCTGGTGGATTTCGATTCCGGCGACGGCTACTGGTGCTGGGCCTATCCCGAGCCCGAGCTGGGCCACTGGCACAGCTACGAAGGGGGCTTCCGCTCCCGGGTGCCCGCCGACCAGCGGCCCGGCGTGCAGGCCTGAGCCGCGAGCACGGTCCATGGCGGTGAGATCCCCCAAGCGCAAAGACCCTGAGGCCCCGCCGGATTTCCGCACGCTTGTGCTGGCGGTGGTGAAGCGGATTCCGAAAGGCAAGCTGGCCTCCTACGGCCAGGTGGCGGCGCTGGCGGGCTTTCCGCGGCGGCCCCGGCAGGTGGGCATGGTGCTCTCGGGGCTGCCGGAAGGCACGAAGCTGCCCTGGCACCGTGTGGTCAACACCCGGGGCTACGTGCCCAGCCGCGGCCGCTGGTGGGGCGCCTTCGAGCAGATCGGACGGCTGCGGGACGAGGGCATCGAGGTGGACGACCTGGGCAACCTCGACCTGGAAGCCCACCGCTGGGCGCCCCGGTTCTGAGGCCCCAGCCGGCGAAATCAGGATCCCATCAGGTAGACTGGAACGTGGAGGGCCCCATGAAGGTGCGCGTGTCGGTGCAGTTGAAGCCCGGGATCCTGGATCCCCAGGGCAAGGCGGTGGAACAGGGCCTCCACGGATTCGGCTTCGAGGTGGAGCACGTGCGCATCGGCCGCCTCATCGAGATGGATGTGCCCGGCCAGGACCCCTCGGACGTGAAGGCCCGGGCCCTCGCCATGTGCGAGAAGCTGCTGGTCAACCCCGTGATGGAGAAGGCCTCCATCGAGGTGCTTTGATGCGGGTGGCGGTCCCGGTCTTCCCGGGTTCCAACTGTGATCACGACGCCCTGCACGCCTGCGGCACGGTGATGGGCTGGGACACGATCCCGGTCTGGCACATGGAGACGCGGCTCCCGGAGCACACGGACCTGGTCTTCGTGCCCGGCGGCTTCAGCTACGGCGACTACCTGCGCTGCGGCGCCATCGCGGCCCTGGCGCCCATCATGGCCGATATCCGGCGCCACGCGGACAACGGCGGCCTGGTCCTGGGGGTCTGCAACGGCTTCCAGATCCTCTGCGAGGCCCAGCTGCTCCCCGGCGCCCTGCTGCGCAACGAATCCCTGCGCTTCATTCACGCGGACATCCACCTGCGGGTGGAGCGGGCGGACCTGCCCTTCACCCGGGCCATGAAGGCGGGCGAGGTGTTCCAGGTGCCCATCGCCCACGCCGAGGGCAATTTCACCCTCGATCCCGCGGACCTGGCGGATCTGGAGGCCCGGGGCGGCGTGGCCTTCCGCTACTGCTCGCCCAAGGGCGAGATCGGTGAATCCCACGTGCCCAACGGCGCCATGAACGGCATCGCCGGCATCGTGAATGTCCGGGGCAACGTGCTGGGCATGATGCCCCACCCGGAGCGGGCCGTGGATCCGAAGCTGGGACCCACCGGGGGCCTGGGCGTGTTCAGGAGCCTCGCGGAAGCCTTGGCCAGGGCCTGACGGCGGTCACAAAATTCCTGGCTGTGAAATTCTCATGCCCCAATAAAATTTTTTCCTGTCATTCTTGCCCGAATGCCTCTGTGGGCATCTCTTTTTATTCCTGGGCCATGAGCGATCCTGAAACCAAAAACCTCCTCACCTATACCAGCGGACCACTCCGCCTGGCCGTGCTCAAGCGGGACCCCGTTCCCACGAAGGTCCTCCCGGCCCGGGACGCCTGGGCCCTGCTTCAGCCCACCCATGCCGTACGGGTCTGCACGGGCGAGGACCGCGAGGAGGGCGTCATCCGCTCCGGGGACCTGGCCCTGCTGCTGCCGGGGTTCGGCCACACGCTGAAGCGCCATCACGCCAACACGCCCTTCGGCTTCACGGCCCTGTTCATGGAGGGCCCCTTCCCCGAGCCGCTGCTGTCCGCCCTGCAGCATCCCCCCCGCAAGTGGCAGGAATCCAGCTTCGCCGTGCTGCGCAGCCTCAGCCTCAAGCAGCTCTTCAGCATCTTCACCCAGGAGCTGGCCAATCCCGACGGCGTCCAGCTCATGACCCGGGAGCTGTTCCTCATCCTCCTGGGCGCCGAACTGTCCCGCCTGACGGAAAAGGAGGACCGGGGCCGCTTCCCCTACCGCCTGAACCGCTCCACCCTGCAGCTGGTGCTGGACCACATGGAAGTGCACCTGGGCGCCAAGAACAGCGTGCCCGAGCTGGCCACCATGGCCCGCTGCACGCCGGACCACTTCATCCGCCTCTTCCGGGAGGCCACCAGCACCACGCCCCACCAGTACCTCATCGAGCGGCGCCTGCAGCGCGCCGTGACCCTCCTGGCCAATGGCGAGCGGCCCAGCGACGTGGCCAAGATCCTCGGTTTCTACGACGCCAGCGCCTTCACCCGCGCCTTCAAGCGCCGCTTCGGCGTGCCCCCCAGCGAGTACGCGCAGGAAGCCTACGAGCGACAGTTCCCGAAGAAATAGGGCGAAGCCCTTGCTCCAGAAACGGGCGCCATTTGGCGCCCGTTTCTGGAGGTAGAGAAATGACTACTTAGCGACTTTCTCCGTGACGGCCTTGGCCTTGGTGGCACCCTTTTCCGTGCCCTTCTTGGTCTTGGCCTTGGCCTTGTCGGTTCCCGCCTTCGCGGCGCCTTCGCCCTTGGCGGTGGCGGCCTTCACCTTGTCACCGGCCACGGGCACGCCGCCGGCCTTGGCATCCACCTTGGTCTTGGCCGCTGCGGCCTTCTGGTCGGCCTTGGCCTTGGCCCCTTCGGCCTTGACGTCAGCCTTCGATTTTTCGGCGTCCACGGCGGCGTCGGCCTTGGCTTTCAGCTCCTCTTTGGTGGGAATCTGGGCGGAGAGGGCCAGGGTGGCCCCCAGCAGGATCGGAAGCACGAGCTTCATGGGGATCTCCTGTGTGAGGTGGGGCGCGGGGGACCGCGCCTTCACGAGGGTACCGCGGCGGTGGGCAGGAAGCGAGGCACCGGCCGGATCCCGGCGGCCTGTTCATAGGCGTAGGCCAACTTCAGCAGCGGGCCCTCCTGCCAGGGCCCGCCCACGAAGGACAGCCCCACGGGCAGCCCGAAGACCAGGCCGGCCGGCACGGTGATGTGCGGGCAGCCGGCCACGGCGGCGGGACTGGAGAAACTGGGGCCGGAGCTGTCGCCGTTGACGTGGTCGATGAGCCAGGCGGGCCCCCCGGTGGGCCCCACCAGGGCCTGCAGCTGGTGCTTCTCCAGCAATCCCGTGATGTCCCGCCGGGCCTGGGCGCAGGTCTCCAGCGCCTTCAGGTAGGCGGGATCCGTCAGCGGCCCCTTGGCCTGGGCCTGCTGCACCAGCTCCTGGCCGAAGAAGGGCATCTCCTCCGCCGCCCGGGCCTCGTCGAAGGCCATCAGCCCGGCCAGGTCCCTCACGGCCCCGCCCCGTCCCGCCAGATAGGCGTTCAGGTCCGCCTTGAACTCGTAGAGCAGCACCTCGAACTCCGCCTCGTCGTAGGCGGCGGACTTCAGCTCCACTTCCACCAGGGTCGCGCCCTGGGCCTTCAGCACCTCGAGGGCCCGCAGGATCACGGCATCCCCTTGGGCCTGGGCGCCGAGGAGGTTCTTCACCAGGCCGAGGCGGGCCCCCCGCAGCCCATCCTTCGAGAGGAAGCGCGTGTAGTCCGCCTCCTTCCGCGCATCCGCCTCCCGGGTGGCGGCGTCCTTCGGATCACTCCCCGCCAGGACGCCCAGCAGGATCGCCGCGTCGCGCACCGTGCGCGCCATGGGCCCGGCCGTGTCCTGGGTGTGGGAAATGGGGATGATGCCGCTGCGGCTGACCAGTCCCACGGTGGGCTTCAACCCCACCAGGCCGTTCACGTGGGCGGGGCTCACCACGGAGCCGTCCGTCTCCGTGCCCACGGCCACGGCGCAGAGGCCTGCCGCGACCGCCGCGCCGGAACCGGAACTGGAGCCGCTGGGGCTGCGATCGAGGGCGTAGGGGTTCCGCGTCTGCCCCCCGCGCCCGCTCCAGCCGCTGCTGCTGTGCGTGGAGCGCAGGTTCGCCCACTCGCTGAGGTTCGTCTTCCCCAGGAGCACCGCGCCCGCCTCGCGCAGCCGCTTCACGAGGAAGGCGTCCTCCTTCGGGGCCGGCGCGTCGGCCAGGGCCAGGGACCCCGCCGTGGTCTTCATGGCATCGGCGGTGTCGATGTTGTCCTTGATGAGGACCGGGATGCCGTGGAGGGGTCCCCGCACCTTTCCCGCCTTCCGCTCGGCATCCAGGGCCCGGGCGAGGGCCAGGGCCTCCGGATTCTGCTCGAGGACCGAATGCAGCTTCGGGCCCCCCTGATCCAGGGCCCGGATGCGGGCCCGGTAGCCCCGCACCAGGTCCACCGCCGTCCAGCGGCCCGCGGCCAGGCCCGCCTGGAGGCCCTCCACCGTGGCCTCCTGCAGGGCCGGGCCCCGGGCTGCCCCGGCGGGCTTCAGGTCGCCGCCCAGGAGCGCCGCGGCGCCCGTGGCGAGGCCCACGCCCAGAAAGGCGCGGCGGTCGAGGGTCGGAAACACGTCTTCAGGAAGCATGGTCATTCCTCGGGTGGGGTGGAGAGGATCATACCAACGTCGGCCCACCGGTTCCCAAGGGCGGCCCGCCGATCGGGGCCTCCCCTTCGGGTCCCCAGGCCCGATCCTCGATCCAGGGGGTTCCCATGGCCGCGTTCCTGCTCTGGCTCATCCTGCTGGTGGTCTGCTGGCCCCTGGCCCTGCTGGCGCTGTTCCTCTATCCGCTGATCTGGCTCCTGCTCCTGCCCTTCCGCCTCCTGGGCTTCGCGGTGGAGGGGGTCTTCGGGCTCGTGCGGGGCCTGTTCCTGCTGCCGGGGCGGATCCTCCGGGGCTGAGCTGGCGGGGGACCGGCGGGGACCCATATTGGTGCCGGACGCGCAGGAGGTCGCCATGGATCTCTCCCTGGACACCAAGGAAACGGAACTGCTGACCGGGCTCCTGGAGCGCTACCTCGAGGACCTCCGCCGGGAGATCCACCACACGGATCGCGCCGCCTTCCGGACCGCCCTCAAGGCCGACGAGGCCCTGATGGAAAGACTCCTGGCGAGGCTGAAGACCCCGGCCTACATGGGCATGTAATCAGGCCAGGGCCGCCTCCAGGGCCCCGCTGTGCAACCCCTTCAAGGCGGCGGCCTCGGCGTCCAGCAGGGGCTGGCCGTCCACCGCGAGGGTGATGCGCGACCCGCCCGTGGTGCCGATCTTGGCGCAGGGCACCCGGTGCGTGGCGCAGAGGGTGGCCAGGCTGCCCTCCCCTTCCGGACTCACTGAGGCCACGATGCGGCCCACGGATTCCCCGAAGAGCAGGCTGTCCAGGCGCAGGGCGCCGCGGCTGAGCAGCAGCTGGCAGCCCAGGTCCCCGCCGAAGGCGCTCTCCAGCGCCGCCACCAGGAGGCCGCCCTCGCTGGTGTCGTGGGCGCTGCGGATGAGGCCCAGCCGGATGCCCTCGCGCACGCAGGCCTGAAGCCGCAATTCCTCGTCCAGGCGCAGCTCGGGGCAGGCGCCCTGCACCTTGCCGGTGCGGAGCTTCAGGTACTCGCTGCCGCCCAGCTCGTCGCGCGTCTCGCCCAGCAGGAAGATGCCATCATGGGCCGCACGGAAGCTGGACCCGCAGATGCGGTTGCCCACCTTGGACAGCGCCGTGGCATCCGGCGTGTCCAGGGGCACCGGCCCCGCGCAGTCCTCCACCAGGCCCACGGCGGCGATCATGGGCGTGGGGAAGATGCTCTGGCCTTCGGTGTCGTTGTAGAGGCTCACGTTGCCACTGACGACGGGCACGTCGAGGGCCAGGCAGGCCTGGCGGATGCCCAGGCAGCCCTGCTCGAAGGTCCACATGTTCTCGGGCTTCTCGGGGTTGCCGTAGTTGAGGCAGTCCGTGAGGCCGATGGGCTCGGCGCCCACGCAGGCCAGGTTGCGGCAGGCCTCGGCCACGGCGTGGGCGGCGCCCCAGAAGGGATCGAGAAAGCAGAAGCGGCTGTTGCAGTCGCTGCTCATGGCCACGGCCTTGCCCGTGTCCCGGCCCGCCTCGTCCTTCACCCGGATGATGCCGGCGTCGCCGCGCCCCATGCCCAGCAGCGTGTTGCTGCGCACGGTGCCGTCGTACTGCTCGAAGATCCACCGCTTGCTGGCCACCGTGGGGGCCTGCAGGAGCTGCCGCAGGGTGCGCTCCACCTCCGCGGGCTTGAGGTCGATCGGCAACGGCGCGGCGTTCACGGCGTCCAGGTAGCCCGGCCGCTGCCGGGGCCGGTCGTACTTGGGCGCCGCGTCCACCAGGGGCTGGATGGGCAGGTTGATGACGGGCTGGCCGTGCCAGCTGCCGATGAAGCGGCCGCTGTCGGTCACCTCCCCCACCACGCAGGCGTCCAGGCCCCACTTGTGCAGCACCTGGATGATCTTGTCCTCGCAGCCGGGCCGCGCCACCAGCAGCATGCGCTCCTGGCTCTCGCTCAGCATGAGCTCGAAGGGCGTCATGCCCTCCTCGCGCATGGGCACCTGATCCAGGCGGATCTCCAGGCCCGTGCCCGCCCGGCTGGCCATCTCGAAGCTGCTGGACGTGAGGCCCGCGGCCCCCATGTCCTGGATGCCGATGACCCAGTCGGTCTGGAAGATCTCCAGGCAGGCCTCCAGCAGCAGCTTTTCCGTGAAGGGATCGCCCACCTGCACCGTGGGCCGCTTCTCCTCGCTGCCCTCGCCGAACTCCGCCGAGGCCATGCTCGCCCCGTGGATGCCGTCCCGGCCCGTCTTCGAGCCGATGTACATCATCTTGTTGCCGAGGCCCGACGCGAAGCCCTTGAAGATCTTGTCGCTGCGCAGCACGCCCAGGGTGAAGGCGTTCACGAGGATGTTGCCGTTGTAGCTGGCGTCGAAGGCGCAGTCGCCGCCCAGCATGGGGATGCCCATGCAGTTGCCGTAGCCCGCGATGCCCGCGGCCACGCCCTTCACCAGGCCCTTCATGCGCGGCGCGTCCAGCTCGCCGAAGCGCAGGCTGTTGAGGTTGGCCAGGGGCCTTGCGCCCATGGTGAAGACGTCGCGGAGGATGCCGCCCACGCCCGTGGCGGCGCCCTGGTAGGGCTCGATGAAGCTGGGGTGGTTGTGGCTCTCCATCTTGAAGGCCACCGCCCAGCCGTCGCCGATGTCCACCACGCCCGCGTTCTCGCCGGGGCCCTGGATGACCCGGGGGCCCTCCGTGGGCAGGTTCTTCAGGTGGAGGCGGCTGGACTTGTAGGAGCAGTGCTCGCTCCACATGGCGCTGAACACGCCCAGCTCCGGGTAGGTGGGTTGACGACCGTCCAGGAGGCGCAGGATGACCTGCCACTCCTCCTTCGACAGCCCCAGTTCCAGGGCCAGGGATTCGGTGACAGCCGGTTCGTGGGCAGCAGGCATGGAGGCTCCGGAAGCCTTGATTCTAGCGGCTTCCGGGGACCCGAACGAGCCTTGACTCCGGGCGCTCAGGGCGCTTCGGACTCCACGGGGGCCATGGGCGATTCCCCCCCCTCGTAGAGGCGCCTCAGGATCCCCTGCACGAGCCGCTGGAAGAAGATGCCCCGTTCGGGATGGAAGACGATGGAAACCGCCGCCTTCACCTCGCTGCCCAGCGCCAGCAGGGCGCCCCCCTCGACGGCGGTGCCAAGCAGCAGGAAGGGCACGCGTCCCTGGAGGGCCTCCACCATGGGCTTCAGCCGCCGGCGCTCGTCCAGGCTGAGGCTGGGCATGTGGTAGAGCACCAGGGCGGGCCGCTGGTTGAGGGCCTCCTTCAGGGCGGACATGGTGGGAGGCACCCGCCGCAGGGGCTGGAAGCCCCCGAGCAGGTCCTGAAGGGCGGTCTCCAGGGCCGCGTCCCCCGACGCCAGGATCAGCCCCTGCGGCGGGCTGGCCTGGGGCAGGGAGACCCCGGCCAGCGGCGCGGTCTCCACGCCCCGCCGCGTCATGCGTTCCAGGTCCTCCTCCCGCTTTTCGAACACCCAGCGCGAGAGGGGATGGAGCAGCTGCTCATCCAGCTGGGGGCGGTACTCCACGCCCCAGGTCCGGCCGTGGACATGCCGGAGCTTCGCCTTGGTGTTGATCCGGATGAGGTCCGTCAGCTGGATGGTGACGGCCATGTCGTCGCCGGGAAGGAATTCCCCCTCTTCGAAGTCGCGGGTGCTGTAGATCCTCGCCCCCGTGGTGCTGATGTCCACCAGCGTCCCGGTGACCAGGTCGTACTTGGGCGTGCTGAAGGTCACCGGCACCCGGCCCACCCGATCCACGCGGTAGGACCCGCGATGGTCCTCCTCCTGAAGGATCTCCGGGATCGTCAGGCGCAGGGTCCGGCGGCCGTCGGACATGCCGAAGCCCTTCAGTTCCGTGGCCGCCTCCAGGAAGGTGATGCCATTGGGGAACCGCATCTTCAGGCCCGCACTCCGCAACCCGTAGGTGGCGTCCTCCCGGCTCATGGTGGCGGCCACCTGGATCTCCGTTTGATCGAGCCTGAGGAAGGAGGACTCGAACCGGAGATAGGGGGTCACCAGGATCAGCATCTCGCGCCGTCCGCAGGCGCGGCTGATGATTTCCGAAATGGTCTCCGTGTTCCGGATCAGATTGCCGGCCAAGCCGCCTCCACGAGTGTTCCTGCTTCCATCATGGATTCCGTCCCCTACACTGGAAAGCCTTGCTTTTGGCCCCCATGACCCCACCCCGCACCCTTCTTGCTTACAGCGCCCCCCGGAGCGGCTTCGGGGACGAGTGGATGACCTTCCTCCCCATCGGTCTCGGCTACCTGCAGGCCATGCTCAAGTCCCGGGCCTTCCCCTGCCGGGTGGCCAACCTGAGCGGCCGGGGCCGGAAGGAGGTGCTGGCCTACCTCCGGACGCAGAATCCGGCGGTGCTGGGCGTCTCCATGTTCACCTTCAACCGGAAGCGCTCCTATGAACTGCTGACCTGGGCCCGGGAGGCCTGCCCATCGGCGCTCCTCCTGGCCGGGGGCCCCCACCCCACCCACCTGGCCGAGGAGGTCTTCGAGGACTGTCCGGCCCTGGACGCCATCGTGCAGGGCGAGGGCGAGACGGCGCTCCTCGGGATCGCCGAGCGCCTGCAGGCCGCCCCCGGCTCGGATCTGTGGAAGCGGACGCCGGGCCTGATCCTCCGCGAGGGCCCCACCCTGCCCCAGCCGCCGCTCGAGGACCTGGACACCGTCGGCGTCCCCGCCGAGTACCTGGAGGCCGACTTCCTCGACGACGTGGGCCAGCTGGCCTACCTGAGCACCAGCCGCGGCTGCCCCGCCACCTGCAACTTCTGCAACACGCCGGAGTTCTGGGGCACCTCCATCCGCTTCCGCAGCGCCGCGTCCGTCCTGCGCGAGATGCGGCTCCTGCGCGAGCGGCACGGCCTCACCTACTTCAGCTTCCGCGACGACACCTTCACCGCCAACCGGGGCCGGGTGCTGGAATTGATGGACGGCATCCAGCAGAGCGGCCTGCACCCCCTGTGGAACTGCCAGAGCCGCGTGAACCTGGTGGACGAGGACCGCCTGGTGGCCATGAAGCGGGCGGGCTGCGAGTTCATGCAGTTCGGCGTGGAACACGGCAGCGAGCGGGTACTCGCCCTGCTGGACAAGGGCACCAACCTGCGCCACGCCCGGCGGGCCCTGGGCCTGGTGCGCAAGGTGGGCATGAACCTGGGCATCTACCTGATCACGGGCATCCCGGGGGAGACCTGGGCCGACGTGGAGGAATCCGCCGCCTTCATCCGCGACACCCGGCCCAGCGACTGCCAGATCAGCCCCCTGGCCCTCTATCCCGGCACCCGGATGTTCGACCAGTACCGCGCCGAGGGCCGCATCCAGCGCGATTTCTACCGGGCCAGCGGCGACGCCGAGATCTTCGCCCGGGTGGACGGCCACACGGAAAAGGCCCTCCGGCACCTGGATCGGGCGGCACAGCGGGCCAAGGCGAAGTCCCGCTTCTCGCCGGTCGAGTTCGCCGAGCAGAAGCGCTGGCTGGGCTTCTGCGCCGTCACCAACCTGCTCTGCGGCGAGGCGGCCGAGGAGGAGGGCCGCTGGATCGAGGCCGAGGCGGAATACGCCGAGATCATCGCGCGGGAGCCGGCCAATCCCTGGGGCTTCATGAAGCGGGCCCTCCTGCAGGAGAAGCAGGGGCGCCTCGACCAGGCCCGCGCCGACCTGGCCGAGGTGCTGGCCCTGGCCCCCGGCAACCCCGAAGCGACGGAGCTGGCGACGCTCTGGGGGCTGAAGCGGGGCCAGGCCCGCCCCAAGAAACCCGCCCATGGCCCCACCGCCGAGATGAAGGGCGCCGAAGCCTACCTGGGCCGGCCGAAAGCCTGAGCCTCCGGACTCACTCCTCGTGCTTCAGGTTCGGGCTGCGTTCCAGGATGGTGAGGATCAGGCGCTCCAGTTCGTCCACCAGGAGAATGCGGAGGTTCGGGTCCTTCCGGCCGCGGTTCGCCGGGTCGCCGCCTCCCCGCACCAGGAAGAAGGGGCCCGACCGTTCCAGGCGGGACACCTGTTTCCAGAGCAGCCTCCCCGCGCCGAATCTCCGGGCCAGGGGGGCCGGCAGGGCGTTGTGCTCCACGGACAGGCCCAGCTCGTCCACCAGCACCTGGGACCCCTCGACCATGAGCACGCCCAGCAGGGTCCCCAGCAGGAGCAGGCTGCCCGCCACCACGGCGCCCAGGGCGGCGGTCACGGCCACCCAGAAGGACCACGTGGGCTCCCCCGCGGATTCGGCCACCTTCAAGGAGGCCCGGAGGATGGGGAGCCGCTCCATGATCTGGGCCAGGGCACGGACGCCCACCATCCACGAACCCGCGAAAAGCAGCATGGCCATGGCCCGCTGGGCGAAGGAGGGCCGGAAGACGAGGGGGGTTCCCGCCGCGGACATCAGCTTTGCATCTCGGCCACGATGGCTTCGGCGGCGGCGGCGGGATCGGCCGCGTGGGTGATGGGGCGCCCCACCACCAGCCAGGTCGAACCCTGGCTCACGGCCTGGGCGGGGGTCATGACGCGGGCCTGGTCCTGGGTGGCGGCGCCGGTGGGGCGGATGCCCGGGGTCAGGCGGTGGAAGCCTTCCCCGCAGGCCTCCCGGATGGCCGCCGCCTCCCAGGCGGAACAGACCACGCCCCCGCAGCCGGCCCGGTGCGCGAGCTTCGCATAGGCCAGGGCGAGATCCTTGGGCTGCCCCGCGTGTCCCAGGGCCGCCAGGGCCTCCCGGTCCAGGCTGGTGAGGACCGTCACCGCCAGCAGCTCCGTGCGCCCGCCCCCCGCTTGATGGGCCCGCACGGCCTCCACCGCCGCCTCCAGCATGGCCGGCCCGCCCTGGGCATGGACGTCGATCAGGCGCGGGTCCAGCTGC
>JARLGO010000285.1 GCA_031292655.1 Geothrix sp.
GCCGTAACCGCCGGGAGTGTCGTGGTTGCTGTGGTTTTTCGGCTCGACGCGCACGCCGGCCAGCCGGAGGAAGGGCGTCGCCACGCGAGCGATGGACGGGTAGTCTTCCCAGGACACAAGCAGGATCCGGTCGCCCGTGGGGCTCACATAGGGCACTGGGGGCGATGGGGCCCGCATGATGTCCAGAATGTTCTGGGGGGGCTGGTTATAGCCGGGGGTCTTTGCGCCTTGGGGGGCTGCAGGCGCCTGCCCGAATCCAACGGCTGGCACCAACCAGGCCACCAGAGCGACTCCTCGGAAGCAGGAAATGGCGTGCGGAGTGGACAAGACGGACCTCCTTCAAGAGTGCCTACCAAAACGGTCATCCCGGCGTGCCTGCCACCTGGCATCATACGGCAGCCATTCAAAGAGGGGATCGCCCCATGAAATCAAGCACGAAGGATCAGGTTGCAGGGAAGATCCATGAACTCAAGGGCAAGGTCAAGGAGACCGTGGGGAAAGCGACCGACAACCCCCGCCTTGAGTCCGAAGGTACCGCTGAAAAGATCAGCGGCAGCATTCAAAAGAAGGTGGGCGACGTAAAAAAGGTTCTGGGCAAGTAGGTACCCATGTCGTCCAAAAGAACCCAGCGGAATGACGGCTTGAACCTCACCCGAGGGGAGTCGGAATCCCTTGGGGTGGCGTTTCTGGAACATCCGACTCCGGTATCCGTAGACAGGCAAGTAGACTAGGGCTTGTTTCTCAAGTGGGATGTGGCCGCGCAAGGAACGCCGCCCACGCGCAGGAACGGAGGGTCGAGGCCTTCGGCGGACCTTTTCGGCGGTCTCGATTCGCCGGGCCGGAGCTTCCCCTCCAAGCGCCCCATGCTGCGGCTGGATCGCATCTATGTGCGCGGTTTCACGGTCGAACAGGCCGAAATGCATTCCGGTGCGCCCTGGTCGAAGATCTCCGACCATGCCGCACTTTCTGCGCGCTTGAAGATTCACCCGTTGAGGGGCCTGAGAGTGCCTAACAAAACCCCGATGAGGCCGCGATGAAGCCAGGCAGGATGCACCGCAAGGAAGGGCCCGCAGGGCAACGTGGTTCGTTGTTCAAGGGACCTGACGCAGCGGGGCGCCTGCCTGGCTTCATCCCTCCGGGCGAGGGCCGGCGGGGAGGCTCCGGCGCCGCGAGCTTGCGAGCGGGAGCCACGCATAGCGTGGCGTCCGACGGAGGGCGATCCAGCGTCACCTCCAGCTATCGCGGCGCCATGCGCCGCTCCTGCTCGCCTCCGGCTCGCAGAGCCGGAGCCTCCGCCACGCGTAGTACCCGCTACGCTTTGACTCGCGTTCCTCGCCTCGCTCGCCCGGCGACCCTCGCGCGACCCCGTGGGGGTTTGGTTAGGCACTCTTACGGCTTGTTGAAGCGCCCCTCGAAGGCCCCGTCCCGGGCCAGGTCCGGGAAAAGAGGGCGCAGGGGCCGGACGCCCGAATCATCCAGGGTAGCGGCCGTGATCGCGAAGACCTTCACCCGGGGATCCTTTGGAAGCGTCAGGGTGCGGGTTCCAGCGGGAATATCCACGGCGATGGCGTAGAGGTAGCAGTAGGCGTAGACATCGTCCTGGCCCTTGGCGTGGCGGTGGGAGGCCCACCAGACGGGCCGGCCGGGCTTCAGGAAGGCCGGCGCGATGCGCTCGAGGTCGTTGTTGATGGAATAGGACTTTTCATCGACTTCGTCCTTGAACACGCGGTTGTCCCAGGAGCCCACATAGCCCGTCCAGCGCGGGACCTCCACCGTCACGGCCCGGCCTCCCGCCAGGAACCCGGCCTTCACGTCCTCGCTGGTGGCGGCCACCAGCAGGTGGGCACGCCGGGTTCCCTCGGGGAGCTGGAGCACCTGCCCGGCGCAGGTGAGCGCATTCTGCCGGCCGTCGCCGCGAGGTCCCAGGTGGAAGCGGATCCCGCCGCTCTCCACGACGTCCCCGATCATTTCGGAAGGGTAGCTCGCGTAGGGCTCCATGGCCCCTCCCTCCATGCGGTTCGAGTTGGTGCTGAAGACGGAGGCGTCGAAAGCCAGGGCCACGGGTTGGGCCGAGGGCGCGGGCAGCAGCACAGGCGCGTCCATGTCCAATCCGATGGTCCGCAGCTGATAGGGGGCGAACGTCAGGCTCAGCCGCCCCTTTTGAGGCTGGAGGTCCGCCAGCGGTCGCTCCACGCCGTCCAGTTCCCTGGCGGTGCGGATGGAGCCCGCCGACTGGAGGTCGACCTTCACATGACCACCCCGGAGTTCCTGGAGCCGCACCACGAACGAGGTTCCATCCTCCGAGCGCTTGAGGGCCTGGATGGCCACGTCCGGAGAGGACGTGCGCAGGAGGCTGAAACGATGGCCCAAGGGCCCGTCATGCCTGGGCACGGCAAAGGCGGCCAGGGGCTGATCCTGGCGCAGGGCCAGCCACGGCGCGTCCTGCCAGGGGCCGGCGTGCCCCGCGAGGCCATAGGTGAAGCGGTGGCGGCCCCAGTCCTGCCAGCGCTGCTCCCGGTAGTCCTTGCCGACGCCCGGCGTATAGAGCAGCGTGAGCCGCAGGGTGTGATCGTCGGGCTTGTCGGTGCCGTACTTGGCGCCGGTCAGCAGGGTCACGCCGTATCCCGCCTGGGCGTCCGTCAGATCCATCCAGCCGTGGGTGGGCACTTCGTATTTCTTGGGGTCATTGTTCCCCCGCTGGAGGGTGCCCAGGTCCTGGTTGTAGGTGGCCATGGGATTGGCGGCGGACAGCGGGAAGGTGGCCTTCAAGCTGGCCTCGGAGGTCTTCCAGTCCACGAGGTTGGCGATCTCCACGCGATCCCCCGCGGCGCCCGCCGCGAGCCGGATGGTCTGGACGAAACGGGAGCCCTCGCTCTCGCGCACCACTTCCAGCGCGACCCGGACCGGACCGTCCTCGCTGACGCGGATGGCCGCGGGGCCCGAGACATAGGCCCGGGGCGGCTTCTGGCGATCGGCCCAATCCATGTTCCAGGCCGGCCAGCGCTGGGGCTTCTCCTGCTGGAAGGCCAGGCGGGCGGGCGCGGCAAGCAGCTCGCGGTGGAGCTGCTTGTCGAACACGCTCTCGAGGTCCCCGGCCTCATTGAGCCTCACGCGGTAGCGGGCGTTCTCCGCCGTGCGGTCCTGCACCTTCAGGTCGGTCGCCACGGGCCCCTGCCCGGCCCTCAGGCCGAACACCGCGAAGCCCAGGCTGGGCACATCCGCCTGGAACACCACCCGGCGGCGCCCGTCGGGCCCGAGGACCAGCTGGGTGGGAAGGGCCGTCCCCGCCGCATCCACCGCCGTGAGCCGGGGCGCGCTGGACAGTTCGTCCGGCACCAGGGCCTCCACCAGGTCCTTCCGGGCGACGCCCAGGGCGTTGTAGACCACGATGGGCACGCCGTCCACGCGCGTATCCAGGCCCCGGGCCACGGCGCCCACCGCATCCTCCAGCGTCCCCTCGAAGGCCTTGGCGGCGAGGAGGCCGTCGTTCCAGGCGTACTCGTAGGCCTTGGGCAGGCAGGTGCCCGGCAGGATGTCGTGGAACTGGTTGCGGAGCATCAGCCCCCACGCCTTGTCCAGCGTCGAGGCCGGATAGGGGCAGGCCCGCAGGAGGTCGGCGGCCACCGAGGCCTTCTCCGCCGCATCCGCCAGCAGCTCGTCCTGCCGGTTCAACTGCTTCATGAAGGCGGCCGAGCTGAGGGAACCGGCGGAATGCTGGGTGAGCAGGAGGTCCCCCTGGTAGCCCGGCAGCCGCGCCTTCTGGGCTTCGCTGATGGCGTTGAACATCAGGTCGGCCCGACCCGCCACGACCTGCACCGGCCCCTGGGCGGCCAGCCCCTGCCAGAGGGTCTGCAGCGAGTCGCTCCACGGCGCGCCGCCCTCGTCCCCCGTGCCGTTGTAGAGGTAGTCCACCTTCAGGCCGCTCGCCGCGCCGTTGGCGTCCAGCCGCTTCACCCAGGCCTCCCCCGTGAGGGGGGCGGTCAGGTGGGCGTCGTAGCTGCCGGGGTTGAGGGCCGCGATCACCGAGCGGCCATCCGGCCCCTCCCAGCGCCCCACGTTGAAGGGCACGCCATGGGCCGAGCCCCAGGTGAGCTTCTGGGTCGAGAAGCCCTTGAGCCCGCAGTGGGCCAGGATCGACGGCAGGGAGGCCGGGAAGCCGAAGCAGTCGGGCAGCATGTACTCTGAGCTTTCGGTGCCGAATTCCCGCTTGAAGAACGTGTGCCCCAGCAGGATCTGGCGGATCAGGGACTCCGAGGACGGCACGTTGACATCCGACTCCTCCCAGGCGGAGCCGGCCGGGAACCACTGGCCCCTGGCGACGTAGCCCTTCAGTCGAGTGAATTCGGCGGGGTAGTACTCCTGGAACATCTGGTAGCGCCCGGCCCCGGTCCAGTTAAAGACGTAGTCCGGATGCTGCTCCATCAGGGCGAAGTTGTCGTAGAGCGTGTTCCGAAGCATCTCCCGGACCACCAGCGGGTAGGTCCAGCGCCATTGCGTGTCCAGGTGGGAGTAGTTGACCACATAGAGGGTCCGGTCCTTGGAAAGGTCCACCGGAGGAGCGGCCGCGAGGGCGAGCCCCAGGGCGGAGAGGACGGCGGCACGGAAACGGCGCATGGGGGCTCCTTCAGGCGGACAGTTCGGATCGGAGGGTTGCAAGCAGGCTTCCCGCATCAGGGCTGTCGAGGAGCCGCTGGCGGAAATCGGGGTCCATGAGGCGGCGGGCCAGCCGGGCGAACACGCGAAGGTGCTCCTCCTCGGCGTCCGCCCGCGAAACCAGGAGGAAGACCA
>JARLGO010000003.1 GCA_031292655.1 Geothrix sp.
GGCCGCGCCCACCGCCAGGCCCACCAGGGCGCGGGGGAGGCGGAAGTCCCGCACCACCGTGCGGGCAATGTCGTCGCCGCCGCCGCCGAGGGCCCCCATGACTTCGTGAAAGCTCAGCCGCAGCTCGCCGAAGGCCAGCGACGCCAGGAAGGCCAGGACCAGCAGCGCGAGGAGCGCCGGGATGGCCAGGCGGGTCCTCACCGGAAGCGCTCCGGATGGAGGGCCCGGGCCAGGGCCTCGTAGGTGGCGATGCGGTGGTGGGAGACGCTGGACATCAGGGGGCCCGGGAGGACCACGATCCGGCCGGCCTTGAAGGCGGGCAGCGTCCGGTAGCAGGGGAGTTCCCCCAGGCGGCTCCGGATGCTGTCGTCGCCGGCCGCCACGAGCACCTCCACCCGCCAGACCAGCAGCTTCTCGGTGGGGGTGGGCGCGTGCCCCCGGAGGCCGGCCTCGGCCGCGATGTTCAGGGCGCCGGCGTGGTCGCAGAGATCCTGGAAGGTGGTGCCGGCACCGGCCGTGAAGGGGTAGAGCCCGGCGCTGAGCACCCGCACGGGCCTCACCCCCTTCAGCCGCGCGGCCAGGGCCTCCACCCGGGCCCGGCACTGGGCGATGACCCCTTCGGCGCGGCCCTCCTGGCCCAGCTCCCGCCCCAGGAGGCGCAGGCTGGCGTAGACGTCCTCCAGGGTGTCGAAGCGGTCCAGCACCACCAGCCGCACCCCGGCCCGCCGGAGCAGGGCCAGGGTCTCGGGGCGGGTGTAGCTGGCGGCCAGCACCAGGTCCGGGCGGAAGCGCAGCACGCTTTCCGCGTCGCTGTCCTTGAGGGCGGGGAAGCGCTTCGCCTCCTCGGCCACGGGGCTGAACTCCGAGGCATGGCTGATGTGGCTGAGGGCGGCGATCTGGCCCGGATCCGCCAGGGCCAGTAGCAGCTCGTCCGTGCCCACCGACTGGCTCACCACCCGCTGGGGCCGCGCCGCCAGGAGCGGCAGCGCGGATACCAGCAAGAGGACGAACAGGCGTGCAAGGGTCCAGCGGGGCATCACCAGCTCCAGGTGGCGGTTAGGGTCAGGCGGGGCCCCGACATGGGGAAGCCGTAGACCAGCCCGGTGTTGCCGTTCTGATCGTAGCGGCCGCTGAGCCAGTCCTGGACCGTCAGCTTCGGCTGCAGGAGGTGCTCGCCCCGCAGGGCCAGGGTGAGCCCCTTCATGGGCTCGTGGGAGAGGCCCAGGCTGAGGTCCTGGTAAGGCTTGACGGGGATCACGGCGTAGGTGGTGTCGTTCAGGTCGTAGCGGGAGCCGACGCGGTCGAAGCGGATGTCGCCGCGCCAGGCCTTCGCTTGGACGAAGGCGGACAGGGCGCCCGTGAAGAAGGGGTGGCGCACGATGGCCGTGTTCTGCTGGCCGAACTCCTGCCCGTCCAGGTTGTGGTCCAGGTCGCGGGTCTCCTGGCTGCGGAGGATCAGCTCCCAGCCGTAGGCCACGTCGCCCCCGCCCCGCCAGCCCAGGGCGCCTTCCAGGCTCTGGGCGCGGATGTTCCCCTGGTTCGCGTAGTGCGAGGTGAAGAGGGGTGGATAGGCGAAGCTGGTGTCGTAGACGTAGGCCAGCAGGTCGGATACGAGGGTGCGCTGGGCCTCCAGGCGGTACTCCCAGTGCTCCGCGCAGAGGCCCGTGGCGCCGATCTGGACGGTGCGGCTGCGCTCGGGGTTGATGGGGTAGGTCTTCCCGTCCTGGCTTTCGGCCTGGGCGTTCAAGGCGAACTCCGTGGTGTTGGGCATGCGGAAACCCTGGCCCGAGCTGGCGTAGAGCCGGAGTTCCGGGCGAAGCACCCAGTTGAGGCCCGTGCGCCAGGTGCCGGCTTCCGCGCTGCCGGCCCGGCTGCGGAGGCCGGAATCCAGGCGGGTCAGGTCACGGTGCCCCCCATCGCGGCGCAGGCCCGCCACCCAGTCCAGCCCCTCGGCCAGGGTCCACCGTTCCTCCAGGGCCGCGGCCAGGTCGTGGCCCTCGCCCCGATAGAGCACGGCCTGGTAGGTGGAGGGGTCGTAGTAGTTCATGGCATGGCTGGTGTCCTCGCTGCCCTCGAGGCGGCCTGAGATGCGGAAGGTGCGGGTGGGCGTCCAGGTCAAGGTGAGCTGGTCCTCGGTCCGGCGGAAGTCCCGGTCCGTCTGCTGGCGCTGGGGGCCATTGGGATCGGCGCTGTTGCCCGACAGCCCCTGGAGGGTGTTCTCCAGCAGGAGGCCCGGCGCCAGGGGCCAGCGGAGGCTGGCGCCCCAGCTCTCCTGCCGGGCCTGGGTCTCCCGGCTCGGCTCGTAGTCGCGGACGGCGGGGTAGCCGGTGGTGGTGAAGGGCACGGAGGCCGTCTGACCGCTGTTGCGGTAGAAGCCCGTGAGCTCCGCCGCGCCGAGGGTGGTGCCCAGGCGCAGGAAGCCCCCGGTCTGCCGGAACTCGTCGCCGGGAAAGCCGTTGTTCTGCCGGTCGGCGGTCCCCCCGGCGGCGAGCCAGCCCTGGGCGCCCGCCAGCTGCACCTGGGCGGAGCTCCCGGCCCGGCCATCGGTTCCCACGTTCAGGCTGGTCTGGCCGTGGAAACCCTCGGCGCCGCGCCCCAGGCTGGTCAGCGCGATGACGCCGCCGATGGCGTCGCTGCCGTAGAGCACCGACGAGGGCCCCAGCACCAGCTCCACCCGGGCGATGCCGACGAGGCTGAGGGCGCCGAGATCGGGGCTGATGGCCGTGGGATCGTTGAGGCGCATGCCGTCCAGCAGCACCACCACGTTCCGGCTCAGGGTGCCGTTGAGGAAGACGGAGGCCGCCGCGCCGGCCCCGCCGCTGGGCATCGCGGCCCCGGGCTGGAGCGCCTCCAGCAGCTCGGACAGGGTGCGGCTGCCCAGGCGGGCCAGCTCGTCGGCCTCGACGATGCGCACCGGCGCCGGGGTGCGGGTGACCTCCACGGGCTGGGCCTCGGCGCTGACCGTGACCAGGGCCTCGCCAGGCTTGGGGTCGGACTCGGTGCCGGCCGCCGCGCCCGCCTGGGAGAGGACGGACAGGGCCGCCAGGGAGAAGAGAATTCG
This sequence comes from Geothrix sp., assembly GCA_031292655.1. GTDB lineage: Bacteria > Acidobacteriota > Holophagae > Holophagales > Holophagaceae > Geothrix. The sequence goes on from JARLGO010000003.1 coordinate 3,062, forward strand.
GGAAGTGCCCATCATGCCTCCACGCATGAAGCCGCGGCGGCAGGGCATCCCGAAGGGAGGAAGGCCCGGCCCGGTCCCGCGACGGGGGGTGAGGTGCAGGACCGGTCTCCGGACTCGCACGCGACAGGGGCCTTGCGGCTCCCCTCAGGCCTTCCCAGGACGATTCCCAGTGGTCTGAGCTTGAGGTCTCACGGCCCTGATCCCGAAATGGGGGGCCGTGGTGCTTACCGTTGCGGGGCAGTGCAGGGTTCTCACCTGCTTCCCGAACATCCAACACTGAATTGTCAGGGACTCAGAGAACCACGGTTGCTCCGCCAGACGCAAGTAGAATGGTCCTATGAACAATCCCATCGGCATCATCGGCGGCAGTGGCCTCTATCGGATGGAGGGCCTGGCCCTCGACCGGGCCGTGGTCGTGAAGACACCCTTCGGCGACCCCTCGGACGCCGTGCACCTGGGCCAGCTGGATGGCGCCCCCGTGGCCTTCCTGGCCCGGCACGGCGAGGGGCACCGCCTCACGCCCACCGAGGTGAACTACCGGGCCAACCTCTGGGCCCTGAAGTCCCTGGGGGTCGAGCGGCTGATCAGCGTGTCCGCCGTGGGCAGCCTCCAGGCCCGCCACCGGCCGGGCGAGCTGCGGCTGGTGAGCCAGTTCATCGACAAGACGCGGCACCGCCGGGACACCTTCTTCGGCGAGGGGCTGGTGGCCCACGTGAGCTTCGCCGAACCCACCTGCGCCCAGGTATCCGCCACGCTGCTGGCGGCGGGCCAGGTCCTGGCCCTGCCCCTCGAAGGCGACGCGCTCTACGTGTGCATGGAGGGCCCGGCCTTTTCCACCCGGGCCGAAAGCCGCCTGCACCAGGGCTGGGGCGCCGATCTCATCGGCATGACCCAGGTGACCGAGGCGCGGCTGGCCCGGGAGGCGGAGCTCTGCTACGCCTGCATCGCCCTGGTGACGGACTACGATGCCTGGCGCGGGGAGGAGGAGGGCGTGGATGCCGCCTCGGTGCTGGAGGTCATGCACGCCAACGTGGACAAGGCCCAGGCCCTGCTCCGCAAGGTGGTGCCCCAGCTCTCGGGCGCGCCCCGGTCCTGCCCCTGCGGGCACGCCCTGAAGACCGCCCTCTTCACCGCGCCCGAGGCCGTGCCGGCCGAGGCCCGGCAGCGCCTGGACCTGCTGGTGGGCCGGTACGGTTACGGCCTGGCGCGATGATGGCCCTCGCCGCCCCCAGCCCCAAGCTCCAGGCCCTGCTGAAGGACTTCCAGCAGATCGCCAGCATGTCGGGCTACCTGAACCATTCCTTCGATCCGCCGCAGCTGCGGCTCTTCTTCACGCTCTACGGCCGCGTGA
>JARLGO010000286.1 GCA_031292655.1 Geothrix sp.
AAATCAGACCTTGGGCGCCTCCAGCCCGAACTGGGCCCAGCCCTCCTTGGTGGGGCCGTAGATGCTGGGGACATGCAGGCCCGCCTGGCGCATGAGGACGCTCATCTGGCCCCGGTGGTGGGTCTGGTGGCTGACGAGGACGTAGAGGGCGAAGGCGCCGGTCCAGGTCTCGCCGTAGAGGCTGAAGGCCCGGCCCAGCTCGGTGTTGCTCCAGCTGCCGATGTGATCCAGCAGGGAATCGCTCAAGGTGCGGTAGGTGGCGGAGATCTCGGCCATGGTGGGCGGTGGGGGCGTGGCGATGAAGCCATCGGGGCCGAGCCCCACGGGGCCCTTCACCTTGAGGCCCAGGTTCTGGGGCAGCTCCAGGACCGTCTCCACCAGGTGCCAGGCCATGCGCCGCAGGTCGCGGTGCTGGGCGTCCACGGCCTGGTGGGCCGCCGCATCGGGAATGGCCGCGAAGACCGCCAGGGTCTTGTCCGCCTCCTGCTGCCAGATCGTCTTGAAGTCGTCCACGCGACGGAACATGCCTGCCTCCTGAAGGATGTCGGCAGCATACTCGGAAATACCTGGATGCTGCCCTACCAGAGCCCCAGGACCTTCCACCAGAGGCCGCCAATCCCCACCCAGATGGCGATGTTGATAACACTGATGAGCAGCCCGACCCGCCACCAGGTGCCCACCTCCACATAGCCGGTGCCGAAGAGCACCGGTGCGGGACCCGTGCCGTAGTGCGTCATCCCGGCGAAGAGGTTGCTGAAGAAGGCGAGCACCAAGGCCGCCAGCACGGGGGGGGCCCCGGCCACCACGGACACGCCCAGGAAGGCGGCGTACATGGAGGCCACGTGGGCCGTGTTGCTGGCGAAGAAGTAGTGGCTGTAGAAGTAGACAAGGGCCAGCACGAGGAAGGCCACGATCCAGCCTCGGCCCGCCACCATGCCGCCCATGGTCCGGCTGAACCAGGGGATCATGCCCAGCCGGTTGAGGAAGCCCGCCATCATGACCAGGGCCGCGAACCACACCAGCGTGTCCCAGGCCCCGGTCTCCTGCTTGATGTCCTCCCACCCGAGCACGCCCGTGAGGAGCAGGACGGCCAGGCCAATGAGGGCCGAAGTGGTGGGGTTGAGGTCGCCCAGGGGCCGGGCGAAGATCCACAGCACCAGGAGCAGGACGAACACACCCATCATCATCCATTCCTGGCGCCGGATGGGTCCCAGGTCGCGGAGGTGGCCTCGGGCGATCTCCACGGCTTCGGGCGTTTCCGTGACCTCGGGCCGGTGGACCTTGTAGATCACGTAGGGCACCACCAGCAGCGAGATCAGGCCCGGCACGAGGGCCGCCAGGGCCCAGCCGCCCCAGGTGAGGGTCACCTTCAGGTCGCCCGCCAGCTTCTGGGCCAGGGGATTGGCGGCCATGGCCGTGAGGAACATGGCGCTGGTGATGCAGTCCACCTGGTAGACGGTGAGCGTGAGGAAGGAGCCCATCCTGCGGGCGGTCCCGTCGGGAAGGCTGCCGTAGACGCGGGCCAGGGAGGCCATGATGGGCATCACGATGCCGCCGGCGCGGGCCGTGTTGCTGGGGATGGCCGGAGACAGCACCAGGTCCGTGGCCGCCAGCCCGTAGCTCAGCCCCAGCGTCCGCCTGCCCAGCAGGGCCATGAAGGTGTAGGCGACGCGGGCCCCCAGGCCGGTCTTGATGAACCCCCGGGAGATGAAGAAGGCCAGGACGATGAGCCAGATCACCACATCAGAGAAACCGCTCAAGGCGTCCGCGATGGAGAGGGTCCCGCTGAGGGCCGTGATCGCGATGCCGATCATGGCCACGGCCCCCATGGGCAGGGGCTTGAGGATGATGCCGAGGATGGTGGTCACGAAGATGGCGAAGAGGTGCAGGCCCTTCACCCAGTCCGCCTTCCGCTTCTCCTCAGCGGTGGCCTTGGCCTTCGCGTCAGGGTCCGCCGACGGGACCGGGGCAGCCTTGGCCTCCTTCGGTGACGCAGATGCCGTGGCCCTCGGCGGGGCCGCCTGGCCCGCGAACACCCCCGCACCGGGAAGCGGGGCCAGCCTGGGCAGGCCGAAATAGAGCACCAGCCCCACGGCCAGCGTGAGGAGGGCCGGCCCGATCCGGGCCCCCTGCCAGCCTCCCTCGATTACCGCCGTGCCCCTTCCTGTGACCTGAGCTGAAGTTGGAGTGGCCATGGGGCCTCCAGGAAGGACGCCGCCTCAGACCGGCGTGACGGCCCGACGCTTGGCCGGCCAGACCTCGCGGCGGCGGGCGCGGGCGAGGCGGGTGATGAGCTCAAGGCGCAGGTCGGCGGGATCCACGATGGCGTCCACGTGGAGGTCAGCCCCCAGCTTCTTCAGGTTGATGTCCTCGTTGTACTCGTCCCGGAGCTGCTGGACGTAGGCCATGCGTTCCTCCTCGGGCTTTTCCGCGATCTTGTTGGCGAAGACGGCGTTCACGGCGGCCTCGGCCCCCATGACGGCGATGCTGGCCGTGGGCAGGGCCAGGGTGGCGTCCGGATCGAAACCGGGCCCGCTCATGGCGTAGAGGCCCGCCCCGTAGGCCTTGCGCACCACCACGCAGATGCGCGGCGTGCTGCAGCCGGCCATGGCGCTGATCATCTTCGCCCCGTGCCGGATGATGCCCTGCTTTTCCACGGCGCTGCCGATCATGAAGCCCGGCACGTCGCTGAGGAACACCAGCGGCAGGCCGAAGGCGTCGCAGAGGGTGATGAAGCGCGTGGCCTTGTCCGCGCTGTCCACGAAGAGGACGCCGCCCTTCACCCGGGGCTGGTTGGCGAGGATGCCCACGGGCTTCCCGTCCAGCCGCGCCAGGCCCGTGATGAGCTCCCCGGCGAAGAGCTTCTTCACCTCCAGGAAGCTGCCCTCGTCCACCAGGCCCTCGATGAAGTCCTTCATCTGGAAGGGGGCCATGATATCGGGGGGGACGATGGCGCCCAAAGCCTTCGCTTTGGGAGATACCGCCTTCGACGGGATTGCGGGCAGGGCGGCTTCGCAGTGTTGCGGGAAATAGGCGAGGTACTGGCGGCAAAGCTCGATGGCTTCAACCTCGGTCTTGCAGAGGAAGTCCCCGCAGCCGCTCACAGAGCAGTGCATGCGGGCGCCGCCCAGGTCCTCCAGGGAGATCTTCTCACCGATGACCATCTCCGCCATGCGGGGCGAGCCCAGGTACATGCTGGCGTTGCCCTCCACCATGATCACCACGTCGCAAAATGCTGGAATGTAGGCGCCGCCCGCCGCGGAGGGCCCGAAGAGCAGGCAGACCTGGGGCACCAAGCCCGAGAGCGCCACCTCCATGTGGAAGATGGTGCCGGCGTGGCGGCGGCCCGGGAACATGTCCAGCTGGTCCGTGATGCGGGCCCCGGCGCTGTCCACCAGGTAGAGCATGGGGACCTTCATGCGCAGGGCCACTTCCTGGATGCGGATGATCTTCTCCACCGTGCGGGCGCCCCAGCTGCCGGCCTTGATGGTGCTGTCGTTGGCCATCAGCGCCACGGGACGGCCCTCCACGGTGGCGGTGCCCGTGACGACGCCGTCGGCGGGCAGGTCCTTGGCCAGCGCGTTGGCGAAGAGGCCATCTTCCACGAAGCTGCCCTCGTCCACCAGCAGCCGGATGCGTTCCCGGGCGAAGAGCTTGCCGGCTTCGGCGTTCTTCTCGTGGGCCTTGGCGGCGCCGCCCTGCTTGATGCGCTCGATCTCGGAATGGAACGACTCCGGCTGCATGGGGACCTCGGGAAGGATGCTCCAGCATATGCGATGCTGGAGGCATGAAGGCTCTTTCAGAACCCCGGACGCGACTCGTGACGCCGCCGTTCGCCCTGGTGTGGTCCCTCACCTTCGTCACGTTTTTCGCGGCCTTCCAGCTCTTCCCCACGGTGCCGCTGCGCCTGCGGGAGCTGGGGGCGAGCCTGGCGGAAAGCGGCCGCTTCATGAGCCTGTTCACCGCCGGCAGCGCCCTGGGCGCGCTCTTCACGGGCCCCCTGGGGGACCGGGTGGGGCACCGCCGCCTGGTGGTCACGGCGGCCCTGCTCTACGCCGGCTTCCTGGGCGCCTACGCCCTGCTGACCCACCGCTGGGGCTTCTACCTCCTGGCCTTCCCCCACGGCATCGTCTGGTCGGGCCTGCTGACGGCCACCATGGCGTCGCTGGCCCACGTGCTGCCCGAGGACCGCCGTGCCGACGGCCTCAGCCTCTACGGCCTGGCCAGCCCCGGTGGCGTCATCGTGGGCCCCCTGCTGGGCCTGTGGATCTTCGAGCGCTGGGGCTTCGCGCCCATCGGCGGGTACCTGGCCGTCCTCTTCCTGCTGCTGGGCGGCCTGGCCACCACGCTGCCCGCGGACCACCCCCACGGCCGGGCCGAGGGCTTCCGGTGGCCGGACGCCACCGTGGCCACCCCGTGCCTGATCCTCTTTTGCGTGGCCCTGGGCTACGGCGCCCTGGGCACCTACACGGCCCAGGAGGCCCTGGCCCTGGGCATGAGGCTGCCTTCGGCCTTTCTCTCCTCCATGGCCGTGGGCATGGTGGTCATGCGCCTGGTCATGCTGCGGCGCGGCTTCGGCCGGCGCCCCATCCGCAAGCTGCCGGGGATGCTCCTGGGGGCTTTCCTGGGCCTGGTCCTGCTGGCCGCCCTGCCCGGCGGCACCCTGCGCCACGTGGTGGCCGCCCTGCTCTACGGCGCCGGCTACAGCATGCTGCACACCCTGCTCAACGCGAAGCTGCTGGAGTCCACGGACCCGAAACGCCGGGGATCGGCCTTCGGCGCCCTGCTTTTCGCCTTCGATGCCGGCATCGGCCTGGGCAGCTTCAGCCTGGGCTGGGCCATCGGCCACCACGGCTACCGCACGGGCTGGGCCATCGGCGCCCTGGCCATGCTCGCGGCCCTGCCCCTGGCCCTGAGGCTGAGCCGGGACTGAGGACCCGGGTTCAGGAGGTCTTTTCGAACGCCTGGCGCAGCTTGTCCCCCACGGCCTTCGCATGGGCCATCAGGGCCGGGTTGTCGATGGCGGCCATGGAGGCCACCGGGTCCACGAAGGAGACCTCGGTGCCGCCCTCGACTCCGCGCAGCACCACGTTGCAGGGCAGCATGACGCCGATGCGGGGCTCCAGGTCCAGGGCACCCTTGGCGAAAGCGGGATTGCAGGCCCCCAGGATCTTGTAGGGGCCGATCTCGGCGCCGATCTTGTTTCGCAGCGTCGCCTCCACGTCGATCTCGCTAAGGACGCCGAAGCCCTGCGCCGCAAGGGCGGCCCTCACCTTCGCCTCGTGCTCGGCCGGATCGCCCTTCAGGACCTTCGTCATGCAGTAGGCCATGGTTCCCTCCCTTCGACGGGTTGGTTTCGCGACCGAGGGGCTCCCGCCGGATCAGACCCTCCGATGGACCTTGTGCACGGAGGCCTGGTCCAGGCACTTCACGAGCATCTCGTCGATGTTCACGTGGTCGGGCAGCATGAGGCACCAGCGCACGCATTCCGCCACATCCATGGCGGTGAGCGGCGTCACGCCCTGGTAGACGGCCTTGGCCTTGCTGTCGTCCTTCATGCGCACGTTGGAGAATTCGGTCTCGGCCATGCCCGGGTCCACCGAGGTCACGCGGATCGGTTCGCCGTTCAGCTCCAGGCGCAGGCTGTGGGCCATGGCCTTCACGCCGAACTTCGACGCGCAGTAGACGCTGCCGCCCTCGTAGGGCTGGTGGCCGGCCGTGGAGCCGATGAAGAAGATATGGCCCCAGCCGGCCTGGCGGAGGTGGGGTAGCCCTGCGCGGATGGTCTTCACCACGCCTTCGACGTTGGTGCGCATCATGGCCTCCAGGTCCTCGTCCGGCGTCTCCCACATCTTGTAGGTGCCGCTGGCGAGGCCCGCGTTGGCCACCAGGACGTGCAGCCCGCCGAGGGCGCTGGCGGCGGCGGCCACGAAGGCGTTCACGCTGGCGGTGTCCCGGGTGTCCACGGCCCCGGCGAAGGCCTGAATGCCGTGGGCCTTCCTGAGCTCGTCCGCCAGGGCCTGCACGCGCTCCACGCGGCGGGCCCCCAGGGCGAGGTGGCAGCCCTGGGAGGCCAGCAGCCGCGCCATGGCCGCGCCGAAGCCGCTGGAGGCGCCGGTGATGAGGACGATGGGATGTTCGGGACGCATGGAATCTCCGTGCCTTGATGATGGTTTATCTGTAGTTCCGATGGAACTCGCCCAGGTCCTTCACCACCTTCTGGAGCTTCTCCGTGGGCGGCAGGATGGTGGTGCGGAAGTGGGCGGTGCCCTCGGCCTGGCCGAAGCCCGAACCCGGCACGACGCAGATGCCCGTCTGCTCCAGGAGGGCCAGGGCGTAATCGAAATCCGTGCGGCCCGGCGGCAGGGTGATGCTGGGGAAGGCGTACATGGCGCCGGCGATGACGTTGCAGGTGATGCCCTCGATGCGGTTCAGGCCCTCGGCCAGCAGGATGGCGCGCTGCCTCAGCGTGTCGAGGATGGCGCCCTTCTCCGCGGCATATTGCGGGTAGGAGGGCATGCCGGGCTTCGGCGGACGGACCATGGCGTAGGCGGCCGTCTGGCCAGGGAGGTTGGCGCAGAGGTTCACGCTCTGGAGCTTCAGGATCTGCGCGGCCACGTCGTCCGGCACGTTCCGGTACTCGAAGTAGCCGCCCCGCACGCCACACTCGCCCAGGAAGCCCTTGGAACAGGAGTGGAAGCTGAAGAGGGAGACGTCCTTCGCCTCCACCTGGTGGAGCACCTTCGCGAAGGACACGAACGCCGCGCCCGGCAGGTAGATGTTCTCCTGGTAGACCTCGTCGGCCAGGATCGAGAGCCCGTGGGCCTTCGCGAAGTCGATAATCATGGCGATGTTGGCCTCGTCCAGCACCGCCCCCGTGGGGTTGCCGGGATTGATCACGCAGATGGCCTTCACGCGGGTGCCCCCCGCTTCCGCCTGGGCCAGCGAGGCCTCCAGCATGGGGCGGCTCAGCTTCCAGCCGTTGGCCTCGTCCAGGAAGTAGGGCACCATCCGCCCCTCGAAGAGCGTGATGCTGGCCGAGTAGAGCGGGTACTGGGGGATGGGGACCATGATGCCGTCCTGGGGCCCGCTGATGAGCAGCCGCAGGATGGTCTGGACGCCCTTGCTGGCACCATCCGTGAGGAAGATCGCATCGGGATCCACGCCGATGTGGTCGCGCTCGAGGATGAACTCGGCCACGGCCTCGCGGATGTAGCGAACGCCGCGGCTTTCACTGTAGGCGCCCATCCCGTGCCTGGTCCCGGCGAGGATGGCCTTGGCCGCTTCGATCACATCCGCAGGAAAGGCGCCGGGGGCCCGCTCCATGAGCTCCGGGTACTCGCAGAGGGCCAGGATCTGGCGATTCCAGGTGAGCGCCTTCTGCCCCAGGGACTGGGGGTTGCCGATGTTGCAGTAGATGACCTCGCGGCCCTGCTTCTCCAGCTCGGCCGCGCGAGCCACGATGGGCCCCCGCACCGCGTATTCGGTCTCGAGGACGGTTTTCCCCAGGTCGGCTAATCGGACGGTCATCGGACACCCCAACCCGCAAGTGTACCCGGAAGAGCGGCTGTGACCTTCGTCATCCTACCCGGCGTCAAGGGCCCCGGCCCTTGGTGCGGGGCCCTGCGGCGATAGACTGGGCTTTCACAGCTCCAGCCCGGCCACCCCCTCCCTTTTTAAAGAGGCACTCATGCTTGGTTTCTCCCTCTCCCCGGAACAACAGGCCGAGAAAGATCGCGCCCACACCTTCGCCGAGAAGATCATGCGCCCCGTGGCCCGCAAGTACGACGAGACCGGCGAATGGGCCGTGGACGTCTACAAGGCCGCCTGGGATCAGGGCTACCTGCAGGCCCTGGTGCCCGAGGACTGCGGCGGCCCCGGCGCCAAGCAGGTCGAAGAAGCCATCGTCTGCGAGGAGCTGGCCTGGGGCTGCGCCGGCCTCTACACCTCCATCATGGCCAACGGGCTCGCCATGACGCCCATGCTCATCGCCGGTAGCCCCGAACAAAAGAAGAAGTGGCTGGGCATGCTGGCGGAGGAGCCCAAGTTCGCGGCCTTCTCCCTGTCCGAGCCCAACGCCGGATCCGACGCCGGGGGCATGAGCTGCCGCGCCGAGAAGAAGGGCGACAAGTACATCATCAACGGGACGAAGTGCTACTGCACCAACGGCGGCTATGCCGACTGGTACGCGCTCTTCTGCAGCACGGATCCCTCCAAGGGCGCCCGCGGCACCAGCTGCATCATCGTGCCCCGCGACACGCCGGGCCTGGTGGTGGGCAAGGCCCTGGACAAGATGGGCCAGCGCGCCTCCAACCAGGTGGAGCTCTACTTCAACGACGCCGAGGTGCCCGCGGAGAACATCCTGGGCAAGGAGGGCATGGGCTTCGTCATCGCCATGAAGACCCTGGACCAGACCCGCGCCGCCGTGGCCGCGGGCGGCGTGGGCGTGGCCCGGGCCGCCTTCGAGATCGCCCTGGAATACGCCAAGACCCGCGTCCAGTTCGGCCAGCCCATCTTCAGCAACCAGGCCATCAGCTTCATGCTGGCGGACATGGCCAAGAAGATCGAGGCCGCCCGCCTGCTCACCTGGCAGGCCGCCTGGATGACCGACAACGGCATCAAGAACTCCAAGCAGAGCGCCATCGCCAAGACCTTCGCCACCGATACGGCCATGGAGGTGACCACCGACGCCGTGCAGATCCTCGGCGGCAACGGCTACAGCCGGGACTACCTGGTCGAGAAGTGCATGCGCGACGCCAAGCTCCTTCAGATCTATGAAGGGACCAATCAGATCCAGCGGCTCGTCATTGCAAAAGAAATTCAACAGGGGAATTGATCACAGGAACCTCAACGTTCCCGCGGGTCGCGAAGAGACAGCGCTAAATGCGCTGTCCTGAGCGGGGCATCCGCCTGATTGGTCAAACCTGGGGTGAACCCTGGTCCCATCGAAGTGGATCCAGCGGAGTAATTAGCCGAATAGAGAACGAAAGCTGACAGCGGGTCGCGAGTGCGAAGGGCTAAATGCCCTTCGCCGAGCGGGGCACCCGCTTGGTTCGTTCAAACAACCAGGTTGGCCACACCTCTCAACGAAGAAATTCAACGGGGAGATGGATCGAAGGGGGACAAACTCCACCCGCGGATCGCGGCCACCCCCTGCTTCGTGACATGAAGGCATACTGGAACGGTGGTGCGGCATCCTTGGCTTTTCAGAACCTTGCTGGCGGCGGGACTGTCGGCCGCCTTCCTCGGCGGCCTGGCCCTCCTCACCGCGACGCCCGGGGGGCTTTCCCCGCTTCCGGCCCTGGCCCTCCTCGCAGGCGCCCTGGGCCTGGGGGCCTGGCTGGGGCTCCTCGCCCGGACCCGCTGGATCGACCGGCCCCGGCTGCTCCAGGCCGAGCGGCGGTGGGCCGAGGGGGATCATCCCTACGAGGTGCTCCAGACCCTGGGGGATTCCTGGTGGTACCGGGGCGAGCTGGGCTACCGGACGCTCCTCCTGAAGAGTGCCCTCCACCTCTCCCTGGGGCACCGGGACCAGGCCTGGCTGGAGGCCCTGGAGGCCCAGCTCGCCCGCCTTCCGCTCTGGAAGAAGGGGCTGGCCTCCCGGGGCTTCCAGAAGGTGCCGGGGATCCCCAGCCCCCGGCGGCTGGCCTGGGGAAGGCGGCTCATCGCCCTGGCCCCCCACATGGGCCGGCTCCGCCACCTCCAGGGCATCCTGCTGCTCCGCGTCGCAGGCCCCGCGGCCCTTCACGAGGCCTGGACCCACTTCGAGGAGGCCCTGCCCCGCTCCTGGGACGATCCGCTGGTCCTGGAGGACCTCATGCTCGCCGGGCTCCAGCATGGCCGGGAGGATGTGGCGGAACGGGCGCTGACGATCCTCATGACCCGCCATGGCGACCCCCGCCTCCCCTGGGACCGGGGCGCCGCCGGGATGCACCTGCTGCGGAACGGCCTCCATGCCGAAGCGCTCGCCCTGGTCCAGGCCCTGCCTCCGGAGCGGCGCACCCAGCCGCTGCATTGGCTGGCGGAGACCGTGGCGCGCCGCCAGCTGGGCGACCGCGAAGGGGCCTGGCGGGTCATCGAGGCCGCCATCCACCGGTTGCCCCGGGCCTTCCGGCTCTGGATGGAGCGCTACCAGATCGCCCTGGAGCTGCATCGCGACCGGGAGGCCCTGGAGACGCTGGAGTGCGCCCGGGAGACCATTCCGGAAGGCGACGAGGGCGAATCGCTCCGCCAGGAGTGGCTGCTCCGCCGGGCGGAGTTCGCCTTCTGGTGGGAGGACCGGCCCGGCTTCGCGAAGGAGCTGCTGGACCAGCTCCCGGCCCAATCCCAGGGAGATCACCACCCGCCCCTCCGGCTGCAGGTCCGGGTGGCCGAGGGGGACTATGAAACCGCCTACACCGAGGTGCTGGCTCTGCTGGAGGAGCGGCCGGAGGACGTGGACCTGCTGCTGCTCCAGGCGGACTGCCTGGCCGGCATGGACGCCTGGGAAGCCCTGCGCCCCTTCCTCGACGGGCTCGGGGAGGCCTGCCGCGAACGGCCCTCCTTCTGGCACTTGCGGGGGCTGGCCCGCGCCAACCTGGGCGACCACCTCCCGGCCCGCCTGGATCTGGAGCGCGCCGCGCGCATGGATCCCCGGGAGCTGCGCTACCTCCTGGACGCGGGCCACGCCTGCGCCGAAGTGGGGGACTGGGACCGGGCCGAGGCGCATTGGCGCCAGGCCCTCCATTTGGATCCCCAGGCCGAGGAGGCCCTCATCCACCTTGCCGAGGCCCGGAGGGAACTGGAGGATCTGGATGGGGCCCGCCGCTACCTGCGAGAGTGCCTGCTGCACCATCCCAATAGCCAGGATGCCCAAACCCGCCTGGCGGAGCTGGAGGCGAACTGAACCAATGGCCCCAGTCTAGGTCGGCTTGTCGCCCTTCAGCAGGGCCAGCTTGGTGTCATAGCGGGCCTTCATCTCGGGCATGGCCCACTTGCGGGCCTTCTCCAGGGCCCTGATGGCGTCCTTCCGCTGCCCCAGGGCCAGGCTGATGCGCGCCTGGATCAGGTAGAAGTCCGATTCGATGGGCAGCAGCCGGATGGCCTGCTTGATGCGCTTTTCGGCTTCTTCCCAGCGGCAGTCCTGAAAGGCCTCCTCGGCGAGGAAGGCATTGAAAAAGGGGTCCTTCTTCCGGACCTCCAGGCCCCGGTCCCGGTAGGCCTGGGCCTCCGCTTCGCGCCCCCCCTCCCTCAGCAGGCTTTCGAGGTTGCCGTAGGGGGCACCGTCCCGGGGGTCGACCTGGATGGCCTTGAGGAACGACTTTTCCGCCTCGGCGTTGAGCCCCTGGTTCCGCTGGACCACCCCCAGGATGTTCCAGCCCGCGCCCAGGCTGGGATCCATCTGGACGGATTGGCGGGCGAACGCCATGGCCCCATCGGTCTGGGACTCTCCCAGCTGCTCCACCGCGCGGTTGCTGTAGAAGAGGGAGAGGACGCGCTTGGGCTCCAGGAGGACGATGAGTTGGGATCCGCGCCGGACCTCGGGCAGAAAGTCGGCGACAACCTCCTGCCCGATCGTGCCGGTGGGCACCACGGCCACCACATGCCGTTCGTAGCGGACCATCGAACCCACCCGACGCCAGTGGCTCACCCGCAGGGATTCCCCGTAGCGGGCGTCGAGGCCGATGGATTTGCAGGCGACCACGGCCAGGGCCGTCAGGGTGAGGCAGTTGGCCCGACGGTCCCGCCAGGCCTCGGCGGGGGTCCGGGTGTAGGTGTTGTCGTAGATGATGCCGAGTCCACCTTCTTCGGGAGGGGCGAAAAAGGCCCTCAAGAGGGCCCCCACCTTGGCCGCGACCCCCAGCTGGTTCAAGGTGTGCTGCCGGGCAAAGGCCTGCAGTTCGGGGGGGGCCTCGAAGGGGTCACTCCCCGCCACCAGAAGGGCCGCGCTCAACAGAAGGGGCAGGATTCGCAG
>JARLGO010000287.1 GCA_031292655.1 Geothrix sp.
GGGGGAAGCCCTGCACGAAGTTCAACGTGCCGTCCAGGGGATCCACAATCCAGCGAATCTCGGCGCTGCCGTGGCTCCCGCCCTCCTCGCCCAGAAACCCGTACTGGGGGAAGCGGAACGCCAGCTCGGCGCGGATGGCGGCCTCGGCCCCCCGGTCCGCATCGCTCACCACGTCGTTTTTGGTCTTCTCGGTGATGGTGGCGGGATCCAGCCTGCGGAAGTATTGAAGCAGCACCTTGGCCCCGGCCTGGGCCGCGGCCACACAAGCCTCTTTTTGCGCGTCGAACATGGTCACCGTCCCCTCCCAAATAGTGCCATGGCGCCTTCGGAGCGCCGCTTCAGCGTGCGGACCATGCCGGGAAAGACGAACAGGTGGAAAGGCAGGACGGCGTACCAATAGAGCAGCCCCAGCAGACCGTGCGGATCGAAGAAGGCGGTTTGCTCCAGGCGCGAGCCGGTCCCCTCGGGGCGCACCGTGAACTGGAGCCAGGCCTGCCCATCCAGCCTCATCTCGGACCGGAGGCGCAGCAGCCGGTCCGGTTCGAGCGCCTCCACCCTCCAGAAATCCACGGGGTCGCCCACCCGGAGCTCCCTCGGATGGCGCCGCCCCCGGCGCATCCCCACGCCACCCACGACCCGGTCCAGCATTCCCCGCAGCTGCCAGAGGAGGTTGCCGGCCGGCCAGCCGTTCTCGCCCCCCAGGGCGCAGCAGGCCTGAAACACCACGTGCGGCGGGGCCTCCACGTGGCGCTGGTGCCGCTCCAGCAGCATGCCTTCATGGGAACCCAGGGCCGGCCCCTCGGCCTCCCCCGCGAGGCTGGAGGCCCAGGTGGTCTCCACCCCGTCCTCGTCCAGGCGCTGGAGGGCCAGGGCCAGGGCTTCGCGATAGGCCATGGGCTGCACCCGGAACACCTCCAGGGCGCGCGGGTCCCGAACCACCACTTCCGTGGCCATGCCCTCCACCAGGGCCGCCGCCAGGGCCATGGGGATGGGCGTCAGCAGGTCGACCCAGAGCACCGACAGGATCGGCAGGGGCACATTCATGGGGATGATGAGGCGCCGCAGGCCCCTGGCCTCGGCGTAGCCCAGCATCATGGCCCGGTAGTCGAGGACGTCCCGGCCGCCGATCTCGAAGATCCCATGGGCATCCGGATGCTCCAGCGCCTCGGCCAGGTAGGCCAGCACATCCCGCACGCCGATGGGCTGGCAGCGCGTGTTCAGCCAGCGGGGGGTGATCATGATGGGCAGCCGCTCCGTGAGGTGGCGGATCATCTCGAAGCTGGCGCTCCCGCTGCCCACGATCACCGCCGCCCGGAACTCCAGCACGGGAATCCCGGAGGTCCCCAGGGCCGTCCCCACCTCCTGGCGGCTGGCCAGGTGGTCGCTGCGGTGCGGGGAGGGATCCCCCAGCCCGCCCAGGTAGATGATCCGGCGGACCCCGGCCTTCGCGCAGGCCTCCGCAAAGGTCCGCGCCTGGCGCAGATCCCGCCCCCGGAAATCCGGGGAATCCTCCCCCATGGCATGGACCAGGTAGTAGGCCTGGGTCACGCCGCACAGGGCGGACTCCAGGGAGGCCCGGTCGGACACATCCCCCTTCACCACCTCGACCCCGGGCCACCGTCGTCCCGCCAGCCGCTCCGGATTGCGCGCCAGGCACCGCACCCGGCGTCCCGTGGCGAGCAGGCGGGGGACCAGGCGGCCCCCGAGGTAACCCGTGGCCCCGGTCACCAGGATGAGGGGCCGGCCGGGGTCCATGAGCACGGCCCCCTCGGGCCTGCCCAGGTTCATGCAGGCACCAGGTCCGCGAAGACGAACCCGTCCCGCTCCACCACCTCCCCGGGCCGGGCGGGCACCGGATGGTGGAACATGGGCCCATCCCAGGCGAAGGTGTGGAACTCCCCCCGCTCGCCGCAGGGATCCACCCCGGGCGGCAGGTCCGCCAGCAGGGCCGCGTCGAAGTCCCGCCCCGCGAAGGGGGCCTCCAGCACCCGGGGGTCCACGCAAACCAGGGTGGCCCTCAGGCCCGCGGCCA
>JARLGO010000288.1 GCA_031292655.1 Geothrix sp.
ACCGCGCCCTATCCCAAGCCCGTGGACGTCAAGACCCACCGCGAGCTGCCGCCCTTCATCACGAACCGCGGCGGCGTGTCGCTCAAGCCCGGCGATGGCGTCATCCACAGCTGGCTGAACCGCCTGCTCCTGCCCGACACCGTGGGCACCGGCGGCGATTCCCACACCCGCTTCCCCATCGGCATCTCCTTCCCGGCGGGCTCGGGCCTGGTGGCCTTCGCCGCCGCCACGGGCGTCATGCCCCTGGACATGCCTGAGTCCGTGCTGGTGCGCTTCAAGGGCGAGCTGCAGCCCGGCGTCACCCTGCGCGACCTGGTGAACGCCATCCCCTACTACGCCATCCAGCAGGGCCTCCTCACCGTCGAGAAGAAGGGCAAGAAGAACATCTTCAGCGGCCGCATCCTCGAGATCGAGGGCCTGCCCAAGCTCAAGGTGGAGCAGGCATTCGAGCTGTCCGACGCCTCCGCCGAGCGCTCCGCCGCCGGCTGTTCCGTGCGCCTGGACAAGGAACCGATCATCGAGTACATGACCTCCAACATCACGCTCATGAAGTGGATGATCGCCAACGGCTACGAGCACCGCGCCACCCTGGAGAAGCGCATCAAGGCCATGCAGGCCTGGATCGCCAAGCCCGAGCTGCTGGCGCCCGACGCCGATGCGGAGTATGCCGCCGTCATCGAGATCAACCTGGCGGACGTCAAGGAGCCGCTGGTGGCCTGCCCCAACGACCCGGACGACGTGAAGCTGCTGTCCGCGGTGGCCGGGGACAAGATCGACGAGGTGTTCATCGGGTCCTGCATGACCAACATCGGCCACTTCCGCGCCGCCGGGAAGCTGCTGGACGGCAAGAGCGACATCCCCACCCGCCTGTGGATCGCCCCGCCCACCAAGATGGACGAATACGTCCTCACCCAGGAGGGCTACTACGGCATCCTCGGCCGCACCGGCGCCCGCATGGAGATGCCCGGCTGCTCGCTGTGCATGGGCAACCAGGCCCAGATCCGCAAGGGCAGCACGGCCATGTCCACCTCCACCCGCAACTTCCCCAACCGCCTCGGGCTGGACACCCGTGTCTACCTGGGCTCCGCGGAACTGGCGGCCATTTGCGCCCTGCTGGGCAAGATCCCCACGGTGGCCGAGTACATGGAGCAGGTCGGCGTCGTCGGCAAGAAGTCCGCCGACATCTACCGCTACATGAACTTCGACCAGATCGCGGACTTCCGCGAAATCGCGGACACGGTCCAGGTCTAGCTTTTCTCCTGCGGAGGAATGGCCCGGGGGGGGCGCCCCCGGGCCATTTCTCCGTGACCGCTAAAGCGGCCTGTGTTAGCCTCTACAATTCTTGACCACCTTTCGGGGGGTTCCCATGGGGATCTTTGAGGGCCACATCCGTGTTCACGAGGGCGATCGCTTCGCCCTGGTGGCCTCGCGCTGGAATGACTTCATCGTCGAGCGCCTCATCGGCGGCGCGAAGGACTGCATCCTCCGCCACGGCGGAACGGAAGAGCAGATGGACCTCATTCGCGTCCCAGGGAGCTTCGAGCTGCCCCAGGCGGCCAAGCTGGCGGCCCTGAGCGGCCGCTATGCGGGCGTCATCGTCCTGGGCACGGTGATCCGCGGAGGCACGCCCCATTTCGACATGATCGCCGCCGAGGTCACCAAGGGCGCCGCCCAGGTGGCCCTGGACACCGGCCTGCCCCTGTCCTTCGGCGTCCTCACCACGGACAGCGTGGAGCAGGCCATCGACCGGGCCGGCGCCAAGATGGGCAACAAGGGCTGGGAGGCCGCCCAGAGTGTCCTGGAGATGGTGGACCTGGCTCATGCCCTTGGCGGGAAAAAAGGACGGAAGTAGATGGGTGTCCGTCGCCGGGGGCGCGAGTATGCCCTCCAGATGTTGTATGCCATGGACCTGACCGGCTATCAGCCGGACCAGGTGTTTGCGGGTTTCTACGCCATCCAGGACCTGAACCGGGATGCCTTCTACTACGCCCGCCGCCTGGTGGACGGGGTCCACGGCCAGTTGGAGGAAATCGACGGGGTGCTGGCCAAGTACGCCGAGCACTGGAAGATCCACCGCATGGCTGCCGTGGACAGGAACCTGCTCCGCCTCGGGCTCTATGAGCTTATGTACGTGAAGGAAGTCCCCTTTCCCATCGTCATCAATGAGGCCCTGGAGATCGTGAAGGAATTCAGTGACCAGGAAGGCACACAATTCCTGAATGGCATCCTCGACGCGGCCCGCAAAGAGTTCCGACCGGAAGAAACCGGTCCCAGGCTCAAGAAGAAGGCCCCCCTGGCGGAGCCTTCCGAAGATTCGTGATCTGGCCATCCCCTCCTGATTTGATATGCTCGATCCCTTCCCCAGTCTGACCTGACCGTTGGAGCCCTGATGAGCACCTCCCCTAAGAAGTCCGTTGCCCAGAAGAAGACACCGGCCCCGCGCCCCGCCGCCAAGGCCGCCCCCGCCGCGCCCAAGGCCCCCGCCAAGGTCCCCACGAGGACCTCGGTCCACACCATCGGCTTGGAGGAGATCAAGGCCCTCATCGCCCTCGTGGGCCGGGAGCCCTTCCAGGAATTCGAATTCGAGGCCGGGGACATGCGCTTCCGCATCCGCAAGGACGGCCCACCGGCCGTGGTCCAGGCGCCGGTGGCCGCCCCCCTGGTGATGGCGGCCGCCCCGGCGCCCGTGATCCAACCCCTCCCGGTCGCCTCCGCCCCGCTGCCCCCGCCTGCGGCGCCCCTGGATGAGCCCGGCCTCCACTACGTCACCAGCCCCATCGTCGGCACCTTCTACCGCGCCTCCAGCCCCACCGCCGCGCCCTTCGTGTCCCCCGGGGATTACGTGAAGCCCGGTCAGACCCTCTGCATCATCGAGGCCATGAAGCTCATGAACGAGATCGAGAGCGACCTGGCGGGCGAGGTGGTCAAGGTGCTCGTGGAGAACGGCACGCCGGTGGAATACGGCGAGCGTCTCTTCGCAGTCAGGATTGGTTAGACCATGGGGGCCATCAAACGCAAGCCGTCCCAGGCCCTCACGGTCCCCATCGACGCGCCGCCCTTCAAGAAGGTCCTCATCGCCAACCGTGGCGAGATCGCCCTCCGGGTGATCCTGGCCTGCAAGGAAATGGGCATCCAGACCGTGGCCGTCTATTCCGAGGCCGATCGCAACGCCCTCCACGTGCGCTTCGCCGACGAGGAGGTCTGCATCGGACCCGCAGCCTCGTCGAAGTCCTACCTGAACATCCCCCAGGTGATCGCCGCGGCGGAAGTCACCGGCGCCGAGGCCATCCATCCCGGCTACGGCTTCCTCAGCGAAAACGCCCACTTCGTGGAAGTCTGCCTGGCCTGCGGCATCACGTTCATCGGGCCCAGTGCGGAGATCATCCGGAAGATGGGCAACAAGGCCCAGGCCAAGGCCACCATGCAGGCCGCGGGCGTGCCCCTCATGCCGGGCAGCGATGGCCTGGTCGAGACGGTGGAGGATGCCCTGGTGGTGGCCGAGCAGATCGGCTACCCCGTCATCGTCAAGGCCAGCGCAGGCGGGGGCGGGCGCGGCATGCGCATCGTCAACAGCGCCGAGGAGCTGCCGGACCTCTACAACACCGCCCGCAGCGAGGCGAAGAGCGCCTTCGGCGACGACAGCGTCTACATGGAGAAGTACCTCCTGGAGCCCCGCCACATCGAAGTCCAGATCATGGGCGACCTGTTCGGCAACGTGGTGCACCTGGGCGAGCGCGAGTGCTCCATCCAGCGCCGCCACCAGAAGCTCATCGAGGAAAGCCCCAGCGCGGTCCTGGATCCCGCCCTGCGCCAGCGCATCTGCGACACCGCCGTGAAGGCCGCCAAGTCGGTCGGCTACTACAACGCCGGCACCATCGAGTTCCTGCTCGACAAGCGCGGCGACTTCTTCTTCATGGAGATGAACACCCGGGTGCAGGTGGAGCACCCCGTCACCGAGCTGGTCACGGGCATCGACATCGTGAAGGAGCAGCTGCGCATTGCCGCGGGCCACAAGCTGAGCTTCACCCAGGCCGACGTGGTCCAGAAAGGCCACGCCATCGAGTGCCGCATCAACGCCGAGGATCCCTACAAGTTCACGCCGAGCCCCGGCCGCATCACCGCCCTGCACTTCCCCGGCGGCCCCGGCATCCGCGTGGACACGGCCATGCACCAGGATGCCGTCATCCCGCCCCACTACGACTCCATGGTGGCCAAGCTCATCGCCTACGGCGCCAGCCGCACCGAGGCCATCGCCCGCATGCGCCGGGCCCTGGACACCCTGGTGATCGAGGGCATCAAGACCACCGCCCCCCTCCACCGCCGCATCATGGACCAGCCCGACTTCATCGCCGGGACCTTCTCCACCAAGTGGCTGGAGACCTTCCTGGAAGAGATCAAAGCGGAACAGGCC